>NZ_JAUSZN010000001.1:4347500-4680000 GCF_030817595.1 Neobacillus niacini
TCTTCTTCACCTGTTACAGCCCTTACAGAAACTAATGAGCCATTCTTTTCGGTAACATGACAAGTTTTAATACCTTTACCGCCTCTGCCTTGAATTCGATACTCCTCTGCTGGTGTACGTTTTCCATATCCGTTCTTAGTTACGATAAGGACGCTGCTATTTTCCTCAAGCACTTCCATACCAACTACCTCATCATCCGAATCTAAGGTGATTCCTTTTACCCCAGTTGCGGTTCTTCCCATAGAGCGAACATCGGTTTCAGGGAAACGGATTAGCATACCCTTTTTCGTTCCAATGATCATATGTTTTGTTCCATCTGTTAAGCGAACAGAAATCAGTTCATCACCTTCACGAAGATTTAACGCAATTAAGCCATTATTACGAATATGTGCAAATGATGTTAATGGAGAACGCTTAGAGATACCTTCTTTTGTCGTAAAGAATAAGTACCAATCATCCACAAATTCCTCAATTGGAATAATGGCATTAACCCATTCTCCTTTTTCAATTCCAAGAAGGTTAATGATTGGCAGCCCTTTTGCTGTACGGCTGTATTCAGGGATTTCATATCCCTTTGAACGATAAACCTTACCTTTATTTGTAAAGAAGAGAATTGTATCATGAGTAGATGTCGTGATTAAATGCTCCACGAAGTCATCCTCATTGGTACCCATCCCTTGTATACCGCGACCGCCTCTTTTTTGTGCGCGGTACGTTGAAACAGGCAGACGTTTAATATAGCCATTATGTGTTAACGTAATAACAATATTTTCACGTGGGATGAGATCTTCATCTTCTATATTTTCAATTCCGCCTGTTACGATTTCCGTACGGCGATTATCATTAAATCGCTCTTTGAGCTCTAGTAATTCTTCACGTATGATTTCAAGAACCTTTTCTTCATCAGCTAGTATTGCTTTTAATTCCGCGATTAGCTTAACAAGACTTTGGTACTCTTCCTCAATTTTCTCCCTTTCTAAACCAGTTAAACGCTGTAAACGCATGTCAAGTATCGCTTGTGCTTGTTTTTCAGAGAGGTTAAATTGCGTCATTAATCCTTCGCGCGCAATATCTGTTGTCTGAGAGCTTCTAATTAAGCTAATGACAGCATCGAGATTATCCAAGGCAATTCTTAAACCATCTAATATATGAGCCCTTGCTTCTGCCTTTCGCAGCTCAAATTCTGTTCGTCTGCGAATAACGACAATTTGATGGTCTAAATAATGGACTAAACATTGTTTTAAATTTAATACCTTGGGATGTCCATTTACTAGGGCTAGTGTATTAATACCAAAGCTAGTTTGAAGAGACGTTTGTTTATATAAGTTATTTAGTAGGACATTTGCATTTGCGTCTTTACGAACCTCAATAACAATACGCATTCCATTGCGGTCAGATTCATCACGTAAATCAGTAATGCCTTCTATTTTTTTATCACGATGCAATTCTGCGATTCGTTCAACTAATTTCGCTTTGTTTACTTGGTATGGTAATTCGTTAATAATAATAACTTCTTTACCATTTGATTTTTGTTCAATCTCAACTTTTCCGCGTATGGTGATTGACCCTCTACCTGTTTCGTATGCTTTACGAATACCGCTTCGGCCAATAATGATTCCTCCGGTTGGAAAGTCCGGGCCAGGAATGACCTCCATTAATTCTTGGATAGTGATCTCTGGGTCACGAGTAACAGCTAATACGCCATCAATCACTTCACCTAGCTGGTGTGGTGGAATATTTGTAGCCATACCAACAGCAATACCCATAGAACCATTGACTAATAGATTAGGGAATCTTGCTGGTAGAACAGAAGGCTCTCTTTCTTCACCATCATAGTTGTCCTGGAAATCGATTGTGTCTTTGTTAATATCCCTAAGTAGTTCCATAGAGATTTTGGACATTCTAGACTCTGTATAACGCATTGCCGCAGCTGAATCCCCATCTACTGATCCAAAATTTCCATGTCCATCAACAAGCATATAACGATAGTTAAAGTCCTGCGCCATCCGTACCATTGTTTCATATACGGCAGAATCTCCATGCGGGTGATATTTACCGATTACATCCCCAACGATACGAGCTGATTTTTTATAAGGTTTATCCGCGTGTATGCCAAGATCATGCATAGCGTATAAAATACGGCGATGAACTGGTTTTAAACCATCTCGAACATCTGGAAGGGCACGAGAAACAATAACACTCATTGCATAGTCAAGAAACGATGTTTTCATTTCTTGGCTGATATTAATATCTTTCACTTGAGAATTTGGTGTTTCGGCCATTTTAGTACCTCCTATTTTGGTGACGATCTGCCTTTAATCATCATCCAATGAGATCAAGATAAACGAAAAAAGGAGGATAGTGGTCACCCCTCTATCCCTTTTTGAAAAGCGGAAGCGCCTTGTCCAGTGGCTTAAGCCCCCGAACCCCTAAGCGCTGTCGCTAGACAAAACTATATATCTAAATTCTTTACGTATTGAGCGTTTTCTTCAATGAAGTTACGGCGCGGCTCTACCTTGTCTCCCATTAACATTTCAAATGTTTCATCTGCTTCAATCGCGTCTTCTAGACTCACTTGAAGCATAGTTCTATTAGCAGGATCCATTGTGGTTTCCCATAATTGTTCAGGATTCATTTCTCCTAAACCTTTATACCGCTGGATATTAGGCTTCGGCTGACTTGGGAGCTCTGCGAATATTTTTTCTAACTCTTTGTCATCATAAGCATACCTAACCTTTTTTCCTTGCTGAACTTTATATAATGGCGGCTGAGCAATGTATACATAACCAGCTTCTAAAATTTTTCGAATATAACGGTAGAAGAAGGTTAACAATAACGTTCGAATATGAGCACCATCAACGTCCGCATCCGTCATAATGACTATTTTATGGTATCTTGCTTTCGCAATATCAAAATCTTCACCAATACCTGTTCCTATTGCCGTAATCATAGAACGAACCTCGTTATTGGAGAGAATCCGATCTAAACGTGCTTTCTCAACATTGAGTATTTTTCCTCTCAATGGCAGAATTGCTTGGAAATGGCGGTCACGGCCTTGCTTTGCCGAACCACCTGCCGAGTCACCCTCAACAATGTACAGTTCGCTGATAGAAGGGTCCTTTGATGAACAGTCAGCTAATTTCCCAGGTAAACTTGAAACCTCTAAAGCACTCTTTCGGCGCGTCAATTCTCTAGCTTTCTTTGCCGCTAGTCTTGCTCTGGCAGCCATTAATCCTTTTTCAACGATTTTTTTAGCTACTGGTGGATTTTCTAGTAAGAATTTTTCAAAGTGGCTTGAGAACAATGAATCCGTTATCGTTCTTACTTCAGAGTTTCCAAGCTTTGTTTTCGTTTGCCCTTCGAATTGTGGGTCCGGATGCTTAATTGAAACAATCGCAGTTAAGCCTTCACGAACATCTTCACCAGATAGGTTCGTATCATTTTCTTTTATCAAACCATTTTTTCTTGCATAATCATTTATAACACGGGTTAAACCGGTTTTAAATCCAGATTCATGGGTACCGCCTTCATAGGTGTGGATGTTATTCGCAAAGGAATAAATGCTGTCCGTATACCCCTCATTGTATTGAAGAGCTACTTCAACGCTAATACCGTCACGTTCTCCCTCAATATAGATCGGCTCATCATGAATAACCTCTTTTGTGCGGTTTAAATGCTCTACATACGATTTAATGCCGCCTTCGTAGTAATATTCATTCTGTTTATTTTCTACACGATTATCTTTAATCGTGATTTTTATTCCTCGATTTAAGAATGCGAGTTCACGCAGACGAGTTGCTAAAATATCATATTCATATTCCAATGTTTCAGTAAAAATTTCACCGTCTGGTTTAAAGTGAGTAATTGTACCTGTTGTATCTGTTGTTCCGACGACCTCTAATTCTTGAACCACAGCTCCACGTTCAAACTTAATGGAGTATATATTACCGTCACGATGTACCAAAACATCTAAATTTGTGGAGAGTGCATTAACTACGGAGGCACCTACACCATGCAGTCCACCAGAAACCTTATATCCTCCGCCGCCGAATTTACCTCCGGCATGAAGCACGGTCATGATAACTTCAACTGCTGGTCTGCCCATTTTTTCTTGAATTCCGACTGGTATACCACGTCCGTTATCTTTAACAGTTATACTGTTATCTTCCTCAATAATGACATTGATTTCGTCACAATATCCTGCCAATGCCTCATCAATACTGTTATCTACAATTTCCCAGACAAGATGATGGAGACCTTTTCCACTAGTTGAACCAATATACATACCAGGTCTTTTTCTAACAGCTTCCAGACCTTCAAGAACCTGTATTTGATCAGCACCATATTCTTGTTCCTGGACTACTTTTTGTTCCATTGTCATATCGTTCACCCCGCACTTTCATTCAAAAAAATCACTCTATAACCTAAATGAAAAATAATAATCTCAAGATTCCTGCATTTCCTTTTGATTTGAACGTTTTTTTAATGTTCCAGAAGAAATTGGGGATAAATAAACCTTGTCGTAAGTAATTACGACAGATTTAAAGGGGTTTTTCGAAAGGTTAACAAGCTTTTCCTTATGCTGTTCTAAGAACTCTTCGACTAGATTTGAAGAATTCACGCACCCTTTATCAAGAATGGCGATGATATCCTTCGCCCTGATATTTAAATCTTCCCCGACATGAATATACACACTTACCACCTCAATTAACTTTATTGATAACACCAGACTCTACTTCAAAAGTTGAAGCTTCTTTTAATGTTTGATGATGGATTCCGTCCACACTCGTTGTTGTAACGAATGTTTGGACCTTCCCCTGGATGGTATTAAGCAAGTGTGACTGACGATAATCATCTAATTCCGATAAAACATCGTCAAGGAGTAAGATGGGATATTCGCGAATTTCTGAATGAATTAATTCAATTTCGGCAAGCTTAACAGAAAGTGCCGTTGTTCTTTGCTGACCTTGTGATCCAAATGTCGAAACATCCCGATTATTTACAAAAAACAACAAATCATCACGATGTGGTCCAAATAAGGTTGTACCACGTTCTATTTCCCTACTTCTAACTTTACTAAATTTTTCCTCAAAGCTTGCTTTCATTTTCGACAAATCTTGGTCTTCTAATACATCAACAGATGGTTTATAGACAATTTCTAATGATTCCAGCCCTCTAGAAATGCCCTTATGAATAGGCTTAGCCCAATTTTCAAGCAAGTGGAGAAACTCAAACCTTTTGAATACTATTTTCACAGCCATATCAATAAACTGCTCAGTAAGAATTTCGAGCATGGTTTGATCGGTTTGTTTTTTTATTTGCAACATTTTCAAAAAATGATTTCTCTGTTGAAGTATTTTTTGATATTGACTCATATCATGTAAATAAATGGGCGACACCTGCCCAATTTCCATATCAATAAACCGCCTTCTTACTTGCGGGCTGCCTTTTACTAAATTTAAATCTTCCGGTGCGAACATGACCACATTCATGTTCCCGACATATTGGCTTAGTTTCTGCTGCTCTATATGGTTGCATTTAGCCTTTTTTCCTTTTTTGGAAATAATTAATTGCAATGGCAATGAGCTGTGCTGTTTTTGAACCCTACCCTCTATTTTAGCATACTCCTGGTCCCAGCGAATAAGATCTTTATCATTTGATGTTCGATGAGACTTAGCCATCGCTAAAACATAAATAGATTCCATCACATTTGTTTTACCCTGAGCGTTTTCCCCAAGGATGACATTAACTTTATTTTCAAACTCGACCGACAGGCTCTGATAATTTCGATAATCCCTCAGTGCTAATTGTTCAATATACATGAAAACGACACAACCTTTAGTTACTCGTAATCAAAAACTCTCCAAAGCCGGGAATTGTGACTTTATCTCCCGCTCGAAGCTTTCTTCCTCTTCTTTGATCTTGTTCGCCATTAATAAAAATATCGTTTTCACTTAAAAACCATTTTGCCATTCCACCAGATTGGATGACGTCAGCTAATTTAAGAAATTGTCCTAACGTAATAAACTCTGTATTTAGCTTTATTTCTTCAGGCAATGTTTATCACTCATTTCTAAAATGGTCTCAATACTTTATTTTACTAAAAAACAAAAAATAAAGAAAGTCACCAAAAAACATGGTGACTATTCATGCGGTTATCCTAGTAAGTTCTTACAGGTAAAATCAGCTGAAGTGTGGTTTCATCATGCAGTGGATTGATAACAAAAGGTCTCATCGCTCCAGTGAAACTAATCCTTATATCTGTACCTTCAAGTGCTTTTAGGGCGTCCATCATATATTTAGCACTAAAAGATATCTTTAATTCTTCTCCATCGATGGATTGACTTTGAATTTCTTCGACGACTTTACCTACTTCAGGTGTGTTGGAGGAAATCTCTATTACTCCGCCATCAATAGTTGAAAGTTTCACAACATTATTTCTGCCTTCACGGGCAAGTAAGGAAGCACGATCAATGGCATGTAAGAATTCCTTTGTATTAACAATAATATCAGTTTTACTTTCACTTGGAATCAGTCTAGAAGTGTCAGGATAATTTCCTTCTAGCAACCTTGAGAAAAATAATAAATGCTTCGCTTTAAACAAAATTTGATTTTCTGTGATAACGATATCTATTAATTCATTCGAGTCATCTATGATTTTACTCAGTTCATTCAGACTCTTACCTGGTATAACAACATTGTAGCTTTCGTTATTTTCAATTTCTATTTTTGCTTTTCTTAATGCCAGACGATGGCTATCTGTTGCAATACAGTTTAGTTCACCATTTTCAATCTTCCAGTTTACACCTGTCAAGATGGGACGTGTTTCTGAGGTGGATACGGCAAAAAAGGTTTGGCGTATCATCGTTTTCAGAAGATCCGTTGCAATATGAAATTTATTATTTTCTTCTATTTGTGGCAGGTGCGGATACTCTTCTGCGTCAAGTCCGTTTAAATTAAATTCAGATTTCCCAGAGCGGATAACGGTTTGTAAAGATCCTAGTACTTCAATTTCGACTGAGTCAGTAGGTAATTTTTTTACAATTTCACTAAAAAATTTTGCTTGAAGGACGATAGAACCAGCTTGTTTGATTTCTACAATCTCATCTCCATCTTCCTCATTTGGAATAAAAGACTCAATTGAAATATCGGAATCACTTCCCGTTAGGGTTACTCCTTCGCTGCTAGCTGTAATTTTGATTCCCGTTAAAATTGGGATTGTCGTTCTCGAAGTGACAGCCTTCATAACATCTTGGACACTTTGGACAAGGCGATCCCGTTGGATGATAAACCTCATTTTATAATCCTCCCAGCAATTTTTTTGTTCTAAGCACGCATAATTGAAAATTTTTGAACATATAATAATAAGTTTTTTAAATAAAAAACAGTAGAAGTACTAGTAGGCCCTGTTAGTATGTGGATAACCTATTTTTTGCAATGGAAACACAGTCTATCCACATGTGGACAGACTGTGCATAAACTAGTCCAAGTTATTCACATTATTTTAAACTCTCAACAACTCATTTAGCTCTTTCATTTGCTTTTGCAGCTGAAGATCAGTTTGCAAAAGTTTGGAAATCTTTTCATGAGCATGGATGACTGTGGTATGATCACGACCTCCAAATTCTTCTCCTATCTTTGGTAATGAATAATCGGTTAATTCCCGTGATAGGTACATCGCAATTTGTCTAGGAAAGGCTACTGATTTTGTTCTCTTTTTAGCTTTAAAATCTTCAAGTTTTACACTATAGTGCTCACCGACGGTTCTCTGGATATCAAGAATGGTGATTACTTTAGGTTTTGAGCTAGGGATGATATCCTTTAACGCTTCCGAAGCTAAATCGGCATTAATATCTTTATTGATTAAGGAAGAATAAGCTACCACGCGGATTAATGCTCCCTCAAGCTCTCTGATATTTGTATCAATTTGGTTAGCGATATAGAGCATAACCTCATTTGGTATATCTAATCCTTCAGCCTTAGCCTTTTTCCGAAGAATCGCAATTCTTGTTTCTAAATCTGGAGGAGTAATATCTGTGATTAATCCCCATTCAAAACGTGAACGCAGTCTGTCTTCAAGTGTTGGAATTTCCCTAGGCGGACGGTCACTTGAAATAACGATTTGTTTGCTTTCCTCATGAAGAGTATTAAAAGTATGGAAAAATTCCTCTTGCGTTGATTCTTTTCCAGCTAAGAATTGAATATCATCAATTAGTAACACATCAACGTTTCGATACTTGTTGCGGAATTCGACAGCTTTATTGTCACGAATAGAATTAATAAATTCGTTCGTGAATTTCTCTGAAGACAAATAAACTACCTTTGCGTTTGGTTTATGCTCTAAAACGTAATGACCAATTGCGTGCATTAAGTGTGTTTTTCCTAAACCAACGCCCCCATAAATAAATAAGGGATTGTATGCTTTTGCGGGTGCTTCAGCTACAGCAAGGGATGCTGCGTGCGCAAATCGGTTGCCCGAACCAATAACAAACGTATCAAAAAGATACTTTGGGTTTAAAATATTTTGTGGAAAATCATGCTGATCATCCTCTTTTTTTGCCTTTTTAGCTGGCAATAGCAAGTCAGGGTCTTCCTCTTTTTGATTTTGCGGAATAATGAACTTAACAGATAGCTCTTCTCCAGTAATTTCATACAGGATTCCAGCAATTAACTGAGAGTAACGCTCCTCGAGCCAATCACGTGCAAATTCATTTGGAGCAGTAATCACAAGTAGATTGCCTTGAAGGGAATGGGCCTTTGTGGACTTCAGCCAGGTGTCATAACTAGGCTTGCTAATCTTTTTCTCAATATTGGCTAAAGCAGCATTCCAAAGATCCGCAATATTCTCCAACGGTTGTCCCTCCTTTATTATCTATCTATTATTCAAATGCATTTTGCAGGTTCGTTTCTGTCTAAACTCCATATATAGAGATATTTTTTCACAAAGAGTTGTGAAGTATCCGTAAATCGCAACCCCATAACAATTGGGCAATAGTTCCGTGAAAAAACAATGTTATACAAGCTGTACAACCTACTAATTTATAAATATACGAAACAATGGTTGTGGAAAAACATAATATAGGAAATAATGTGGAGTTTCGACAATATCCACCGCTTGTGGACAAGGTTCTGCAGTATGCTAGAATAACTTGTCCACACCTTATCCACAATTTGTGGATAACATATTTTAGAGACGAAGTTATTCAGAGTGAAAACACAAATATAATATCAGATAAAAGGCAGGTGTGCAATGCCTTTTCACCGTTTATCCACAACTGTAACAAGATGTGATTAAAACTTGTCCACAAGTAGTGGTTCCTGTGCAAAAACTGTCAATATCTTGTGAAACCTCGAAAAAAAAGTCGAAAAAAATATCCACAGGTAAATTTTTAAAAAGAAGATTGCTTTAAAATCTTTAGTGATTAGAAATGGAGCTTGACGTAAAAAAATTTGGAACTGGGGAACAATATTTTAAGGGTGGTTGACAATATGGGGGTCCGTCTTTATAATAAATTAGACTGTCTTTAACAGCTATTCCTCAGGGAGGTGTCATATATGAAAAGAACATATCAACCAAATAAACGTAAACATAGTAAAGTTCACGGTTTCCGTAGTCGTATGAGCAGTGCAAACGGACGTAAAGTTCTAGCACGCCGTCGCCAAAAAGGAAGAAAAGTATTATCAGCTTAGGCCACTGAAACATCAGTGGTCTTTTTTCTAATAAAATCTTTCTAATGTAGATGGAAGGTGTTTTCTATGAAGAAAGAATTACGGGTAAAGAAGAATAAAGAATTTCAAGAGGCATTTCAAAAAGGACAATCCTTTGCTAACCGGCAGTTTGTTGTCTATAGCCTGCCGAAAGAGGGTCAAGAGGATTTTCGAATCGGACTTTCAGTCAGCAAGAAAGTAGGAAATGCTGTAACGAGAAATCAAATAAAACGATACATAAGACAAGCTGTTTTCGAACTATCAGATCAAATTGTTCCAGGGAATGATTACGTGATTATTGCTAGAAAACCTGCAGCTGATATGGACTTTTTTGAAGTGAAAAAAAGTTTAACCCATGTCTTTAAGGTTGGTAAGGTTTTCAAGAGAAGGTAGTCAGTTAAAATAATGTTGTATTCATTATAAAATTAAGAGGTAAATTATTCTAAAAGATGGTAAAATACCATTTGAATATCACATTCGTTATTTTATAAAAAATTTTAATATTAAATAGAATATAAATTGTTCAAGGAGGAAAATTCGGTTGAAAAAACGAATATTACTTTTGCTTGGCATAGTTTCTGTATTTTTGTTATTAGCTGGTTGTACAGAAATTAATAAGCCAATAAATGCTGAAAGTACAGGTTTTTGGAACGAGTACATAGTCTATCCGCTGTCCTGGGTGATTGTAAAAGGTGCAGAAATACTTGGTGGAAGCTTTGGATTATCACTTATTGTGGTTACGTTACTGATTCGATTAGCAATTTTGCCGCTAATGATAAAGCAGACAAGAAGCTCGAAAGCAATGCAGGCGCTGCAGCCAGAAATGAAGGCGCTTCGAGAAAAATACAGCTCTAAGGATCAGAAGACACAGCAGAAATTACAGCAAGAAACAATGGCTCTTTTTCAAAAGCACGGAGTAAATCCGATGGCGGGATGTTTTCCATTAATCGTCCAAATGCCTATTCTAATTGGTTTTTATCATGCAATATCAAGAACAAGAGAAATTGCTGATCATAGTTTCCTGTGGTTTGATCTTGGGGACAAGGATCCTTTTTACATCCTGCCAATTATTGCGGGTATCACTACATTTATTCAGCAAAAATTGATGATGGCCGGTCAAGAGCATAATCCGCAAATGGCGATGATGCTTTGGATGATGCCGATTATGATTGTCATTTTTGCTTTTAATTTCCCAGCAGCCCTTTCCTTATATTGGGTAGTCGGAAATCTTTTCATGATTGTTCAAACCTATTTCATTAAAGGACCGGACTTGAGAAAAGTGCAAGAATCCGGTAAAGCGGGAGGAGCAAAAAAGTGAAACAAGTAACTGCTACCGGACAAACAGTCGAAGAAGCAGTGGAATCAGCTTTAGCTCAGTTAAATACAACAAAAGACCGCACAGATGTAGCTATAATTGACGAAGGTAAAAAGGGTATTTTTGGGATTTTTGGTTCGCGTCCTGCTGTCGTTAAGGTTACTGTCATCATTGATCCAATTGAAGAGGCTAAGAAATTTCTTCTTCAGGTTAGTGAACAAATGGGAGCTCCTATCGATATCGAAACGAGACGAGATGGAAAACAAATTCTATTTGTTATGACTGGTGAAAAGATCGCTCTTTTAATTGGAAAAAGAGGACAAACGTTAAATTCACTGCAATATTTAACACAGCTAATCGTTAATCGTTTTTCTAATCAATACTTAACGGTTATTTTGGATGCGGAAGATTACCGAAATCGAAGAAATGATACGCTGATCCAGTTAGCTCATCGTCTTGCCCTTAAGGCTGTAAAAACTGGCAAGGATGTTGCGTTGGAACCAATGCCTTCTTACGAGCGTAAAGTCATTCATACAGCATTATCCGACAATAAACGCGTTAAAACCTTTTCAGATGGTTCAGATCCACACAGGCATATCGTTATTTCACCAGTTAAATAAAATGAGTAAAAGACATCCTGTTTGAAGGATGTCTTTTTTTTGGTGTCATTAATTTAGATCTAATAAGCACATGTTTATAACAATTATTTGAAATCTCTTGTTTTATTGTTATTCACATGTGGATAAGTTAAAATAATAGGTAGACATTTTTACAAGTTGTGGATAAATCGACGCTAGGATTTCTCATTTTTCAGAGAAGAACAGATGTGGTATTCTAATAATTTGGAGTAAAAATATTTCATTTTTATATAGATTAATTTTATAAAGAGTGGTGAACGTAATGGAATTCGATACGATAGCTGCCATATCGACACCGATGGGTGAGGGAGCAATTGCAATTGTACGGTTGAGTGGCGATGATTCCATTAAAATCGCGGATCAAATTTTTCGAAGCATCGGCGGTAAAAGGTTAACAGAGGTTCCAACCCATACGATTCATTATGGTCATTTAATTGATCCAAAGACGGAGCAAGTAATTGAAGAAGTAATGGTATCGATTATGAAGGGACCAAAAACTTTTACGAAAGAGGATGTAGTTGAAATAAATTGTCACGGCGGGATTGTTTCTGTGAATCGGGTATTGCAGCATGTACTGGCCTATGGGGCTAGACTGGCTGAACCAGGTGAATTTACAAAACGGGCGTTTCTAAATGGCCGGATTGATTTATCTCAAGCAGAAGCAGTAATGGATTTAATCAGAGCCAAAACGGATCGTGCGATGAATGTTGCCTTAGGACAAATGGAAGGCCGGTTATCAAAGTTAATTAGGGGCTTGCGTCAGGAAATTTTAGAAATACTTGCGCATGTCGAAGTAAATATAGATTATCCCGAATATGACGATGTTGAAGAAATGACACATAATATGTTGTTAGAAAAGGCTATCTATGTTCGAGATGAGTTAAAAAAACTGCTGCAAACCTCTCAGCAGGGTAAAATTTTGCGAGAAGGTCTTTCAACTGTAATTGTTGGCCGGCCAAACGTCGGGAAATCTTCTTTATTAAATAGTCTCGTTCAAGAGAATAAAGCAATTGTCACTGACATTCCGGGGACAACCCGTGATGTGATTGAAGAGTATGTCAATGTTCGCGGCGTACCGCTAAGACTATTAGATACTGCGGGTATAAGAGAAACGGAAGATATTGTTGAACGGATCGGGGTAGAAAAGTCTAGACAGGTATTAAAAGAAGCAGATTTAATATTATTAGTGCTTAATTATGCTGATCAATTTACAAAAGAGGATGAAAATCTTTTTGAAGCTGTAAAAGGGATGGATGTTATTGTCATCGTTAATAAGACAGACCTCACGCAGCAAATTGATATGGAGCGTGTAAAGGAGCTGGCGAGAGAGCATAAAATCGTCACCACCTCATTATTAGAGGATCGCGGGGTTGATGAGCTCGAAGAAGCTATATCATCCTTGTTCTTTGAAGGGTCGATTGACGCTGGAGATATGACGTATCTATCTAACAGCCGCCACATTGCTTTGATCGGACAAAGTTTGCACACAATAGAAGAAGCAATTAATGGAGTAGAAATGGGAACTCCTATTGATATCGTTCAAATAGATATAACAAGAACATGGGAAATGCTTGGGGAAGTTATCGGCGATAGTGTACACGAAAGTTTAATCGATCAGCTATTTTCACAGTTCTGTCTAGGAAAGTAATAGAAAAAGTATAGAAAGAGGAGGAAAGAGATGTCATACGAAGCAGGTAATTTTGACGTTGTGGTCATTGGGGCTGGTCATGCAGGCTGTGAGGCAGGCCTCGCGGCGGCACGTATGGGTGCAAAGACTCTAATGATCACCATTAACCTCGATATGGTTGCTTTTATGCCATGTAATCCATCAATTGGCGGACCGGCAAAAGGAATTGTTGTCCGGGAAATAGATGCACTTGGCGGCGAAATGGGCAGAAATATCGATAAAACATATATTCAAATGAGAATGTTGAATACGGGGAAGGGTCCCGCAGTGCGTGCTTTGCGTGCCCAAGCAGATAAAGTTGACTACCAGTACGAAATGAAAAGAACAATAGAAGAAACACCAAACCTTACACTCCTTCAAGGAATGGTTGAAAGACTAATCGTTGAGGATGGAGTCTGTGTTGGGGTAATTACAAAAACAGGTGCGATTTACCGTGCCAAAACAGTTGTTATCACGACTGGTACCTATCTTCGTGGAGAAATCATCCTCGGAGAATTGAAATATTCAAGCGGTCCAAATAATCAACAGCCATCGATTAAGTTATCGGAGCATTTAGAGGAACTTGGATTTGAACTTGTTCGTTTTAAGACAGGAACTCCGCCGCGTGTTAACAGTCATACGATTGATTACAGTAAAACAGAAATTCAGCCTGGGGATGATGTTCCAAGAGCGTTCTCATATGAAACAACTAAGTATATTACTGACCAACTTCCATGCTGGTTGACGTATACAAATGAGCAAACTCATACATTAATTGATCAAAACCTTCATCGTTCACCGATGTATTCAGGAATGATTAAAGGAACAGGTCCGCGTTACTGTCCATCTATCGAAGATAAAGTGGTCCGTTTCAACGATAAGCCGCGTCACCAAATCTTCCTCGAGCCTGAAGGCAGAAAAACACAAGAAGTTTATGTACAAGGCTTATCGACAAGTTTACCGGAAGATGTTCAGCAGCAAATCCTCAAAACCATTCCAGGTTTAGAAAATGTTCAAATGATGAGATCTGGATATGCGATTGAGTATGATGCGATTAATCCAACTCAGCTTTGGCCGACACTTGAAACAAAGGTAGTTAAAAATCTCTTTACTGCTGGTCAAATTAATGGAACTTCTGGATATGAAGAAGCAGCGGGACAAGGGATTATGGCAGGAATCAATGCAGGTCTTAGTGCACTTGGAAAAGACCCATTAATCTTAAGTCGTTCAGATGCCTATATTGGTGTATTAATAGATGATTTAATCACAAAAGGAACAAATGAACCATATCGTCTGCTAACATCCAGAGCAGAATATCGTCTTTTGTTACGCCATGATAATGCAGACTTACGGTTGACGGACATTGGTTATTCGATTGGTCTAATACCTGAAGAACGTTATCAAAGATTTTTAGCTAAAAAAGCTGCGGTAGAAGCAGAAAAAGAAAGGCTGTCATCAACTAGAATAAGACCTTCCACTGAAGTTCAGGAGCTTATTCGAAGCATTGGCGGTAGTGAACTTAAGGATGGAATTCTTGCCTCCGATTTATTGAAGCGACCTGAAATGAACTATGAACACATCGAAAGACTAGCACCAAGCGCTGTGGAATTAGACCAGGATATAAAAGAGCAGGTTGAAATTCAAGTTAAATATGACGGCTATATTGAAAAGTCACTTCAGCAGGTTGAACGTTTAAAGAAGATGGAGAATAAGAAAATTCCTGAAAACATCGACTATGACGCGATATCAAGTCTTGCAACGGAAGCAAAGCAAAAACTAAAACAAATTAAACCCTTATCACTTGCCCAAGCTTCTAGAATTTCTGGTGTAAATCCATCCGATATATCGATTCTTCTTGTATATTTGGAACAAGGAAAAGTGTCTAGAACAAGTAACTTATAATTTGCTTTGATATAGCTACATTTATTTTGGCACTCTGTTGATTTTCGCGGAAGGCACGAAGACTCCTGCGGGAGGACGGGCTGGGGAGACCACACAGGCGCTTAAGCGCCGAGGAGGCTCCCCGGCACGCCCGCGGAAAGCGAAGTGCCTCGTGACAGGCAAAAAGCGCCTGTCCCTGCGGAGATTATTCAAAGAAGCTTTCCTTAGTGGAGCGGAAATCAACAGAAACTTATAACAAAGCCCATAATTTTTACAAAAAGAGGAAGTTTTGCTGATGAATATCGAACAATTCAAAGCCATGCTTCTTGAGAAGGGGATTACCCTTAGTGATGAGCAGCTAAATCAATTTGATCAATATTTCCACACCTTAGTGGAGTGGAATGAAAAAATGAACCTAACTGCCATCACTGATCAAGAGGATGTCTACTTAAAACATTTCTATGATTCCATATCTGCTGCCTTTTACTTTGATTTCACGCAGCCTCTGCATCTATGTGATGTAGGTGCAGGTGCGGGGTTTCCAAGTATTCCTTTAAAAATTGCTTTTCCTCATTTGGAGGTAACCATCGTGGATTCATTAAATAAGCGAATTTCCTTTTTAAATCATTTAGCAAATGTATTAAAATTGGAAAACGTTCATTTCATTCACGACCGCGCTGAGACCTTCGGTGTAAATCCAGCTCATCGGGAGTCATATGACCTCGTAACAGCAAGGGCAGTAGCAAGAATGTCTGTGCTTAGCGAGCTTTGCCTTCCTCTTGTAAAAGTAGGAGGACATTTTATTGCCATGAAGGCTGCACATGCAAACGATGAGTTAACCGTCGGTCAAAAGGCAATTACGACTCTTGGAGGAAGATTAGAGCAAATGCACACTTTCACTTTGCCTATGGAAGAAAGTGAAAGAAATATTCTTGTGATTAAAAAGGAAAAACAAACACCGAAAAAATATCCACGAAAACCAGGGACACCTGGTAAAATGCCAATCGAATAGAGAAGGATATTTTTGTATAAATAAAACTGAAGGTTTTGGCAGGAAGAAAACTGTATAATAGAGAATAAGTAATAGGGAGTTTCGTAAAGGTGGTGTTGGGGATGAAGAATTCGTTTTCACGCTTTTTTGGCCTCGGCGAAAAGGGAGATCAAAAGGTTGAGTTAGAAAAAGAGCTTGAAAAAGAGCTAGAACAAGAACTTGAACAAGAACTAGATGTTGAAAAAAATGAGGAAATTAAAAAGATTCCGATTGAAAGTATTGTTCCTAACCGTTTTCAGCCTCGAACCGTATTCGACGATGAAAAAATAGAGGAGTTATCGCGAACAATCCATACACACGGAATCATTCAGCCAATTGTGGTCCGACAGTTTGATGGAAATTATGAAATTATTGCCGGAGAGCGCCGCTGGCGTGCAATGAAGAAGCTGGGCTGGGAAGAAGCACCAGCTATCATAAAAAATTATTCCGATAGAGAAACAGCCTCTGTGGCATTAATTGAGAATTTACAACGGGAAGAGCTGTCTCCGATTGAAGAGGCTATCGCCTATGGTAAGCTGCTCGAGCTGCATAATTTAACGCAAGAAGCTCTTGCTCAGCGTCTTGGAAAAGGTCAATCGACAGTGGCTAATAAGCTCCGGCTTTTAAAGCTGCCTCAGCCTATCCAAGAATCCTTGCTAAATAAAGAAATAACTGAACGGCATGCCCGTGCACTTATTCCACTTAAAAATCCAGAGAAACAAGTATTACTTTTACAGGATATTATTGAAAGAAATCTTAATGTAAAGCAAACAGAGGATCGAGTTGCCCGGCTGCTAGAAGAAAAGAATCAAAAACCGAAACCAAAAAGAAAAGCCTTCAGTAAGGATATGAGAATTGCTGTAAATACCATAAGGCAATCATTAACGATGGTATCAGATAACGGTATCAATCTCGACTCACATGAAGAAGAATTCGAAGAGTACTATCAATTTACAATAAAAATCCCAAAGAAAAAATAAAATATTTACAAATGGAACCAGACTATAAGCAGTTTGGTTTTTATTTTTGCATTTTAATGGGGATCGATTTATTTACGACTGTAAAATAATGGTATTTATTAATTTGATTCGTCATGATTATTTTATGAAAACAAATAACAATAAATCAGATTCATGTTAAAATAAATAGCATGGAAATTATAATTTACTAGTTTAGACTGCGAAAATGACAGGTTAACTAGTTGATATGACTAGAATTTAAGTACTTTATTTGAAACAAGGTAGGTGACATCGTGGGCAAAACTATTGCAATCGCGAATCAAAAAGGCGGAGTTGGAAAGACAACTACCTCTGTCAATCTAGGCGCCTGCTTAGCATACATTGGGAAAAAGGTTTTATTAGTAGACATTGATCCACAAGGGAATGCTACGAGCGGAATTGGTATCGAAAAGGCAGATGTAGCACAGTGTATATATGATGTTTTAGTAGACGATGTGGAAGCAAAGGATGTTATTAAACCAACATCTGTTGAAAATTTATATGCGATTCCGGCTACTATACAGCTTGCAGGAGCGGAGATTGAGCTTGTTCCTACTATCTCAAGGGAAGTCCGATTAAAGCGTGCACTTGAAGAAGTGAAGGACCAATTTGATTATATTATTATCGATTGTCCGCCTTCACTAGGATTGTTAACGCTCAACTCCTTAACAGCTTCTGACTCTGTGTTAATCCCGGTTCAGTGTGAATATTATGCTCTCGAAGGTTTAAGTCAGTTATTAAATACTGTAAGACTAGTACAAAAACACTTAAACCAAGACTTGAAAATAGAAGGCGTGCTATTAACGATGCTCGACGCCCGAACGAATTTAGGCATTCAAGTAATCGAAGAAGTGAAGAAGTATTTTCAAGATAAAGTATATAAAACCATTATTCCAAGAAATGTACGTCTAAGTGAGGCACCAAGCCATGGCGAACCAATTATTACGTATGATTCAAAATCACGAGGGGCAGAAGTTTATTTAGATCTAGCAAAGGAAGTGGTCTCAAATGGCTAAAGGTCTAGGAAAAAAAGGCATAAATGCATTTTTTACAAATATCGAAGCCGGTAAGGAAGAGACTGTCCAAGAAATAAGTTTAAAAGAATTGCGACCCAACCCTTACCAGCCAAGGAAAACCTTCCAACAAGAGGCCATTGATGAATTAAAAGAATCTATTATAGAACACGGGATTCTCCAGCCTCTTGTCGTTCGAAAAAGTATTAAAGGTTATGAAATTGTCGTGGGAGAAAGACGTTTCCGGGCAGCAAAGGAAGCAAAACTTGCCTCTGTCCCAGCTGTTGTAAGAGAGTTAACCGAACAGCAAATGATGGAATTAGCCGTTTTAGAAAACCTGCAGCGTGAAGACTTGAATCCCATTGAAGAGGGACAAGCCTACCAAACTTTAATGGAAAAGTTAAAGTTCACACAAGAAGAAGTAGCCAAACGTTTAGGGAAAAGCCGTCCGCATGTTGCGAACCATATCCGGCTGTTGTCTTTGCCTCCCAAGATTCAAGAGCTGATTTCAGATGGAAAAATCTCGATGGGCCATGGCCGCGCACTTTTGGGATTGCGTCAAAAGGCAAAGCTTCCAGCCTTAGTAGATAAAATAATTCAGGAATCATTGAATGTTCGTCAACTAGAAAAGATCATTCAAAATCTTAATGAAAATGTTCCACGTGAAACAAAAAAGCCTGAAAAGAAAAAAGATGTGTTTATCCAGGAACGGGAACACTCCCTTCGCGAACGATTTGGAACAACTGTAAACATTAAGCAGACAAAAAATAAAGGCAAGATAGAAATTGAATTTTTCTCCAAAGAGGATTTAGAACGTATTTTAGAAATGCTGGGTCAAGAAGAATCACTTTAAACCATCAATGGATGGTTTATTTTTTTATAAAAAAGCTATGTTAAAGATAAATTTTGTTTTAGAACCCTGTTGATTGGAGCGGAAGGCACGAAGACTCCTGCGGGAGTACGGGGCTGGGGAGACCCCACAGGCGCTTAAGCGCCGAGGAGGCTCCCCGGCACGCCCGCGGAAAGCGAAGTGCCTCGGGACAGGCAAAGGCAGCCTGTCCCTGCGGTGATTATTCGAGGAAGCATTCCTTAGTGGAGTGGAAATCAACAGGCCTATTTAACACAGCTATATTAAAAAAATAACTTTCCAACTCTATTAAAAAGTGATAGTTTAATACTATTATTAATTTCGAGTTTCGAAGAATAGGTGAAGAGCAGATGTTTTTACTAGGGACACTTGTAAACGGGTTACTAATTATAATTGGTACACTGATTGGAAAGCTTTTAAACAGAATTCCTGAAAGCATGAAAACTACGGTTATGTATGCAATTGGATTATCAGTGATTGTATTAGGACTGCAGATGGGTTTAAAAAGCGAGAATTTTCTGATTGTGATTATTAGTTTAGTTATGGGCGCTGTTTTTGGAGAACTCATGCAATTGGAGGAAAAGCTCAATCAGCTTGGGCTTTGGCTGGAAAAGAAAATTGATTCTAGCAAAATAGGTTCAAATGGAAAAGGAAGTATTGCAGAAGGTTTTGTTACTGCAACCTTGATCTTTGTCATTGGGGCTATGGCAATCATAGGAGCACTTGATAGTGGAATACGCGGCGATCATGACGTCTTGTATACGAAAGGGCTCATTGATGGCTTCACGTCAATTATATTAACAACTACCCTGGGAGTGGGCGTTATATTTTCAGCTATTCCAGTCATGCTCTATCAGGGGTTAATTGCTTTATTCGCCACCCAAATTAACACCTTTATTCCCCAGGTATTGATGGATCAATTCATTGTTGAAATGACTGCTACAGGCGGTGTCATGATTTTTGCTATTGGGCTCAATCTAACAGGATTAGTAAAAATAAAGGTAGCAAACCTCCTCCCTGCTATTGTTGTGACAGGATTTATCGTAACCGTTCTCTATTTATATCGTTTGTTTTTGTAAGATTTTACAAATTCAACAATAGTAATAAGAGCAGCTAGGCTGATCCCGGCTGCTCTTTTAATTGGTCTTTTTTCGCTCCTCTTGAATTAATTCCTGCAGCCTTCCTTTGGAATGGAGAATACTTGCTTGATGAATCCCATTTGCAATGGTCTTTGCCATTTTCATTACCAAATTTAATCGGGTATTTTGTAAGACAAAAAACTCCATAAAGCCACTCACATTGACAATCCCCGTAATGTGAATATCACCGACTGCCGGAAGCTCTTTGTTCACACCAGCCCCAGGTTTAACAGGCCCATTACCCACCTGGATCACCCCAACATTCTTCATTCGTCCTAAACACGCATCGATACCAATAATGTAGGGATCCTGATGTTTTACTGCTATTTCCTTTAACCGGTCACCCAAATTAACAGCATGAATGGGTTCATCTAACGTACCATAGACATGAAAAGAAGAAATGTCCTTCTCCTCTAGAAGTGATCCAACAAGTGGTCCTAATGAATCCCCGGTTGAGCGGTCTGTTCCGATACAAACAAATACGATGGGACGTTGAGATGCCCGTGGCAGGAACTTGATTAATTCCATGGTTAAATTTTCAACAGCTTGAAAATCATCATGGGGTATCCGTCCAGTATTGGTCCTCCTGTCAAAGAAACTAGGTTTCAGATTCATAAGTACACTCCTTAATTGTGACCAATTTTTCCCGCTTTCTTTTAAGTTGTCTAGCTCCAGCGCCTAGGGGCTCGGGTCATAAGCCAATCCGTCAAGAAGGTTAAAGAACAACCTTCCTGCCGGCTCGTCTTATGCCCGTCGCCCCTGGTCAAGGCGCCTCCGCTTTTCTAACAGTATACGGAATATTAAGAAAATCTATACATGATGAATAAAAGATATTCCAAAGTTGAAAAAAGGAATAAATCACAATACTATAAACTACAAGGGAAACTTGATAAAATAAGAATGATTCAATAGTGTGAGAGGAAAGGATGTTCAAATGACTTCTACAGAAAGAATTATTCAGAGATTTGTTGATAAATTCCAAAATGAAGATACATGGCTGGCTATTGGGGAAGGTTTTCTAAAAATTATAGCGATTATGATTGTGGCTAAGATCTTAATCAAGCTGGGAAGTATGGCCATTGATAATGTTTTTAAGCTAAGAACTCGTTCGCCGCTTAAAACCTCAGAACGAAGGGAAGAAACATTAGCAAAGCTTCTTGATAATGTTCTTACATATGTCGTTTATTTTATTGCATTTATGATGATTCTCTCAGTCTTAACCATTGATGTAAAAGCATTGATTGCAGGTGCAGGGGTTGTCGGCCTTGCTGTTGGTTTTGGAGCTCAGAGTCTCGTAAAAGATGTAATAAGTGGTTTCTTTATTATTTTTGAAGATCAATTTTCAGTCGGAGATCATATTCGAATAGATCAGTTTGAAGGAACCGTCCAAGCTATTGGTTTACGGACAACAAAGTTAAAAAGTTGGACAGGAGAAGTTCACATTTTGCCGAATGGCAGTATCATTCAGGTCACGAATTTCTCTTTAAATAACAGCCTTGCGATAATCGACATATCGGTTGCATATGAAGAGGATATTGAAAAAACGCAAAATATCATCAGGGATTTACTTGAAACAATGCCGGATAAATACGAAGCATTAATAAAGGCACCAGAGCTTCTAGGGATTCAAACCTTAGGACCGTCAGAAATTGTTTTACGAATCGTTGCTGAAACATTACCTATGAAGCATGCGGGTGTTTCTCGGGATATTAAGAGAGATATCAAACAATGTCTAGATGAGCATGGAATTGAAATTCCATATCCACGTATGGTCATGTACTCAAAGAATTCTGGAAATATCAATGAACCTAGTATTTAAAAGGAGAGGTATTGAATGGAAGAAAAAGAGTTTGGGTTAAATGATGTCGTTGAAATGAAAAAGCAGCATCCATGCGGGACCAACCGATGGAAAATTATCCGGATGGGGATGGACATTCGAATCAAATGTGAAGGCTGCGAACATAGTGTAATGATCCCTAGACGAGAATTCTCAAGGAAAATGAAGAAAATATTGGTGAAGCATGAACAGTAGTTTATGCTTCTTTTTTTTGGTTAACTGTATTATTCTAGTTAAAAAGTAGAGATCGTTTTGGGGGTGGAGTAGTGGCGAGTATTGTGAAATCAGCGTGTCCATTGAATTGCTGGGACAGCTGTGGTTTTCATGTAACGGTAGAGAACGATAAAGTAATAAAAGTTGAAGGTGACCCTTCCCACCCCATTACCAAGGGGAAAATTTGCGGCAGAGGCAGAATGCTCGAAACAAGGACGAACTCACCTGAACGGATTCTTTATCCCTTAAAAAAGGTGAACGGAGAATTTAAGCAAATTTCATGGAATCAGGCTCTTGATGAAATTGCCATACAGTTGAAGGAAATAAAAGATCAATATGGTTCCACGGCTGTTCTCCATAGTCATGACTATGCGAACAACGGGATACTTAAAAATCTAGATCAACGATTCTTTAATGCATATGGCGGTGTAACGGAGCTTTATGGTTCACTTTGTTGGGGTGCTGGAATTGAGGCGCAAAAATGGGACTTTGGCGATGCTTATGGTCATGAACCAGAGGATGTTTTAAATAGTAAAAACATTGTCGTTTGGGGAAGAAATGTAGCACGTACCAACATGCATTTTTATGAAAAGCTCCTAGAAGCAAAGAAAAAGGGAGCGAAGATTTATGTTATTGATCCACTTTTTAATGCAACTGCGAAAATAGCAGATGAATATATGTCCGTAAAACCTGGTATGGATGGTTTACTAGCTTCAGGGATTATAAAGGAAATCCTCCGTTTAGGACTTGAAGATCGTGAATTTATTGAACACTATTCATATGGTTTTGAGGATCTAGAGAAACTGATTGAAGGCATATCTTTAGAAAAAATAAGTGAAATGACGGAAGTGTCAGTCGAGAAAATTCAGCTATTAGCAAAGGTCTTTGCTGATAAACCAACCTCTACTTTTATGGGACTTGGTCTGCAACGGTATAAAAATGGCGGGAATACGATCCGTTTGATTGATGCCCTTGCAGCGGTAAGCGGGAATATTGGAATACCTGGCGGTGGTGCTAATTACGCCAACCTGCAAGTTGGGCAAAGCTTTGATATTTCCAACTTAACGCTAAGCAGCCGGAAGGAAAGACATCGACAGTTTTCAATCATGAAGCAGGCGGAGGAAGTGCTTTCTGCCACTAATCCGGAAATAAAAATGATTGTGGTTACCTGCGGTAATCCGTTAACACAGGTCCCAGATTCATCGGTTGTAGAAAAGGCATTTTCATCAGTTTCCACACTCGTTGTAATTGAGCAATTTATGACCGATACAGCTCAACTGGCAGATTATATCCTGCCAACCACCACTTCTTTTGAGGAAGAAGATCTTTATTATTCTTCCATGTACCATCATTATGTTAATTATGGTCCGAAACTCGTTTTAGCTCCTGAAGAAGCTAAGTCGGATTTATGGATTTGGACACAGCTTGCTGAAAGACTTGGGTTTGGTGAGGATTTTCAGTTTTCAAGAGATCAGTGGCTGGAAATGTCACTTCACTCTTTAGCAGAAAAAGGACTTACAATAGATGAACTTAAGGAACAGCATACGCTGGAACTGCCGGTGAAAAAAGTCCCGTGGAGTGATCACCAGTTTAAAACAGCTTCCGGGAAATTTGAATTCACATCCATGAACAAGGGCGAAGAAGGACAACTGACTTTAGCTGTTCCTGAGGAATCTAAATGGAACAATCCTCTACTTGCGGAGAAATTCCCTTATAATTTATTGACGATTCATCCATTAAGATCTAATCATTCTCAAAACTATCATCTTTTTTCTAAAGCACCTGTGTTAAAGGTAGAGGTTGCGGAAAATATAACAGTTGATAAACAGTTACAGGAGGGCGACTATGTCAGAGTATGGAATAATCGCGGTGAAGTAAAAGGATATCTTTCCATCCTGCCAAAGGCTCATCCAAACACGATTAATATCGATGAAGGAATTTGGAAAAGGTTTGGCGGTTCAGTAAATAACCTAACCTCAAGCGGAGAATCCGATAACGGTCTCGGCAGTACCTTGTACGATTGTCTAGTGAATATTGAAAAGGTAAACTAACTGGTGCCTAGTGCACCAGTTGTTTTTGTTGTTCTTGTCTTTTTAGCTTCTAATGCCTATAATTGTGAGAGGCTTTTTAATAATTCTTGGACGTTATTTTTTTAAATAGATATATATCTTGAGGAGTGAAAGTACATGGCATTAACAGCTGGAATCGTAGGTTTGCCGAATGTTGGTAAGTCTACATTATTTAATGCAATCACACAGGCTGGGGCTGAATCAGCCAATTACCCTTTCTGTACGATTGACCCTAACGTAGGAATTGTAGAGGTACCAGATCACCGCTTAACAAAACTAACGGAACTTGTTCAACCGAAGAAAACAGTTCCAACAGCTTTTGAATTTACCGATATTGCTGGGATTGTAAAGGGTGCGAGTAAAGGTGAAGGATTAGGAAACAAATTCTTATCACATATTCGTCAAGTAGACGCAATTTGCCAAGTAGTCCGCTGTTTTGCAGACGAGAACATCACCCATGTATCAGGAAAAGTAGATCCTATTTCAGATATCGAGGTTATTAATTTAGAGTTAATTCTTGCAGACATGGAGTCTGTTGAAAAAAGAATTAGCCGCGTTGAAAAATTAGCTAAGCAAAAAGATAAAGACGCAGCAGCTGAGTTTGAAGTACTCTCCATGCTTCGTGACGCTTTTGAAGCTGAAAAGCCAGCACGTACGGTTGAATTTACGGAAGAACAAATGAAAATCGCCAAAATGCTTCACCTTTTAACGATTAAGCCTGTTTTATATGTGGCAAACGTTGGTGAGGATGATGTAGCAGATCCATCAGGCAACGAATATGTTCAAAAAGTACGTGAATTTGCAGCAGCGGATAACGCTGAAGTGATCGTGGTCTGCGCCAAGATCGAGGAAGAAATTGCTGAACTGGAAGGCGAAGAAAAGCAAATGTTCCTTGAAGAGCTTGGAATTGAGGAATCGGGTCTTGACCAGTTAATTCGCGCAGCTTATAACTTGCTTGGACTAGCTACCTACTTTACTGCAGGTGTTCAGGAAGTTCGTGCCTGGACGTTTAGACACGGCATGAAAGCTCCACAATGTGCTGGTATTATTCACTCAGATTTCGAACGCGGATTTATTCGTGCTGAAACAGTCTCTTATGATGACTTATTAGCAGCAGGAAGTTATAATGCTGCTAAAGAAGCTGGGAAAGTCCGTTTAGAAGGAAAAGAGTATTTAGTAAAAGACGGAGATGTTATTCACTTCCGTTTCAATGTGTAGAATTGTCAGCCTTGCGTTTGCAAGGCTTTTTACATGGAAAGACTTTTAAGGAAAAAAACTAGAAATAGTGAACAACCTTGCTTTTCGTCTTTAACTATGATAAAATCTTAACTTGTGAGTAATGAATAATTGCTCCTTGCCCAAAGTTGGGCCGTTTAGACCAAAAGGAGGTGACTGTGATGAATAAGTACGAAATCATGTACATCATCCGCCCAAACATTGAAGACGAAGCGAAAAAGGCTCTTGTAGAGCGTTTCAACGGAATTCTTCTTGAAAACGGTGCGGAAACTGCTGAAACAAAAGATTGGGGTAAGCGTCGTTTAGCTTACGAAATCAACGATTTCCGTGATGGTTATTACGAAATCGTGAAAACTACATCTTCAGCTGACGCGGTACAAGAATTTTCTCGTCTTGCGAAAATCAGCGAAGATATCATTCGCCATTTAGTAATTAAAGAAGAAGCTTAATATAAATACATTTTGGTTGGATGTTTCACATGAAACATTCTCCTCAAAGAAAAGGAGTTGATTCTGATGATGAATCGTGTCGTGCTTGTTGGCCGTTTAACTAAAGATCCTGATTTGCGTTATACACCAAATGGGGTTCCTGTTGCTACTTTTACTTTAGCTGTTAACCGTCCGTTTTCTAGTCAGGCAGGTGAACGTGAAGCAGACTTTATTAATTGTGTTGTTTGGCGAAAACCAGCTGAAAATGTGGCAAACTTCTTGAAAAAAGGCAGTCTTGCAGGAGTAGATGGTCGCATTCAAACCCGCAACTATGAAGGACAAGATGGTAAGCGTGTTTACGTTACTGAAGTTCAGGCAGAGAGTGTTCAATTTCTTGAACCGAAAAATGCGTCTGGCGGCGGTGGCGGAAGAAGCGACAATGATTACTTCGGAGCTCCACCTAGGGAACCGCAAGGAAATCCTTATGGAGGCGGCAATCAGAATCAACGACAGTATCAAAACACTAACAATAACAATAATAAAGGTTTTACAAAAGTGGATGATGACCCGTTCGCAGGTAACGGTCAGATAGACATCTCCGATGATGATCTACCATTTTAACGTAAACTTTTTATAATCGTTAATCATTTAATAAAGGAGGGAATTTTCATGGCAGGTGGAGGACGTAAAGGCGGACGCGCGAAGCGCCGTAAAGTGTGCTATTTCACAGCAAATGGCATCTCACGCATCGATTATAAAGATGTAGATTTACTTAAAAAATTCATCTCAGAACGTGGAAAGATTTTACCACGTCGTGTAACTGGTACTAGCGCTAAATATCAGCGTAAACTAACTGTTGCAATCAAACGTGCACGTCAAATGGCATTATTACCATTCGTTGCGGGTGAATAATAGTATGAAATATATAAGGCAGCTGGGGTTTATCCCTTGCTGTCTTTTTATTTTCTTGCAGATTTGTTGAATAGGAGAGCGTAACTGGCTAAAATTAAGAAATAGGCTTTTGAAATAATTGAGGTGAAGTAGTGAAAAATGTACGT
Source organism: Neobacillus niacini (assembly GCF_030817595.1). GTDB lineage: Bacteria > Bacillota > Bacilli > Bacillales > Cytobacillaceae > Neobacillus > Neobacillus niacini_G. Next base: position 4,374,598 of record NZ_JAUSZN010000001.1, read on the forward strand.
AAATTAACAGAAGGCGCAATCCTTTTAGCAGCCTTTGCTGTTTTATTATTACTAACGATTTATGTCCCGTTTCTAGGGATGATTGTAAACTTATTTTTAGCAGTGCCATTTATGCTCTTTGCATCCAAAAATGACGGGAAAAGTAACGTTGTTTTTATAGTTGCATCCCTTCTCCTCTCGTTTATTGTAGGTACGATTATGTCGCTGCCATTAACACTTGCATATGGGACAACAGGTGTCGTAATCGGCTACTTAATTCAGAAACAGAAGAACATGGGTGTTTTATTCATCGCGGGTTCTCTTGTCTTTTTAGTCAATTTAATTATTATATATGTGGCAAGTATCGTTCTCTTTAAAGTCGATATGATTACTGAAATGATTGAAATGATGCGGGAATCACTCAACGTTTCGGCGGACTTACTAAAGAATTTTGGGAATACACAAGACTCTGAAAAAGTGTTGGAACAGTTTAATAATGGATTAAACTTAATTAAGACATTAATTCCCACTCTATTTGTTCTCTCGTCTTTTTTGATTGTATTCATTATGCAGCTTATATCCTTTCCCATCATAAAGAGATTCGGCGTTAGGGTTGAAAAATGGAAAAGTTTTAAAGAGATATCACTTCCAAAAAGTATATTATATTACTTTCTCCTTACCTTGCTAGTTAATATGTTGATGAATCCAGAAGAGGGCAGCTTTTGGTATATGGCCATTATCAATATGACCTATATTCTTCAATTTTTGATGATCCTGCAAGGATATACATTTATCTTTTATTACTTCGATAAAAAGGGTTTTTCGAAGGCCATTTCTATTACAATAGCGATTGTCTCTTTTCTCATTCCAATTTTCCTTTATATTGTGGGGATATTAGGTATAATTGATTTAGGCTTTGATTTACGAAAAGGCTTTAATAAAAAAGAGTGATGACTACTGTTTAGGAGCTGAAAAAATTGCCTGCATTTATAGAAAAACGCTCGATTCGATACCCTTTTTACGGGCTAATAGGCATTACAGTAGTGCTGCTCATTGTCCTGTGCTACTATAATTGGGTACTTAGCCTAGTGGGCTTATTTCTCATTATTCCGCCGCTGTACTATATGATAGTGATTGAATCCAGCCAAAGGAAAGAGATGGAAGAATATATCTCAACTCTTTCTTACAGAGTGAAAAGGGTCGGCGAAGAAGCACTGATGGAAATGCCGATTGGAATTATGCTCATCAATGATGATTACTTTATCGAGTGGACCAATCCCTTCCTATCCTCTTATTTTGATGAAGACACCCTTATTGGTAAGTCGCTCTACGAAATAGCAGATTCGTTAATACCGTTAATTAAGCAAGAGGTTGGCACAGAAATTATTACACTGCATGAGCGGAAATTCCGCGTCATTCTTAAAAGTGAGGAAAAGCTCCTCTATTTCTTTGATGTCACAGAACAAAAAGAAATTGAAAAAATGTACCATGATGAACGCACTGTTATCGCAATTATCTTTTTAGATAATTACGATGAATTAACACAAGGAATGGATGACCAAATGCGTGGAAGCATTAACAATTTGGTTACTTCAACCTTAAATAAATGGGCCCAGGATAACGGGATTTTTCTTAAAAGAATCTCATCTGAAAGGTTTATCGCTGTTTTTAATGAAGCGATTCTCCAACTCTTGGAAAAGGGAAAATTCACTGTCCTTGATGATGTACGAGAAATGACCTCTAAGCAGAATATCTCCTTTACGTTAAGTATTGGTGTAGGTGCTGGGACTCCTTCCCTGCCTGAGTTGGGCGTATTAGCACAGTCAAGTTTGGATTTAGCTTTAGGACGAGGCGGCGATCAGGTTGCAATCAAACATCCAAATGGTAAAGTGAAATTTTTTGGCGGCAAAACAAATCCGGTTGAAAAACGGACAAGAGTACGTGCCCGCGTTATTTCCCATGCACTAAAGGATTTAATTACCGCAAGTGATAAAGTTATTATAATGGGACACAAAAATCCCGATATGGATTCTATTGGCTCTTCCATTGGTATTTACAAGGTAGCGCAGATGAATCAAAAAGATGCCTACATAGTTTTAAACTTTCAAGAAATGGATGGTGCTGTTCAAAGGCTGATGGAAGAAATCCGCCATCAAGAGCAATTATTTTCTCGATTTATAGGTCCAGAAGAGGCATTGGAAATTTCAACAGAAAAAACACTATTGGTCATCGTGGATACCCATAAACCTGCGCTAGTAATTGAAGAACGACTTCTTAATAGAATTGATAACGTTGTTGTAATCGACCATCATCGTCGCGGGGAAGAGTTTATTGAAAATCCAGTTCTTGTTTATATGGAGCCATACGCGTCTTCTACAGCGGAGCTTGTTACCGAATTTCTTGAATACCAGCCAAAACGCGGTAAAATAGAAATGATAGAAGCTACTGCACTGCTCGCGGGAATCGTGGTGGATACAAAAAGTTTTACCTTACGGACAGGTGCCAGGACCTTTGATGCTGCCTCCTATCTAAGAGGTCAAGGGGCAGATACCATTCTCGTTCAGAAATTTTTAAAAGAAAGCGTTAATACCTATATTAAGAGGGCTAAGTTAATTGAATCCGTTGCTTTTTACCGCGATGGAATTGCCATTGCAAAAGGTGAAGAAAATGAGCTTCATGACCAAGTCCTTCTTGCTCAAGCCGCAGATACACTCCTTACGATGGATGGTGTAGCAGCCTCGTTTGTCATTGCGAAACGCAATGAGGGGCTGATTGGTATTAGCGCCAGGTCGCTTGGCAACGTCAATGTTCAGGTAATCATGGAAAAGCTTCAAGGCGGCGGTCATTTGACCAATGCAGCCACCCAGATGACCGGAATTTCCATTACGGAAGCAGAAAGACAATTAAAGATAGCAATTGAAGATTATTTTGAAGGTGGGAAAAAGGAATGAAAGTAATTTTTCTAAAAGATGTAAAAGGTAAAGGCAAAAAAGGTGAAGTAAAAAATGTGGCAGATGGTTATGCTCATAACTTTTTAATTAAGCAGGGTCTTGCCATTGAAGCAAATAGTGCCAACATTAGCACATTAGAAGGTCAAAAGAAGAAGGAAGACAAACGTGCGGCAGAAGAACTTGCGGAAGCGAAAAAGCTAGGAGAACAATTAGAAAAGATTACAGTTGAGCTATCTGCTAAAGCGGGTGAAGGCGGACGCCTCTTTGGTTCCATTACCACAAAACAAATTGCCGAAGAGCTTCAAAAGAAACACGGAATTAAAATCGATAAACGTAAAATGGAATTAGCAGACGCCATTCGTACCTTAGGTCATACAAAGGTTCCTGTTAAACTTCATCATGAAGTTGTATCTACGTTAACAGTTCATGTAAAAGAGGTAAAGTAATTTCCAGTTCAAATTTCAGCTAAACATGTTAAAATAATAAAAGCAAACAAGTGATGTGATCGGTTGAGACTGGTCACTTTTCTTCATTATGGACATATTTAGGTTGAGAACTATTAATATATATAATTTATCCTCTTCAAATAGGAGGTTTTTGATAGATGAATGATGTATATGCAGATCGTCTGCCGCCGCAAAATATTGAAGCCGAACAAGCTGTCTTAGGTGCGATTTTCTTAGAACCCTCTGCCTTAACTGTGGCTTCCGAAATCTTGATACCAGAAGACTTCTATCGTGCCTCTCACCAGAAGATTTTTAATGCGATGCTGAAGCTGAACGATGAAGGTAAGGTAGTTGACCTTGTCACGGTAACCGAGGAATTAGCTGCAGCGAAGCTGATTGAGGATACAGGCGGAGTAAGTTATTTAAGTGAATTGGCGAGCTCTGTGCCGACCGCAGCCAATATTGAATATTATGCTAGAATCGTAGAAGAAAAGTCTTTGTTGAGACGATTAATTCGGACAGCAACCGAGATTGCTTCAGACGGCTATTCTCGTGAAGACGAAGTAGAAGCACTTTTAAGTGAGGCTGAAAAAAACATCCTCGCCGTAGCACAGCGCAAAAATGCTGGAGCGTTCCACAATATTAAAGATGTCCTTGTTCGTACGTATGATAATATTGAGCAAATGCACCAGAATGCTGGGGAAATTACCGGTCTTGAGACAGGCTTTATTGAGCTTGACCGAATGACAGCAGGATTCCAGCGCAATGACTTAATCATTGTCGGCGCTCGTCCTTCTGTGGGTAAAACCGCGTTTGCCTTAAATATTGCGCAAAATGTGGCGCACAAAACAGGCGAAAATATCGCCATCTTTAGTCTTGAGATGGGTGCTGAGCAGCTTGTTATGCGTCTCCTTTGTGCCGAGGGGAATATTGATGCACAAAGGCTTCGTACCGGTACGCTAACCGATGATGACTGGGGTAAACTGACGATGGCGATGGGCAGCCTTTCTAGCTCAGGTATCTTTATTGATGATACTCCAGGGGTAAGAATCAGTGATATTCGTTCCAAGTGCCGTCGTTTAAAGCAGGAGCACGGTTTAGGGATGATCTTAATCGACTACTTACAGCTTATTTTAGGTAGCGGTCGTGCTGGCGAAAACCGTCAGCAGGAAGTATCGGAAATCTCGCGTTCCCTAAAGCAATTAGCGCGTGAGCTTCAGGTTCCTGTTATTGCCCTGTCCCAGCTTTCCCGTGGTGTTGAGCAGCGTCAGGACAAACGTCCAATGATGTCCGATATCCGTGAATCCGGTTCGATTGAGCAGGACGCCGATATCGTTGCCTTCTTATACCGTGATGATTACTACGATAAAGAATCCGAGAATAAGAATATCATCGAAATCATCATCGCCAAGCAGCGTAACGGTCCAACTGGCACCGTCTCACTCGCATTCGTAAAGGAATACAATAAATTCGTAAACTTGGAGACACGATACGATCCAAGTGCTTAGGGTTTTTAGAGAGCTCAGCCAAGGTTTTTGGCTGGGCTTTTTTTTATAAATAAGGTATTTTTGTCACTTGCCCGTGAAAAACGAGGTCATCGGTAACGATTATAGGCAATTCGTTCCCGCTCTAGTTTAATTTGGAGGTTCAGGGTAACGAATAACGATTATTCATGCCCGTTCTCGCTTGAAAAGTAGCTAGGTGGTAACGAATAGAAAAAGCTACTCTTTTAAGCTGTAATAAGTTGACCTACAATGTCTATGGAGTGTTAGGTTTTTCCCTAAAATACGTCTAATTGTTTTTTTAGACTCTATGATTTGACACCAGTCGTGAATAAAATCGACAGTTATTCTCTTATCAGGAAATAACAATGCAAACTCCCTCACGCTCCTCAAAACAGCTTCATCTATCCCCTCAACACACCCACACTGCTTACATATCAATGTAGTGTCTGAGAAAAACGTTTTACAGTTAGGGCAACTTATCCCCTTCTTCAATTGCTCATAAGAATATCGGGGTAGTCGTTCATAAGGTGATTCCACAATATGTCGCGCATTTATTTGTTCCGCTAATTGATAGTACTTTTTATGCAACTTTACAGGCCTAGTATTTAATTTTTTCAAAAAGCGATTTAACTGTGTTGGAAAAATAATTGCAGGATTTATGGAGGGTGTGTATAAATGAAACTCGGGGTTATTGAAAATTAGATAGGATTCAATCGTAAAATCATATCCTAATTCGTGCAGCAATTTTTTCAGGTAAGGTCTCACAGCGTTCTAGTTGGTGTAGTGGGTTTTTTTGGAGAATGCCTGCAGGGTTATACCATTTATCATCTTTAATAGTGTAGTCCCCTTCGAAATACTTTATATCTAAAAGGTAAATCTTCTCACAGGCAATTATTAAGGTATCGATTTGAAATTTTGAACCATTATATTCAAGTGATAAATCAGAGAGAATTATCCACTCATCGGTTAGTCCTTTCAACCAGACGTCACTTTTTAACTCACCTTTATAGCCCTTTTCAAGGTTTAAAAAATTAAGGGCTTCACTACTGCTAAACACCATACGTGGGTGTAAATACCGTAAAAGAACTAATTCCATTTTTCCGGCCGCGGTCTAAAAATCATATAACACTTCCTTTATCATTATTTTAAAAAACTATAATACCTATTTTATGGAAAACCTACTTCCGATACAAGTAGATTCCTAAATTAATATTTTACGAACATATTTTAATAACTTTATATAAATCGTTCGTGTTTAATTGACTTTTACCCATAAAAATTGTTAAACTTGTCTGTGGGAAAAAGAAATGCGTATATAATTTGGAGGTGCCTTTATGACATCAGTAGTGGTAGTTGGTACACAATGGGGAGACGAAGGAAAGGGTAAAATTACCGATTTTCTTTCTGAGAATGCAGAAGCAATTGCACGTTATCAAGGTGGAAATAACGCTGGCCATACGATCAAGTTTAACGGTGAAACATATAAGTTACACCTGATTCCATCAGGAATTTTTTATAAAGAAAAGATTTGTGTGATTGGAAATGGAATGGTTGTGGATCCGAAGGCACTTGTAGCAGAGCTTGCTTACTTGCATGAAAAGGGAATTACAACGGATAACCTTCGTATTAGCAATCGTGCACATGTAATCCTTCCTTACCATTTAAAGCTTGATGTTGTTGAGGAAGAAAGTAAGGGTGCCAATAAAATTGGAACCACGAAAAAAGGAATTGGACCTGCTTATATGGATAAAGCAGCTCGTGTCGGTATCAGAATCGCTGACCTTCTTGAGCGTGATGTTTTTGAAGAAAAGCTTGAACGAAACCTGGCTGAAAAAAATCGTTTGTTTGAACGTATTTATGAAACTACAGGGTTTACAAAAGAGGAAATTTTAGACGAGTACTTTGAATATGGACAGCAAATTAAACAATATGTTTGCGATACATCAGTCGTATTAAATGACGCTTTAGATGATGGTAAACGAGTTTTATTCGAAGGCGCTCAAGGTGTTATGTTGGATATTGACCAAGGTACGTACCCATTTGTAACTTCTTCAAATCCAGTTGCAGGTGGCGTCACGATCGGTTCTGGTGTTGGACCGTCAAAAATTACTCATGTTGTGGGTGTTTGTAAAGCCTATACTTCTCGTGTAGGTGATGGACCGTTCCCGACAGAATTATTTGATGAAATCGGCAGCCAAATCCGTGAAGTCGGTCGTGAATACGGTACAACTACAGGACGTCCACGCCGTATTGGCTGGTTCGACAGTGTCGTTGTTCGTCATGCACGTCGTGTCAGCGGTCTAACTGATCTATCTTTGAATTCAATTGATGTTCTATCAGGAATCGAAACATTGAAGATTTGTACTGCATATAGCTATAAAGGTGAATTAATTACCGAATATCCTGCGAGCTTAAAGGTATTAAGTGAATGTGAGCCTGTTTATGAAGAACTTCCAGGCTGGACTGAGGATATTACAGGAGTTAAATCATTAGATGAATTGCCCGTTAATGCACGTCATTACGTTGAGCGTGTAACACAGCTTACTGGAATACCATTAACAACTTTCTCTGTAGGACCAGACCGCAATCAAACAAATGTTGTTCGCAGTCCTTGGAGACAAATTTAATCATGAATAGGCCCTCGATTTCCGAGGGCTTTCACTTTTTAAAAAAACTTTTTTAAAAAGTATTGCACTATATGTATAAACCATGCTATTATAAAAAGCGTCGTCACGAACGACAATACTTAGTAAGAGCCATTAGCTCAGTTGGTAGAGCATCTGACTTTTAATCAGAGGGTCGAAGGTTCGAGTCCTTCATGGCTCACCATTTTATTTTTAAAAAACTTTTTAGAATATGGCCCCTTGGTCAAGTGGTTAAGACACCTCCCTTTCACGGAGGTAACACGGGTTCGAATCCCGTAGGGGTCATTGGCATTTGATTGTTGGCAAGTGATTGGCAAGTCCGGTCTTCTTGCTGACGATCAATATTAAAAAAATGGTTTGGTAGTTCAGTTGGTTAGAATGCCTGCCTGTCACGCAGGAGGTCGCGGGTTCGAGTCCCGTCCAGACCGCCATACATATGGCTCAGTAGCTCAGTCGGTAGAGCAAAGGACTGAAAATCCTTGTGTCGGCGGTTCGATTCCGTCCTGAGCCATTATAAAGGGGAAGCTTACAAATTGTGAGCTTCTTTTTTATTTGTTACAAATGTAATGTTATTGTAAAAAAATATCCAAATATTTACATAGGTTTATCGAAGCTTGTCTTATTTTGTAAAAGGTGATCAATTTATAATACCTACCAGAAACGTTGGTATAATAAGTTTCACATACAGAAATAGGAAATATAGCATACATAAAATTGTAATGATTTTGCCACTTGAAACTCCTACGAATGTAGTTAAATGTCAGGTATTATACAAATTTGTTACATTATAAAGACTATTCGTTATTTATTTAAAAATTATGGTAAAGTTATAGAGTCGAAAAAGAGGGAAATTTCACTTGTGGTTATAAAGTACTAGATTAAGAGAGTTGTTTCCGTAATTTAGGAGGTTCCAATGTTATTTTTTAATAAAGGAAGTAAATTTGCGAATAAACAATCCTTGAAAACTGCTGTTATGACAGCGTTTGCAGCGTCTGCGTTAATCTTTAGTAGTGTTTCTGCTAGTGCTGCTGGATCAATAAAGTTAACAACGGTATACCATGTATACAATAATCAACAATATATAGGCACTGTTTCTAATAAAGAAGTTGTTGAAAAAATTGTCGAAGAAAAAGCAGCTGAGTTTCAAGAATCAACTAAGGATTTAAACTTAGAGTTTGGCTCAGATGTTGAGTACATAAAAGAACAAGTTTTTCATTCAACAGCAAATGATACAAAAACGATTCAAAACCTTGAGAGTTCGATTCAGCTTGAAGCTGAAGCTTCCTCCCTTGTCATTGACGGACAGCCCGTTGCGTTCGTAGAAAATCAAGAAACGGCTGAAGATGTTATTAAACGACTTAAGCTTGGGTTTGTAACACAAGAACAACTAGATGAAGTAGAAGCAAGAAAATCTGCACCTGCAGCGGAGTTACCTCCATTGCAAGAAAATGAAACTCGTATATTAGACGTAAGAGTATCGAAAAATGTTTCATTTGATTCAGAAAATGTTTCACCGGACAAAATTATGTCTGCAGAAGAAGCAGTTACATTCTTACAAAAGGGTACGTTGGAAGAAAAAAAATATGTGGCACAATCAGGTGATGTTCTAGGAACGATTGCCAATGATCATGGATTAACGTTAGGAGACTTTCTTGCATTAAATCCAGGTCTTACAGAGGATTCTGTTGTAAATATTGGTCAAGAGGTTAATGTGACGGCTTTAAAGCCATACCTTGAAATCACCGTTGAAAAAGAAGAAAATCGAAAAGAAGCGATTCCATTTGAAAATCAAGTAGTGGAAGACGCTAATATGCCAAAAGGCGAAACAAAAGTTCAGCAGGAAGGTAAAAATGGTGAACGCTCTGTAAATTATCGTATTTCAACACAAAATGGAGTAACCGTCAGCAATGTGGTAACAAGTGAAACTGTACTTACTGAGCCTGTTCCGCACATTGTTGTAAAGGGCACAAAGGTGATTCCTTCACGCGGTACTGGAAATCTTACATGGCCAACAGTAGGAGGATATATTTCCAGCCAGCAAGGTCAGAGATGGGGTAAAGCCCACAAAGGAATTGATATTGCGAGACCTAGCAATAGAACGATAAAGGCTGCTGATAATGGTAAGGTTGTATCTGCGGGAAATGGTGGCGACGGCTATGGTAACAAAATTGTTATAGATCATGAAAATGGTCTGCGTACAGTATATGCTCACCTAGATTCAATTGGAGTAAGTGTAGGACAAACGGTTTCACAAGGGTCAGCTATTGGTGTAATGGGTTCAACTGGTAACTCGACAGGAGTCCACTTGCATTTTGAAGTCTACAAAAATGGAGCACTACAAAATCCTTTAAATTACGTGCATCAATAATTACACAACACAAAAGAGTCTCTACTGTACTAGAGGCTCTTTTGGTGTTAAATACTACTAATAGATGAATTACTGCTGAAACCATGGTAAAGTAAACTAGAATAGAAATGCCATTTAGTTAATCTATATATTTATTTTTAATAACAAAGGAGCAATAGGTATGGAAAAGAAAATTCTCGTAGTGGATGATGAAAAACCGATTGCGGATATTTTGCAGTTTAACTTAAAAAAAGAGGGTTACGATGTTTACAGTGCTTATGATGGAAATGAAGCTCTGGTAATGGTAGAAGAAGTACAGCCAGACTTAATTCTCTTAGATATTATGCTTCCGTTAAAGGATGGGATGGAAGTATGCCGTGAAGTGCGTAAGAAATATGATATGCCGATTATTATGCTGACTGCAAAGGATTCTGAAATAGATAAGGTTTTAGGACTTGAGCTTGGTGCGGATGATTATGTTACGAAGCCTTTTAGTACGAGAGAGTTAATTGCGCGGGTAAAGGCAAATTTACGCCGTCATCAAGTTGTTGTATCTCAAGCAGATGAAGAGGTAGAAACCAATGAAATTGAAATTGGCTCTCTTACGATTCATCCTAACGCATATGTGGTTTCAAAAAGAGGAGAAACAATAGAATTAACTCACCGTGAGTTTGAACTGCTTTACTATTTAGCGAAACATATTGGACAGGTAATGACGAGAGAACATTTGCTGCAAACAGTATGGGGCTATGATTATTATGGGGATGTTCGAACAGTAGATGTAACGGTTCGCCGCTTACGTGAAAAGATTGAAGATAATCCAAGCCACCCTACGTGGATTGTTACCCGCAGAGGAGTGGGCTACTATTTGCGTAACCCTGATCAGGAGTAATGCATGAATAAGGTTAGTTTTTTTCGCTCTATACACGTCAAATTCGTCATTATCTATGTCCTGCTTATTCTAGTGGCGATGCAGATAATTGGCGTTTATTTTGTTAGGCAGCTGGAAGAAACATTAAGGACAAATTTCCAAAATTCCCTAAAGGAACGTGTGAATTTACTCGCCTATAATGTGGTCGAAGAGATGGAAAAGAAAAGAACACCTGAAGATCCTACCCTTGAAGAAGAAATTCGGAAAATACTGCGTGATTTTGAATCGGCTGATATTTTTGAAGTGCGGGTGATTGAGGGTGAAACTCGAAAAATTGTTGGAACCTCCGATCCAAACCAAGTTGTGGTTGGTCAAAGAGACACGAACCTCCGTATAACCCAGTCGATCAATCTTGGAGAAGATTTGAGCAGTATCTTAATTGGAAACGGCGGTCATCGAATTTGGGTGCTGTCAACTCCAATAAAGTCAGGTAATACCGTCATTGGGGCCATTTATCTAGAAGCGAAAATTGAAAATGTATTTACCCAAATGAAAACCATCAATCGTATTTTTGCGACAGGAACGGGAATTGCTTTAGCGATTACTGCTATCTTAGGGATACTATTAGCTCAGACCATCACCAGGCCGATTGTAGATATGAGAAAGCAAGCACTGGCGATGGCGAAGGGAAACTTCTCACGAAAGGTAAAAGTGTACGGTCAGGATGAAATTGGGACCTTAGCAGTTACCTTTAATAACTTAACGAAAAAGCTTCAGGAAGCACAGGCTATGACCGAAGGTGAAAGAAGAAAGCTATCTTCTGTCTTATCGTATATGACAGATGGTGTGATTGCGACAGACAGGAAAGGCCGTGTCATATTAATCAATGATCCTGCGGCAGAGATGTTGAATGTTTCACGTGAAACAGTTCTTTCTCAGCCAATCGTTTCTTTATTAGGGTTAACGGATACAAATACGTTTGAGGATTTGTTAGAAGAAAAGGAATCATTGATTCTTGATTATAGTACAAAAAAGGAACCTTATATCCTCCGTGCTAACTTCTCTGTGATTCAAAAAGAGACTGGATTTGTTAATGGTTTGATTGCAGTCCTTCATGATATAACGGATCAGGAGAAAATTGATGCGGAAAGAAGAGAATTTGTGGCAAATGTATCGCATGAATTAAGAACTCCACTCACGACGATGAGAAGTTACTTAGAGGCGCTTGCCGATGGTGCATGGAAGGACGAAGACATTGCTCCTAATTTCTTAGAGGTAACGAGGACTGAAACAGAAAGAATGATTCGGTTGGTCAATGACCTCCTTCAACTATCTAAATTAGACAGCACAGATTATCGACTTAACAAAGAGTGGGTCAACTTTGTCGACTTTTATCATCGAATTATTGATCGTTTTGAGATGGCGAAAGAACAAAATGTCAGCTTCAAAAGGGAGCTGCCGAAGCATGCTATATTTGTAGAAATAGATGAAGATAAGATGACCCAGGTTCTTTACAATATTATCTCGAATGCACTAAAGTACTCTCCTGAAGGCGGCGAAGTTACTTTCTCCATAAAAGAGGAAGAAGAAAAAGTAATCGTCAGTGTTTCGGATCAAGGTGTGGGGATTCCGAAGGAGAATATCGGCAAAATCTTTGACCGTTTTTATCGTGTTGATAAAGCAAGAACACGGAAGTTGGGCGGGACAGGACTAGGTTTGGCTATTGCAAAAGAGATGGTTAATGTTCATGGCGGCATGATTTGGGCTGTAAGTGAAGAGGGAAAAGGAACGGAGATTTCCTTTTCGCTTCCATATGAACAAACGGAAGAGGATGAATGGTCATGAAATATGAAAATAGTAAATCAGCGATCTTAACATTTCTCATTCTGGTTAGCATTGTTTTAACTTGGAACCTTTGGACGTACCAGCCTAATTTTGACTTGCTGGAAAATGGCAATACGGTTGAAGAGGTAACGCTAAAAGAGAAACGGGAGCTTCACCAAATTATTAGTCCGGATCTGGTTCTTTTTCATCGTAATGGTCAGCATTTTGGAACCACAGATGCTGGCAGCTTAAATAAAATGATGAGTGAATTAAGGAAATGGTCTATCTATGATGTAGAAGATTATTCGGAGAATGTAGACGATATTAAAGAATTAGTCCATGGAAATGGAAATACAGAACTTGTTTTTCCTGCCGATATCCCGATTGAAATTTACCGAAGTGTATTGAAGTTCGAGGAGAAAAGAATTCCTGCCTTCAATTTTAATCGCATCGTTGTGAATGTTGAGAATTCTGAAAAGGGAAACGGTACGGTTTACTTTGTTTCTTCCGATTATCAGCACGTATACATCAGTCATATATCACCTAGTTTATTAAACGAATTTAACAAAAACTTTTATAAAAATGCAGAGCAGTATCAGCGTTATTTTCCATTTGAAGCGTCTGACCAGCGTACCGTCTATATCCCTGATGGAAACCTGGAAATGATGGAATATACCTATTTACCTGTCGTCTTAAATTCAGAGGCTTTCAAAGAAGCGTTGTTTAGTGATCCCAATTTCGTCCAAAGGGGCACCGTTTCTGGGGTAGAGGAATTTAGTGACGTTTCAAGTAAAATGACGGTTAATAATGAAACCAATATGCTGCTCTATGTGAATCCTACAGGTGAGTCCAATTATGTGGACGACTCTTATGATCTATTAAAGAGGAGTATTGATTTTATTAATGGACATGGAGGCTGGACAGACCCTTATCGTTATGTAGCAAAGGATGAAAAAAGGAAATCTGTTAAGTTCCGTTTATATAGTATCGACGGGTATCCCGTTTTTAATGAAAGTGGAATGTCAGAGATTGAGGAAGTATGGGGCAGAGATGAAATAACGAAATATGTTAGACCTAATATATCCTTGGAGCTTCCCTTAACCACAGAAATGGTAAAGGTAACTCTTCCAACAGGTTCTTCTGCATTGGAATTTCTCAAAACCCGAAAGAATTTTAAACCGGAATTACTAGAACAACTCGTTTTAGGATATCGGATGTCAAAGGATACAAGCGAAAATAAACTGATCCTCCTAGAGCCAGCTTGGTTTTACCGATATAACCAGACATGGGGACAAATCACAAAGGATGACCTGGGGGGATTGTTACATGGATTGGAGTAAAATAAAAACAATTTTTATTATTACGTTTTTGATTTTAGACGTCTATCTCTTATTTCAGTTTATGAAAATACGGGACGCTAATAAATATGAATATATTACACCAACCTCAATTGAAGAAATGCTGAAGATTGATGAAATCCGCTATAAAGAACTGCCAAAGGGGCCATTTAAGGATCAGTATCTAAGCGCAAAGCCCAAAATGTTTGCGAAGGATGATATTTTAAAACTGAAGGGGCAGACAACGGCACTAAAGGAACCCAGTACGTCTCTGCAGATGAAATTGGATAAACCTATACCTTTAAATGAAAAATTTGAGGCAGCAGATATTACTCCCTTTATTAAGGATAATGTATTGTATGGTGACCAATATCAATTTTGGAAAAAAGATGATAAGAAGAACACCATCACCTACTTTCAACATTATGGAAATATGACTTTATATGAAAATCTAAGCGGGATGCTTACGTTTCATATTGACGACAAAAATCAAATTGTGTCCTACGAACAGACCTATTTAGAGGATATAGAAAAAATGACAGAAAAGGAGGAAATCCTCCCTCCTTTGAAGGCACTGGAAACCTTGTACCAAAAGGGTATGCTGAAGCCAAAAAGCAAAATTACAAAAGTTGAACTCGGCTATTCATCATTAATTCAGCTCTCTGCTTCGCAAGCATTAGCGCCCACATGGCGTTTTGTGGTGGATGATAATCAAAGTCTTTTTGTTAATGCGTTAGAAGGTCAGATTATAGAATTTAACAGCGATGGAAATTAGATGTGGAGTGAAATCATATGTCATTACGTTATAGCATATTAGCGAGCGGAAGTACGGGGAATTCGCTTTATGTTGAATCAGACGAGCATTCTTTTTTAGTAGATGCAGGATTTAGCGGGAAGCAAATGGAGGCATTTTTTCAACATATAGATCGTGATATAAGCAAATTATCAGGGATATTTGTAACCCATGAACACAGTGATCATATCAAAGGGATTGGCGTGTTAGCCCGTAAATATAAGCTGCCAGTGTACGCAAATGAAAATACATGGCGTGCCATGGAGCGGTTGGTTGGAGAAATTCCAACTGAACAAAAGATGATATTTGGTACAGAAAGTGTAAAAAGCTTTGGTGCTACAGATATTGAATCTTTCGGAGTGTCGCACGATGCAGCAGAACCAATGTTTTACGTCTTCCATCATTCGGGGAAGAAATTGGTCTTGATAACAGATACAGGCTATGTGAGCGACAGGATGAAGGGAATCATCTCAAATGCAGATGCCTATATTTTTGAGTCCAATCACGATGTTCAAATGTTACGAATGGGAAGATATCCTTGGAATATTAAACGAAGGATTTTAAGCGATCTTGGGCATGTTTCCAATGAGGATGCGGCGATTGCTATGAGTGAGGTCATCGGGGACAATACGAAACGTGTTTACCTGGCACACTTAAGTCTCGACAACAATATGAAGGATTTGGCAAGAATGTCAGTTGCACAAACACTTCAAAGCCAGGGGTTAATTGTCGGTGAGGGATTTGATCTCTATGACACAGACCCTAAAGTGCCAACGATTTTAACCGCGGTATAATCTAAGAACAAAGATACTTCCTATTTGGTATCTTTGTTCTTTTTTTTATAAAATGGTTTTGGACAGAGTATAATTGTAACTATAAGCCAAAATATTAATTAGTTGCTTATGAAAGGGAGACGTGGTGAAAATGGGTTACTATGATGATCATTCACAAGGACGTAACCAAAAAGTGAATAGGAACAGAGGTAGTTTTTTACTTGCAAGTATTGTTGGTGCAATACTTGGAGCCATGCTAGTTATCATTTCAATTCCGGCCTTATCTAATGGAGGTTTCCTTCCCTACAATGTACAGCCCAATCAGAGTCAATCTGCAGGGACAAATGATAATAACCAGGACAATTTTGTACAGCAGCAGGTGTCCTATGATGTAAATACGAATACTACAAAAGCTATTGATAAGGCTGCCGATGCAGTAGTTGGGATTAATAATATACAAACCTCTAACTTCTGGTACGACGAGGGTGGAGACGACCAAGGGCCAGCAGGTACAGGGTCAGGGGTCGTTTATAAAAAGGCAGGAGATAAGGTTTATGTTGTGACCAATCATCATGTAGTTGAAGGTGCTACACAGCTGGAAGTGACCTTAAATGATGGCACAAAAATTCCTGCAAAACTTCTCGGTTCAGATGTTTGGACCGATTTAGCTGTACTTGAAGTTGATGCAGGCAAGATTAAAAAAATAGCTGAATTTGGTGATTCTGATGCCTTGAAGATGGGGGAACCGGTAATGGCAATTGGAAATCCACTAGGTGCCACCTTCTCTGGTTCGGTTACGCAAGGGATTATTTCAGGGATTAATCGGACAATCCCTGTTGATATTAACCAAGATGGTATTATGGATTGGCAGGCAGAGGTACTACAAACAGATGCAGCCATTAATCCTGGTAACAGTGGAGGGGCATTAATTAATATTGCCGGACAACTTATTGGCATCAACTCGATGAAAATTGCTCAAAATGCCGTTGAGGGGATTGGGTTATCAATACCGATTAACTATGCAAGACCGATTATTAATGACCTAGAACAATATGGCGAGGTCAGACGACCTTACATGGGAGTTGACTTAAAATCGGTTGCTGAAATTCCGGGTTATTATCAAGAAGAAGCCTTAAAATTACCAAGGGACATTAACTATGGTGTAGCTCTTCGCCAGGTTGTGCCGAATTCACCTGCAGCACAGGCTGGATTACGAGAGCTAGATGTTATTGTAGAGATGGATGGGAAAACCATACATGACGTAATTGATCTTAGAAAGCATTTATATCAAGAGACAAAAATAGGCGACCAAATGGAGATTAAATACTATCGAGAAGGTAAGCTGCAAACAACCAAGATCACTTTAGCAGAAGATCAATCTTAAAAGGTAAAACAGGAAGGTGTTATCACCTTTCTGTTTTTTTATGGTATAGTGGTTGGTTGAATGATGCTGTTTGGTAAGTAAATAATAAGGTAAATAGTGAATTGATAAGGAGGCGAAAAAATTGATTTATTGCTGTGAGGAACATGTAGATTTGGCACTAGATAACGTTGTGGAAGAGTTTGAAACCTTTCCAGTCTTATCAAAAGTAACTGGGGATAACTTATCAACAGGTTGTGAGTATTGCCAAAATAGAGCTGTATATATTGTGGCGAACAAATGATTCCATACAAGATGTGGATAAAAAATGTGGACATGTGGATAACTTTTGTGGATAAGTTGTTTGTAAACTGTTTGTAACATAAAAAAGAGGGTTGTGGATTGTGAATATCTCAATTGTTACGGTTGGTAAATTAAAAGAGAAATTTTTAAAATTGGGAATTGACGAATATTTAAAACGACTAAATGCGTATGCGAAAGTGGAAGTCGTCGAAGTAGCGGATGAAAAAGCACCAGAGGAATTAAGCGAGTTAGAAATGATTCAGGTCAAGCAAAAAGAGGGAGAAAGAATCTTGGCTAAGATAAGCCAGGACACATATGTAATTGCCCTCGCAATAAATGGGAAAATGCAATCTTCTGAAGAGCTAGCGGATACGCTAGATAAATTGGCTACATATGGGAAAAGCAAGATTGCTTTTATTATCGGAGGATCGTTAGGATTAAGTGATGAAGTGCTAAAACGTTCAAACGAACAGCTCTCTTTTTCAAAAATGACCTTCCCCCATCAACTGATGAAATTGATTCTAGTAGAGCAAATTTATCGAGCTTATCGAATAAACCGGGGCGAGCCATATCATAAATGAGGATTTGAATATTAAACCAAAAAAAGCAATCGCAAACCGCCACAATGGCAAAGTGAGAGTGAAGAATAAATGGTGGATATCAGCAAAATTATTCAAGGGAAAAATCTATCTGAAGTAGAAGTCCAAATTGTCCAATATATCATTACAAACATCGACAATGTCCTGGAAATGGGAGTACGAAATATTGCGAAAGAAAATTTTACCTCTCCTGCAACTGTAATCCGCCTTTCGAAAAAATTAGGCTATACGGGATTCATCGATATGTATTACCACCTCCTCCCTCTCGTTAAAAAAGCAGATTTACCGGAAAGCAACGTGATGGAGGACTTTCTCGAGATTAGTTCAAAGGATTTTATGAGCCATAATTCAATGAAAGATATTGAAATCTTCATTAAAAAAGTATTAAATCTCAAACAAAGCTATATTTTTATATATGCTACAGGTTTTTCTGCAATTGCAGCAGAATATTTGTATAAAAAACTATTAGTACTAGGAAGAAAAACGATTTTTGCCAGTGGAACTGATTCGATTGGGGTATTCGAAAATAATCTGGAAGATATCGGTGCCTTAGTGGTGATCTCCAAATCAGGTGAAACACAGCTTGTCCTCGATAAAATGCAGGCAGCCAAAGAGCATCATATTTTTACTGTTTCTTTCACAAAGGAAACTGAAAGTCGGATTGCAGAACTTTCCGATTTGAATTTTAAAATCATCGATCATAATAAACTAGACGATAGAAACATGCTGCCGAACAGTTTTTTCCCCGGTCTAATGCTGATGTTTGAATATATTGTCAAACAGTATGTCGGGACATTATTACCCCCAAAAAAATAGAAATGAGTGAAACGTGTTTCAATGTTTGAAACACGTTCTTTATTACGTGGAATCTATCGACTCTAAAACGTTTACATTGTATTCTAATCCTGTCAACTACAAAAACATAAAAGGGGGAAGGCAAAATGAAAGCAAAAGTTATGGAAGGCATGCAGCGCTTTTCAAAAGCGATGTTCATTCCAATACTTATTTTGCCGATTGAGGGTATTTTAATTGCATTTGGAAATTTATTTACCAACCCAAGGTTAATGGAGGTCTTTCCATTTTTAGATAATCCGATCACAACCGGATTTGGGACCATCTTGACTGGATCATTGGTTTCAATTCTCACCAACTTGGGACTCATATTTTGTGTCGGGATAGCAGTTGGTTTAGCGAATAAAGAAAAAGCAATCGCTGGGTTTACTGCTTTATTAGGCTATTTGGTATTTGTAAATGCCATGAATAAATTTATGCAGCTCACCGGGGCCCTATATGAAGGGGAATCTTTGCAGGGAACCGGACAAACGATGGTCTTGGGCGTTCAAATTCTTGATATGGGTGTGTTTTTGGGACTTATTCTCGGTATTGTAACCGCTATCGTTCATAACAAGTTTATTGATAAAGAGTTCAAAGGTGCGTTTCAAATTTATGGCGGATCACGATTTGTCTTTATTGTACTGATTCCTGTTCTGGTGTTGTTATCAGTTGCGCTTACGTTCATCTGGCCATTTTTCCAAGCTGGAATTAACAGTCTTGGAGGTCTAATTCAACATAGTGGAAGCTTTGGAATTTTCTTATATGGGGCATTGGAACGTTTGTTAATTCCAACAGGTCTGCACCACTTAATCTATACGCCATTTTTATATACATCATTGGGCGGTGCCGTAGAAATCGGCGGCCAAGTATACGAAGGGGCAAGAAATATTTACTATGCAGAAATTATCGATCCAACTGTAAAAGAGCTTTCATCAAGCGTGGTTTGGGATGCGCGCGGTATTTCGAAAATGTTTGGTTTAATTGGTGCTTGTTTGGCCATGTACCACACTGCAAAGCCTGAAAATAAAGGCAAGGTAAAGGCGATTTTAATTCCGGCTGCCGTTACATCATTTATTGCTGGTGTGACAGAGCCAATTGAATTTTCATTCCTGTTTGTAGCACCATTGTTATTTGTTGTTCATGCTGCTTTAAGCGGATTAGGGATGGTAGCGTATCATCTATTGGATGTCCGAGCCATTGGCCCAAATGGAATGATTGATTTTCTATTGTTCAATGTACCGCTTGGAATCGAAAAAACACATTGGCCAATGTATATCTTAGTAGGATTGTTCTCATTTGCTGCTTACTATGTGGCTTTCCGCTTCCTAATTGTGAAATTTAACTTCAAAACAATTGGAAGAGAAGATGAAGACGAAGAGACAAAATTATATTCGAAGAAAGATTATGAAAAGAAAAATAAAGGAGTAACTGGGACTCCTGAGCCACAGTCGAATGGTGGAATTGCCCCAGTGATCGTTGATGCATTAGGCGGAGCAAGCAACATTAATACGGTAACAAATTGTTACACAAGACTCCGTTTAACACTGGATAACCCTGAAAAGGTCAACGAAGAAGTATTGAAAAGAGAAACAGGTGCCAGTGGAGTCGTGATTAAAGATAAGAACGTTCAGGTTGTTTATGGCTTACAGGTAACAAACATTCGGAAAGCTGTCGACAGCTATTTGGGATTATCAACGAACGAATAGAACCTTGTTAAATACAACAAAGATTACTAGAAGGGAATGGAGAAAAAATGAAAAAGTTCTCAATCGTGATTGCAGGTGGAGGAAGTACTTATACACCGGGGATTGTAATGATGTTATTGGATAACCTGGACCGTTTCCCGCTTCGGAAATTAAAATTATATGACAATGACCGTGAAAGACAAGCTGTTTTAGGGGAAGCAATTGAAATTGTATTAAAAGAAAAAGCACCGGATATCGAGTATTGCTATACAACGGACCCGGAGGAAGCTTTCACCGATATCGACTTCTGTTTTGCTCATATCCGTACGGGAAAATATGAAATGCGTGAAAAAGATGAAAAAATTCCATTAAAGCATGGTGTTGTCGGCCAAGAAACTTGTGGACCTGGCGGAATTGCTTATGGGATGAGAAGCATCGGTGATATGATTGAATTGATTGATATTATGGAAAAGTATTCTCCGGATGCCTGGATGTTAAACTATTCCAATCCTGCAGCCATTGTTGCGGAAGCTTGCCGCGTGCTTCGTCCAAATTCAAAGGTATTGAATATTTGTGACATGCCAGTAGGAACATTACGCAGAATTTCGCATATCATCGGCAAAGAGCCGCAAGATTTAGAAGTCCGTTATTTCGGATTAAATCACTTTGGCTGGTGGACTAGCGTTAAAGATAAAGAAGGTAATGAATATCTGCCTCAAGTTCGAGACTATGTGGCAGAAAACGGCTATCTGACTCAAAAAGAAGTAGATACGCAGCATACGGATGCCAGCTGGCAAGAAACACATAAAAAAGCGAAAGACTTGTTAGCAGTTGATCCAAGATTCTTGCCAAATACGTATTTAAAATACTATTTATACCCTGATTATGTCGTGAAAACTTCAAATCCGGAATATACAAGAGCAAATGAAGTCATCGATGGCAGGGAAAAGACGGTCTTTTCTACTGCAAGACAGATCATTGAAAGAGGTACAGCAGAAGGCTGTGAATTTGAAATGGGCGCTCACGCAACCTTTGTCGTTGACCTTGCCCGCGCCATTGCCTTTAACACGCATGAAAGAATGCTGTTGATTGTTGAAAACAATGGTGCCATTGCAAACTTTGATGATGATGCCATGGTAGAAGTTCCATGTATTGTAGGAAGCGATGGTCCAGAGCCATTAAGCCAAGGAAAGATTCCTGAATTCCAAAGAGCGTTAATGTACCAGCAAGTAACGGTTGAGAAATTAGTCGTACAAGCTTACATTGAAGGAAGCTATCAAAAGTTATGGCAGGCATTAACACTATCAAAAACAGTACCAAGTGCAAATGTTGCAAAAGAAATTTTGGATGATTTAATTGTAGCAAATAAAGGTTACTGGCCTGAATTAAATTAATTTTATAAATACTTAAAAAGGCGAAAAGCTGAAGAGCTTTTCGCCTTTTCATACGGATACTCATATGCTGTTTTTAATCTTAATCGATATAAACCGTATAAAATATATCGAGTGAAGGATCAATATTCTGTCGTTAAAAAATTCAGTGTATCACCTACTAAACCTGTCCAATACAATTAAGATTCCTTTTCATATGCTATAAAAAGATTACTGATCGTTGCAAAGCCAATCATAGGATACATTTAAGACTTGATGAGGAATAAATCAGCTCTTATTTGTTGGTAATTTCATAAAATATATGAACGGATTTAAGTGAAGGTACTCAGGTACTCTTAGGGGCGAGGAATATGAATCAATCTAATAAAAACACAAAGCATAGATTCATTGGCAAATGGCTGTTCAATGAGATTGATCTTAACGACAAACTTCTTTTTGATAAGTTTATTAAGGAAAGTGAATATCCGGCCACCGTCTGGTCCTCTAACTTTGCTTACCTTTGGGCATCTTCACAGTCTAGAAACAGGAAAACGGTTTGGAAAATCATTGATGGTATGTTAGTACCGTTTTTTTATAATGTGCACCATCAATATCTTTCTCTTGTTTGTCTGCCTTTTGGGAAAGGAGATGCAGATCACGTCGTTAAAGTTCTATATAAATGCATGGCTTACTGCTATAGGTTGAACAAATTAACAGGAAATCAGATATATTGCAGAGTACGGACCATTAACGAAGCCCAACTGCAATTTTTACAATCGTCCAAGAAATTTAATCAACATTTTGACCCTAAGAAGTTAACGGGGATTGAGAGGCATTATAGTATTCAAAAACTCATCAACTTGGCTGGAAAAGAATTTGCATACGTCCGAAGAAAGATCAATAAATTCCATCGTCAATATCCTGAGGCTGTTATTCGGAAATATGAAGCGGCTACCGACTATCACAAAGTAATGGAATTTAATCAAAATTGGGCAAACGAACATGATGAATCTGTATTTGATGGTAGGTACTTTAAGGAAATCTTAAAGTACCCAGATGAGCTGGACCACACTGTTTTAGTTGTTGAAATAAATGATCAAATTGTTGGTATGACATCAGGAGGTTGTTTGCCAACGGGACAATCTTGGTCGTGCTTAAGGAAAGGTGACCATAAGGTTGAGGGACTATCGGAGCTGCTTTTATGTGAATTGGTAAAAGAAAGCTATAAGGTCAATTCTTCTATTGAATACATGAACGACGGCAGCGATCTGGGAGATCAAGGGTTATGCTTTTTTAAAGAACGGTTTAGACCAGAATTAAATTTAAATCGCTACCGGGTTTATCTTAAAAATTATAATTACCGCTAAACTATATTAACTTCGTGATTCCATAATGAAAACTGTATGTTATATGAGTTGTTGTACAAAAAGTGTCAGGTACTCTTAATGGTGCCTGACACTTTTTTGTTTAATTGCGGAGTTAATGGGGTATTTACTTTTATAAGTAAGTTACTTAGCTAGGAATATTGTAAAGATAAATGAGAGGGAAAGGGAATGATAGCCAACATGTGGTTGAATAAAAAGTTAATATTGGTTTTCAGTTTTATCGTGGTTTGCTTTTTATCAGCTTGCGTCGAGAAGGAGAAGCTTGCTGACGGATCTAAACTAATACATAATAATCAATTTGTTTTTGCTGCTTCTGGTGAGTTTAAACCTTTTAGTTATATCAATGATGATCTCACCATGTCTGGCTTTGATATTGAGGTTGGAGAAGCCATTGCAAAAGAAATGGGCCTTGAGCCTGTTCAAAAGCGAATAAAATTCAAGGGGATTGTAGAAGGGGTCAAAACAGGGCGTGCGGATGCTGCTGTTGCCAGCCACACGATCAATCCGCAGCGGAGCAAACATGTTTCCTTTACTACCCCCTACTATTATTCTGGACCGCAAATTTTCACCAGACCGGATAGTCAAATTAAGACTGTCAAAGATTTAGCGGGAAAAGAAGTAGCTGTAGCAAAAGGTTCGACTTA
Source organism: Neobacillus niacini (assembly GCF_030817595.1). Taxonomy (GTDB): domain Bacteria; phylum Bacillota; class Bacilli; order Bacillales; family Cytobacillaceae; genus Neobacillus; species Neobacillus niacini_G. The sequence continues at coordinate 4,398,249 of NZ_JAUSZN010000001.1, forward strand.
TGCCGATACAGCTTCCAAGTATACAGACAAAGTAAAAACTTATGACAGTGATATTACAGCTTTAAAAGCGTTAAGCGGCGGGCGTCATGATGCGGTAATCACAGATTTCGTCACCGGGAAAAGTGCTGCAAAGGAAGGGTTTAAGATAAAAGGACAGCAGTTAATTAACCGCAGTGAACAAGCGATTGTGCTGCCTCAGGATAACCCAAAACTATTGAAGCGAGTAAACGAATCGCTGGAAAAACTCCGGGAAAATGGGACACTGACTCGGATTAGTATCAAATATTTTGGTGAGGACATTACCAATAAACCAGAATAAATCAATACCATAGAAGGGAAGTAGCTACATTGCCAAGTTTTTCGCATTTTTTCCACATACTAACGGAAACAAAGGGTGTATTCATAAAAGCCATGCTTTTAACATTAGAGCTGACGGCCGTTTCTATCATAATCGGAATCGCCATCGGGCTTTTCTTTGCTTTATTAAAAATCTCTAAAATAAAAATATTAGAACTCATTTCAGATACATATGTCTATTTGGTTAGAGGAACACCGCTGATTGTTCAAATATTTATCCTCTACTTCGGGATTAGCGGGATTTTCCTCCTTCCTGATTTCTGGGCCGCTTCACTTGCCCTGGCGTTACATAATGGAGCCTATATTTCCGAAATCCTACGAGGAGCCATTCAAGCAGTCGACAAAGGTCAGATGGAAGCTGGACGCTCTTTGGGAATGACGAAAGCACTGACATTAAGGAGAATTATTCTTCCGCAGGCATTCCGCCGGGCGCTGCCGCCTTTAGGAAACCAATTTATCATAAGTTTAAAAGATTCTTCGTTAGCCGCCTTTATCTCCATGAATGAGCTGTTTAATGTGGCGACAACGCTAGGCTCCAATAATTTTGACGAAATGACGTATTTACTCATTGTAGCAGTCTACTATTTATTGCTAGTAGCACTGATGACATTTGTAGTGAACCGATTTGAAATGAAATTGGCAATAAGCGACAGATAGGAGGCGAGGAAATTGGAAACAAAAGAAATGATTAAAATAAATCAATTGAATAAATCATTTGGAGACTTACATGTATTAAAAAATATCAATATGACAGTTTCCGAGAGCGATGTCGTTTGTTTAATAGGGGCAAGCGGCTCAGGGAAAAGTACCCTTCTTCGCTGTTTGAATTTTTTAGAAAAAAAGGATAACGGCGAAATTATAATTGAAGGAAATAAAGTCGACCCAGGTACTGATAACCTCAATAAGATTAGGGAAAGGGTAGGAATGGTGTTTCAACATTTCAACTTATTTCCACACAAAACGGTTTTAGAAAATATTATCGAAGCACCTATCATGGTAAAGGGCGTTAACAAAGATGAGGCTATATTCAAAGCAAAACAATTACTGAAAAAAGTAGGCTTAGAGGATAAGTCAGATGTGTATCCTAGTAAACTATCAGGCGGGCAGAAACAACGGGTAGCGATCGCTAGAGCACTTGCGATGGAACCAGACATAATGCTTTTTGATGAGCCAACATCGGCACTCGATCCGGAGCTTGTGGGAGAGGTTTTAACAACCATGAAGGAATTGGCTGAAGAAGGAATGACAATGGTTGTGGTGACCCATGAAATGGGATTTGCTAGAGAAGTAGCGGATTGGATTGTGTATATGCATGATGGGAAAATTATCGAGCGCGGCAATCCTGAGCAATTTTTCAACCATCCGAAAGAGGAGCGGACTCGGGAGTTTTTAAAGACGACAATGCTTAAATAAACATGCAAATACAATTAATGAATAGATATCGAATCAACAGCACCCTCAAATTTAATGAAAGGGTGCTGTTTTGTATCTTAAACATTTATATTATTCTACAATCGCTACAACGGGCGGCTTATTCAAAAATGGCATAAGATTTACTACATCTTTTTGAGCCTTTTAATTATAAAGGGCAAAAGAAGATACTATTATCAAAAGAGTTCGACAAATATTTTTTACAGGCTTCAATATGTCTCTTTTGAAAATTATTTTAATAGAATGAATTGGCAGCAAATACATGTTGACGAGTTTCGACAAAATGCTGTAGTATAAAAGAATAATTTAATAAGACCTCACTTTTTTTATCAGTGAGGTAGAGGCGCGATATTTAACAGTCTTTAGTGGAGTTTGAGAAGCAATGATACTAAGGAGAAGGAAATGTCGCCGAAGTTTGTAATATTCTCGGTATTACATGCTGGGTCTGTAGTTAAGAGCTGCAGGACTGTCTCAATAAACTCTCCGGTTTATTGAGTTGTGCTATCTCATTTGGGATAAAAGAGGGGACTTAAGGTAACTATGCATATCGCGGCCTGAGTTTATCTCAGGCCGTTTTTTGTTTTAAGTAAAATAGTTAAAAAAACAGGGGGAGAGACATCATGAAAAATAAGTTTACGATTGTTATAGTTTTGTTGGTTTCAGCGATTCTTGTATTAGCAGGTTGTGGAACAAGTAAGAGTTCTGGTTCTGGATCATCAGAGGATAATACTTTTAAGGTAGGTCTTGAAGCTGGATACGCTCCTTTTAACTGGACTCAAAACGATGATTCCAACGGTGGAGTTAAGATTGATGGCTCTGCAGAATATGCAGGCGGATATGATGTGGAAATTGCTAAAAAAGTAGCAGAAGGTTTAGGAAAAGAATTAGTGATTGTCAAAACAGAGTGGGATGGCCTTGTACCAGCTTTAACATCAGGTAAAATTGACGCTATCATCGCTGGTATGTCACCAACAGCAGAACGTAAAAAGACAATCGATTTTTCGGATAACTATTATACATCCAATTTAGTGATGGTTGTGAAAAAAGGCAGCAAGTATGAAGGTGCAACATCTATCCAGGATTTCAAAGGAGCAAAAGTTACAGCTCAGTTAAATACATTCCACTATTCCGTGATTGATCAAATTGAAGGTGTAGATAAGAAAACGGCGATGGATAACTTCCCAGCAATGCGAGTAGCGCTTGAATCAGGAATGATTGACGGATACGTTTCAGAGCGTCCGGAAGGTGTTAGTGCATCTGCAGCAAATGATAACTATGTAATGGTCGAGTTTGAAGAAGGATTTAAAACATCGCCAGATGACACTGCAATCGCAGTCGGTCTTGAAAAAGGCAGTGACCTTAAAGATAAAATCAATGAAATCTTAACAGGTATCTCAGAAGAGGAACGTACAAGCATTATGGATACCGCTATTAAGAATCAACCAGCAGCAAAATAATTTCAAAGAAGCCGGCTGTATTGCAATGGTACAGTCGGTTTTATACAGTAAAGGAGGATAAAAGATGAGTCTTGAGTGGGTCATTACCATTATATCTGAAAACTGGCCTATGTTCCTTCGCGGTGCTGGGTTAACACTTTTGATTGCTCTAATTGGTACAGTTTTGGGAGCAATAATTGGATTATTAGCAGGGGTAATTCGTACAATTCCAGTACCTGAACGTGGGGCAAAAAAAGTATTTTTAAAAGTAATTAACGCGATTCTTTCTATCTATATTGAATTCTTCCGTGGAACACCAATGATTGTACAAGCGATGGTTATTTATTATGGTTCTGCGTTAGCATTTGGCATCGATATGAATGTTTTTGTTGCAGCTATTATTGTTGTATCGATTAATACGGGAGCCTATATGGCAGAAATTGTTCGCGGCGGGATTGTTTCGATTGATAAAGGACAGTTTGAAGCAGCGCATGCGATTGGTATGACTCATGTTCAAACGATGTGGAATGTGGTGTTACCACAAGTTATACGTAATATTCTACCGGCCACAGGAAATCAATTTGTTATTAATATTAAGGATACTTCCGTTCTGAATGTCATTTCCGTTACGGAATTATATTTTGTTACAAAGTCGATTTCAGGTAATAACTTTAGATATTTTGAATCATTTTTCGTGGCATGTATGATTTATTTTGTGATGACTTTTATAGTTACAAGAATATTGCTATACATTGAAAAGAAATTAGATGGCTCTGATAACTACACGATGATTGAAAATGACATTCAAAAATAATGGGAGAAGGAGGAGAGAATATGGAAAAGATTATTGATATTCAACACTTAAACAAATCCTTTGGAACACATGAAGTATTGAAAGACATTAATTTTTCGGTAAATAAAGGAGAAGTAGTTTCCATTATCGGTTCCTCAGGATCTGGTAAATCAACTCTTCTTCGTTGTATTAATCTTTTAGAAAAACCAAGCGGCGGGCAAATTATCTATCATGGAGAAAATATACTAGATGATAAACATGATGTAGCCGACTACCGGAAACATTTAGGTATGGTATTCCAACAATTTAACTTATTTAACAACCACAATGTTCTTAACAACTGTGTAGTAGGACAAGTAAAGGTGCTAAAACGCTCCAAGGAAGAAGCAGAAAAGGTAGCGTTAAAATACCTAAAGGTTGTTGGTATGGACAAATATATTAACGCGAAGCCGAAGCAGCTTTCCGGTGGTCAAAAGCAACGCGTGGCGATTGCAAGAGCACTTTCCATGGAACCAGATGTAATGTTATTTGATGAACCCACATCTGCACTTGACCCTGAAATGGTTGGAGAGGTTCTGAAAGTCATGAAGGAATTAGCTGAATCAGGTCTTACGATGTTGATTGTAACGCATGAAATGGAATTCGCAAAAGAAGTATCCGATCGAGCTGTTTTTATGGATAAGGGAGTTATTGCGGAAGAAGGAAGTCCAGAGCAAATTTTTAATAATCCAACACAAGAGCGGACAAGGGAATTTCTGAAGCGTACTTTAAAATAATAGCATTGTTAAGGTGAAAAAATGGAGCCAGGTTGAAACCTGGCTCCATTTCTATAGGATATTTATTTGCCTCTTTTATGTTTAAATAATACGGGCGGTTACTATGCCGGAAATTTGTTTGATTTTTTCCTCTAATGCCGGAATAACATCGCCATTAACTTTATTATCAATGTCAATCATCGTATAAGCGTATTCCCCTCGGCTTCTGTTAACCATATCCGCAATGTTTAAATGGTAACTAGATATAGCGGATGTAATCTGCCCAACCATATTTGGAACATTGTGGTGAAATGCGACTACTCTTTGCTTTCCTGTATAAGGAAGGAAAGTATTTGGGAAATTCACTGAGTTTTTAATGTTTCCTGTTTCTAAAAATTCCTTTACTTGACGGGCGGCCATAATCGCACAGTTTTCTTCGGATTCTTGTGTAGAAGCACCTAAGTGCGGAATTGGAACTGTATTTTTCATTTTGAGTATGTTTTCATTCGGGAAATCGGTAATATACCTTCCAACTTTCCCAAATTCAAGAGCTGTTGCCATGTCTACTTCATTCACAAGCTCCCCACGTGAGAAGTTTAAAATATGAACTCCCGGCTTCATTATGCTAAAGGTTGCTTCGTTAAACATTCCTTTTGTATCCTCAGTTAATGGTACGTGCACAGTAATAAAATCAGATTCTGAGAACAATTGTTCAATTGTCATGGCGCGCTGTACATTGCGGGACAAATTCCAAGCCGTATCGACTGAGATAAATGGGTCAAACCCGATAACATCCATATCTAAATCAAGCGCATCATTCGCTACAAGCGCACCAATTGCTCCTAAACCAATAACACCTAACGTTTTTCCTTTAATTTCTTTTCCGACAAACTGCTTTTTTCCTGCTTCCACTAGCTTTGGAATCTGATCACCTTCGTTTTCCAAGGCCTTAGCCCAGGCAACACCAGCAAAAAGGTTGCGGGATGAAGAAATTAATGAGGTTAGTACCATTTCTTTTACAGCGTTGGCATTTGCACCAGGCGTATTAAATACAACGATTCCTTGCTCTGTACATCTATCTACAGGAATGTTATTCACACCTGCTCCCGCCCTTGCAATTGCTAATAAATTATCGCCGATTTCTACTGAGTGCATATTAAAGCTGCGAACAAGGATGGCATCGGGATTTTCACTGCCGTTGTCAATTTGAAAATTGCCCTTATTGAATACCTTTAGTCCACTTTCTGCGATATTATTAAGTGTTTTGATCGTTTTTACCTTTTCTAAAGTGATAGTACTCATGATTTTCCTCCTAAATTTTTTGCTTTAATAAACAGAAAGAGGTAAGGGATAATATCCCTTACCTCTGCCCAGGCGAACGGCTGCGACACCATGTGCTCCCTCGCGGTTATCCGCGTTTCGCCAGTTACACATGGTCTTTTTTATTATTTTTATCATATCATAATTCTCTACAGTTTAAAAGATTGTCTTTTAATCTCTTTTTTTAAAAAAATTCTATTTCTAATAGGATAAACCCCTAAATGGATGACGTTTCCAAAAATCTTAAGTATAATCTTATAATAAAAGGCTAATAGGACGTGAGTATAGGTTGAAAAAAGTAACAATAGAAAGCTTGGTTCAAAAGTATTCATTGAAAGTATTGGCTGGAGAAAACCACCTGCAGAAGATCATTACGCAGCCACGGGTGCATCGTCCGGGATTGGAATTTGTAGGTCATTTTGATTTTTTTCCAACAGAACAAGTTCAAATTTTAGGGAAAAAGGAGATTACCTATTTACATAAGTTAAGCAGAGAGGAACGTAAAATCCGAATCGGAAACATTGTTCACTATCATCCACCATGTTTTATCGTAACCGCTGGCGAAGAAGGACTTACCTATTTAATTCACCATTGTACAGAGCAAGGTATCCCCTTGTTAGTAACAAAACAGCCAGAGACAACATCAGAGTTTATCACTAAATTGGATGCATTTTTGATAAAGGAATTAGCACCAGAAATATCTGTTCATGGAGTTTGTATGAATGTATCAGGTATTGGTATCTTACTTCGTGGAAATTCAGGGGTAGGGAAAAGTGAGACTGCCCACACATTAATTCGCCGCGGACATCGGCTAGTATCCGATGATATTGTTGTTCTAAAGAAACTTAGTACGCAAACCATTCTTGGTACCCATGATGGGAAAACAAAGGAGTTTTTGGCACTCCGTAGTATTGGATTGTTAAATGTCGTCCGTTTATATGGCCGTAAGGCTTTTCAGGATGAAACACGAATATCTCTTGATATACATTTAACGAAGTGGGAAAAAGACGCCTTATATAATGACTTAGAACAGGAATATCATTTTACTGACTATATGGGTGTTAAAATTCATTCAATGGAAATTCAACTTCAGCCTGGACGTGATGTGGCTGGGTTAATTGAGGCAGCAGCAAACAACTGGTACTTAAAGCAGCAAGGATACAGCGCAGTAGAAGAATTCATGAGCCGGGTAGAGGCTGATATCATGAAACCGGATAGGGATTAACCTAAAGATTTATTTAATTAATTAGTTTAAGAAGGCGCTTCCATTGGAGCGTCTTTTTTGTATATCAAAGAGACCCTGATAAAATTTTCAAAAATATTTTAAAATAAGAGATTGTAATTTATATAATAACTGATTATAATACAAGACATAACAAATAAAAAAGCGTTTTCATCGGAGGGGATAAAACAAACGAAAATAGCAGGAAAATCTTATAAAAAGGTAAAGGACTTGGGAATTTTATCATCTTGATTTGGAGGAACTCTTTATGAGTAAGGGGACACTTACACGAAAACTTGGTTTTTGGGCTGCTCTCGCCATTGCTGTTGGAACGACTGTCGGGTCGGGGATATTTGTATCATCTGGTGATGTAGCAAAAGCTGCAGGAACGCCTGCTATTTCCATTCTAGCCTGGATTATAGGGGGAATCATTGCTATCCCGCAAGTCATGGTGCTGGCAGAGTTATCAACGGCTTATCCTCAAAATGGAAGTGGTTATGTTTACTTAAATAAGGCAGGATGGAGACCTTTAGGCTTTCTGTATGGATGGGCTACGTTCTGGGCTTTGGATCCACCGTCCATAGCAATTATGGCATTAGCGATTGTTTCCTATGTATCATCCTTTTTGCCATTTTTCAATGGGATGTCTGGAAAACTTCTAGCAATTGCTATCATTTTAATCATTACATCCATTCATTATCGAAGTGTAAAAGAAGGCGGCCTGTTCCAAGTAATCATTACGGGTGTGAAAATCATCCCATTTTTAATTGTCATCGGGTTAGGATTAATGTATTTGAACCCTGGGAATTTTTCCTATGTTCCTCCTAGTTCCGGTGAGGTGAAAACAAGTTTAATTGGCGGTGTGTCGGCCACTACTTGGGCATATACAGGAATGGCAGCGATTTGTTTTATGGCTGGAGAATTCAAAAATCCAGGAAAAGTCTTGCCTCGGGCTCTGATCAGCTCTGTATTAATTGTATTGACCTTATATACCTTACTCGCAGTTTGTATTATCGGTTTAATGCCTTTTGAGAAGCTAATCAACTCAAGTGCTGCAGTATCTGATGCTGTCAAGTATATTCCGGGATTGTCTGATATTGCTTCTTCTTTTGTAGGTGTTACAGCGATTATTGTTATTTTAGGATCATTAAGCTCTTGCATTATGTTTCAGCCTCGTCTGGAATATGCGATGGCGAAGGACGGTCTATTCTTTCAACGCTTTGCAACGGTTCATCCAAAATACGAAACACCAAGTTTTTCGATTATTGTTCAGGTTACGTATGCTTGTATTCTTGTGATGTTTAGCAATTTAACAGCATTACTCGGATATTTCACGCTGATTCAATTGCTTATCAATATCATGGACTTTGCAGCTGTTTATAAATGCCGTAAACGAGATGATTACAATCCAATTTATCGAATGCCGATGTGGAGATTAACCACCATCCTAGCTATTCTAGGTGCCTCTTGGCTGGCTTGGGGAACGTTTACTTGGGCCCCTATCGAAGGAATGATCGCTGCATTTATCGTAATTGCGACAGGTCTACCTGTGTATTACTACTGGGAAAAAAAATATGGCTCGAAAAACAAAAGTAATAGTAATCTAGTTGCATAATCGGTATGAAACTAGGAAGTTAGTTTCTTTTCTTACTAACTTCCTAATATTATAAAGTAGTTGTTTAATTTGTTATATATAAATATAATACTAGATATAACAAATATAAAAATTTGATTCAGGGTTAGGGAGGAAACGTTAATGTTAAAATATGATGAAGAATTATTTCTAAGGCTTGTCGAAAAAGAGGGCCTTGCTTTTCGAGGGCAAATTGAGGATATCGTAGATGGAATATCGAATAGAGGCTACAGCAATATTTTTCTTATTGGTGCTGGCGGTACCATTGCGATGATGTATCCTTATGAATATATACTAAAATCCAATTCTACTATTAATGTTCATGCAGTAATTGCCGCTGAATTCATGGTTATGAATCACCGGCAGTTTAGTAAAGATTCAGTTTGCATCTTTACATCCGTATCAGGAACGACACAGGAAACCGTTGCCGCTGCGGAATTTTGTAAAGAAAGAGGAGCGACTACCATTGCTTTAGTAGCTGAGCCAAATACTCCGTTAACGCAAATTGTTGACCACTGTATCACAACAGGGTCTGAAACACATTCTTTTGATACGTTCTTTATGCTTCTATATATGTTTGCATTCCGCTTTATGTATAACAACAATGAGTTCCCGCAATATGAGCAGTTTACAAAAGAGGTTGCATTATTACCACGCGCAATTTTAAATGCTGTAAAATCTTTCGATAAAACCGCAGAGGAATTTGCTATTAAACATAAGGACACAGATTACCACATGATGGTTGGTTCCGGTAATTTATGGGGCAACACTTACTCTTATGCTATGTGTATTTTAGAGGAGATGCAATGGATTCATGCGAGGTCGATACATGCAGCAGAATTTTTCCATGGAACGCTTGAATTGGTGGTTGAAGATACTAGTGTAATTTTGCTGAAAGGTGAAGATGAAACAAGACCATTGATGGACCGTGTAGAGCGTTTTGCTGAAAAGATTACAAAACAGTTAACCGTTATCGATACAAAGGATTTCGAGATGGAAGGGATCAGTGAAGAGTTCAGAAAACACTTTGCTGTGAGCATTAACTGGTCTGTCCTTAGTCGCATCAGTGTTTATCTTGAACGTGAAAGAAACCATCCATTAACTCTTAGAAGATATTATCGACAAATGGAGTATTAAAAAGAATTTGAGCACTACTTAGTGGTGCTCATTCCTTTCAAAAAAGGGGGGAAAAAAGATGAGGATTGTGACGGTCGGCGATAATTGCATGGATGTCTACCAAGCAAGCGGGAGGGCATATCCTGGTGGAAATCCTGTTAATGTGGCTGTTTATTTAAAAGATTTAGGTGCAGATTCCTGTTACATTGGCTGGGTTGGCTGTGATTCTTATGGTGGATTAATGAAAAAAGAGATTTTAAAAAAAGGTGTTGATATTTCTCATCTTACGAAGAAGGATGGAAAAACGGCTGTTACCTATGTCGAATTGGTCAATAATGATCGTGTTTTTGGAGAATATGACGAAGGTGTTATGGCGGACTTCAGCTTAACACAGGAAGAACTTGATTTTATTGGAACACATCAGCTAGTACATGCTGGAGTTTGGGGGCATGTAGAAGGGTATTATTCTCATTTTAAAGAAATGGGATTACAGACATCCTTTGATTTTTCTAACCAATTAGATCATAGACTTGTCAAAACCTTGCCTCAGTTTGTGGATTATTCATTCTTTTCCTATACGCAGGATGATCCTTTTATCCGCCAATTTCTAAAGGATGTAAAGAATAATGGATCAAAAATTACTATAGCGACTTTAGGTGAGAATGGATCACTTGCTTATGACGGTGAACAATTCTATAAATGCGGTGTAGTAGCAGTCGATGTGGTGGATACAATGGGAGCAGGAGATTCTTTTATATCTGGTTTTATTTATGGAAAATTGAATGGTCTTCCTACTATCAAATGTTTAGATTTGGGAGCAGCAACAGCAGCGAAGACGATTCAATACTTTGGTGCTTGGTGACTGTGGGGGTCAATCAATGTATAATGAATAGTATAATTGTCAATTGACGGATAAGGATGGATTTAGTATGAGTTTAAATCCTTCAACCCCACAGCCATTATACATGCAAGTAAGGCAAATGTTGAAGACTGATATTCAAAATGGAAAATACAAACCAGATGAGCAGATTCCAACTGAAGCAGAACTTTGTGAAATCTATAACGTAAGCCGCATTACGATACGTAAGGCAATTGAGGAATTGGTAAAGGAAGGAGCCCTGACACGAATTCCTCGTAGAGGCACCTTTGTTACATCAAAAAAGTTTCATAATGAATTACTATCTGTAAGCGGGTTCTCAGAATTTAGCCATCAGTTGGGCATGATACCTAATTCCCGGATTTTAAGAAGTGAAGTTATTCCTGCACCTGAAGATGTTGCGAAGCATCTATTAACTGATGAAGGAAGTCCTGTTCTGGTACTTGAACGGCTTATGTATGTAAATGACCGTCCTCTTTTCTACGATATTGCGCATTATTCATTGATACGGTTTCCAGATTTAGAAAAGAAAATCGCAGGGAATGAATCAACTTATAAAGTCCTTTCGGAAGATTATCATACTGAAATAGTTAGTAATGATAAGATTATTGATGTTATTGGTGCGACAAATGATTATGCGAAATTACTAGAATGTGATATTGGAGCCAATCTGTTTAGAATCTTAAAAATTGCATTTAATGCTAATGACGAACCTGTTCATCTTTCTACTTTTATGTGTGAGACAAGCAAAGTCAATTTGACCGTTCATCGGGCAAGATAAGCTGATTAAACGACCATTTTAAAATTTATAAAACAATAATAAAGCGGGAGAAATACCAATTGGCATTTCTCCCGCTTTTTTTATTCCATGAAATTTTACTCTTCTCCTACATCTGCCCATTTATATTCGTAAGTTGCCCCAAATGGGTTCACGAACACACCTTGAACTCTTGGAGAAATCAATTGTGCTCTAGAAGATTGATAAACTGGGGCAATTGCTCCGTCTTCAAAAAGCACTTTTTCAGCTGCTAAGAAGTTGTTATAACGAGCCACATTATCTGTAGCAAGCTTTGATGCTGTATCAAAAACTAATTGGTCATAAACTGGGCTTGAATATCCTGTCCAGTTGTTTCCGCTATCTGTAGTCCACAGGTTCATGAAAGTAAACGGATCTAGGAAGTCAGGACCCCATCTAGAAAGTTGAAGCTCATATTGCATATTTGAATCTAAATCAAGACGCTGTTCTTTTGGAACTTGCTTGATATTAATCTTTAATCCTTCTAAATTCGTTGAAAGCTGGTTTGCAACATATTCAACTAATAATTTAGTTGTTTTATCGTCATCTGCTAGGAACTCAAGTTCAACACTATCAGTACCTAACTCTTCCAGTCCTTTTGCCCAGAATTCTTTTGCTGCTTCAAGGTCATACTTCACAAGGTCACCGCTAACTTTACGGAAATCCTCACCAGTTTCAGGGATTGGTGTAAAGTCCTTTGGAACCAAGCCATTTGCAACGATTGAGCCGTTGTTTAAAATTTCATTTACTAAACCTTCTTTGTCAAAGGCTCTGCTAAGTGCTAGACGGATATTCTTATTAGCTAATGCATCCGACGTTGTTTGGTTAAATTTAAGGAAGTATACAAAAGTATCAGCTGAAACCAAATAATCGTCATTAGTAGAATATTGGTCAACTAGGTCGGATGTTAAATCCATACGGTCAACCGTACCTTCTTCGTATAAATCTAAAGCCGTTTGTGGATCTTTTACGACTTTAAATGTAAGTTTATCCATTTTTACGGTATTTGCATCCCAATAATCTTTATTCTTCACAAGTTCCCATGTGTCGCTTGTGCTAGACCAATTGGCAATGGTATAAGGACCGTTTGCTAATAAGTTTTCTGTGCTAGTAGCGAAATTATCTCCCTTTTCTTCGACAAACTTTTTATTTAATGGCAGGAATGTTCCAAATGTCGTTAATGTTTCAAAGTATGGAGTTGGATTTTCTAATTGAACGACTAGAGTATAATCGCCTTCTGCTTTTACTCCTAGCTCTTCTACTGCTAGTTCGCCTTTGCTTATTGCAGTTGCATTTTTAATTACGCCATTCATCATATAAGGGCCATATTCGGATGCGGTATCAGGGTTAACAGCACGCTGCCATGAATACACGAAATCATGAGCTGTTACAGGGTCTCCATTTGACCATTTAGCGTCTTCTCTTAATGTAAAGGTCCAAGTCAGACCATCATCACTTACTTTATGCTCGGTAGCAATCCCCGGAGTTGGTTGTGTTTTTTCATCTAAACGGTATAAACCTTCCATTGTTGCAGCTAAGTAGATAAAGGAAGACTCATCTGTAGCTAACGATGGATCCATTGAAGGAATCGCTTCTGGGTTTAAAAAGTTAAGTACTTTTTGGCCCGTTGCCTCCTCTTTTGTATCTGTACCTGCAGTTTCTTTCGACTCATCGCCAGAACATGCTGCTAGTACACTCAGCAAAAAACCAAATGTTAACAGCAATAACCAATGTTTGACCTTCATTCGTTTACCCCCTAATTAGAATTTAATTCTGAATATTATCTATCTACTGAAAATTGAGACTCTAAAATTGATTATACTCATTAACTTGTTTACTTGTAAAGTTTTTGGGTAGTTTTGCAAGTCATTTTTAATTTCTTTATATCTATCAAGTTCGTTATCTCTACTTTTTGCAGTTGCAGATAAAAAGGAAATTTGTCAAAAAAAGCAGAAAAGTATTTCGATAATTTTCAATTTTTAATCTTTAATTATTTCCATATAGTTAGTATGATGAATACGTCTAAGAAGAATAAGGAGGAAAAAAACATGAACCAAGGCTTTAACATTTATGACATGTGGAAGGATTATTATTCACAAACGAGTAAATTGTTTGATGAAAAAATCGGCAAGGATTTTCCCTCTGAAGGAATGGGACAAATTTTGGAGATGAATCTCCAATTTAAAAAGATGATTGATGAGTCAACATTAAAGTACCTGGAGTTTATGAACGTACCATCACGTAATGACATTGCTAACCTTTCATCATTAATTGTGAATGTAGATGCAAAGGTGGATGATTTAGAAGAAAGATTAGAAGAGAAGTTAGATCAGGACAGGAACCAGGAATCCTTTAGTAGGGAATTGTCGAGTGTAAAAAAGGAAATGAAGAGTTTAGATAATAAATTGAATCAAATTCTTACATTGTTAAAATCTCAAGAAGTAACAAAATAGAAAAGCATTACCTATTTCCATGAAAATTAAAAGACTATAAAAGTTAAATAGAGAGGGTGGACAAAATGGCAAGTTTAAAGGATAAAGTAGCAATCGTAACAGGAGGCAGCAGAGGAATCGGTGCAGCCATTGCATTGGAACTGGCTAAAAATGGCGCGAAGGTTGTCATCAACTATAATATCCGTAAAGAACTAGCGGATAAAGTTGTCGCTGAAATAAATGAATTTGGCGGAGATGCATACGCAGTTCAAGCAGATGTTTCAGAAAGTAATGAAGCAACATACCTAGTACATGAAACGATCAAGCATTATGGCAGATTAGATATCTTGGTTAATAATGCAGGGATTACGAGAGACAGTACGTTTAAAAAGTTGAACGAAGAAGATTGGAGAAAAGTAATTGATGTTAACTTGAACAGTGTTTACAACAATACATCTGCAGCTTTACCTTATCTTCTTGAATCAGATGCAGGGCGAATTATTAACATTTCATCCATCATTGGACAAGCTGGTGGATTTGGCCAAACGAACTATGCTGCAGCAAAAGCAGGCCTAATTGGATATACTAAATCGCTTGCTCTTGAATTGGCTAAAAGTAATGTAACCGTTAATGCAATTTGCCCAGGATTTATTGGAACTGAAATGGTCCAAGCGATTCCTGAAAAAGTTCTTGCAGGAATTGTCGAAAAAGTACCACAAAAGCGTTTGGGTAAACCAGAGGAAATCGCTCGTGGTGTTGTTTTCCTATGTAAAGATGGTGACTATATTACTGGACAGCAGCTAAATATTAACGGCGGACTTTATATGTAACTGTCATGAAGGTTCGGATTTATTAATAAATTGATAGAGTAAATAAATCTATAGTAAGGAGTGAACAGTCATTAGCGTACTGATGCCAACAGATTGGAATGAGTTGATCGAATTTACGCCGCAGCAATATAAAGAGATGTTTCAACGTGCAGTAAGGGCAAGTGAAGTGCTGACAACCGATGCCGAGCCCGAGGTAGGACCTACTCCAAAAGAGCTCATTTGGACAAGAAATAAAACAAAGCTTTATCGGTATATTTCAGAATGTCCAAAAAAACATAAGATTCCTCTTCTTTTGGTTTATGCCCTCATTAATAAACCATATGTATTAGATTTAACAAAGGGCGGCAGTTTAGTAGAATATTTGGTTAATCGCGGGTTTGATGTCTACCTTCTTGACTGGGGTGAACCAGGTTACGAAGATCGAAATATGAAATTAGATGATTACATTATGGATTATATACCGCGTGCAGTACGTAAGGTACTGAGAAAATCAAATGTTGACGAAGTTTCAATCCTTGGTTATTGCATGGGAGGGACAATAACGTCTATATTTGCAGCGCTGCATCCAGAATTGCCAATCCGCAATCTTATCTTTATGACAAGCCCTTTTGATTTTGAAAAGACTGGTTCGTATGGGGCTATGTTAGATGAACGCTATTTTAATATTGATAAAGTAGTAGATACCTTAGGTGTTATTCCACCTGAAATGATTGACTTTGGGAACAAAATGATCAATCCGATGGCTACGAACTATGGACCATTTATTAGTCTTTATGAACGTGCCGATAATGAGAATTTTATAAAGAGCTTTAAACTATTGCAAAAGTGGTTAAACGACGGTATACAATTCCCTGGTGAAGCATATCGTCAGTGGATTAGAGACTTTTATCAAAATAACAAATTGATAAAAGGAGAAATGGTTATTCGCGGTAAGAAGGTCAACCTTGAAAATATTAAGGCGAATGTACTCAATTTAGCCGGTAAAAACGACCTTATTGCTCAACCTCATCAAGTTGAAGCATTGATGAATGCCATTTCCAGTGAAGATAAAGAATATAGATGTTTGCCTGTTGGGCATACATCGATTACATTTGGCAGTCAAGCTGTAAAAATAACCTATCCAACTATTGCCGAATGGCTGGAGGAACGATCCAACTAATAGTCTGGTAAATAAAGCAGTGTCCCTGATGTTGTTGGGGCACTGTTTTTTGTTTTTCATATAGTAAGGAAAACAAAGTAGAGACAGTGGTAAAATTTATTATATTAAATATTCAGAAAGCAGACAAGGGTAATAAATAAAAAAGGTTAAATTTTTCTAAAAGTAAAACTTCTCTCGGTTTCATTATTACTTGGTTTCTAAGATCTCCTCCATCTTATCTGATATAAGCGGATAAAAATGGGTTTTAGCACTAGTCGTAGAATTACCACCGAAAAACCCAGTACCTGGACAAGATTTAACATTGTAACTTGCTGTTGCATCTAATACTCGTTCTTTTGTTTTCAAATGCCACCAATGATGGTACGTAATGCTATCAATCGATGGTGTTAACCCAAACTTAATACAGAGCAATGCGTTGATATAAATGATTGTTTCCTGTTGTTCTTTTGTCATTACATCATGCCCGATATCAAAGTTTCCGACATGTTCAATAGCAATCCCTACAGAATTCGCGTTTGGGCCGATTGTTCCCTCGGGAATAATGTTCAGCGGTCTGGAGACTGCTACTTTTCCATCTGGAAAGGTAGTAATATTTTGGGCAATGTTCTTCCAGCCCATTGTTTTCTTATGATGATTTTCCATCCCCATCAACATTTGAAAATGGTTAGAACCGGTAAAGTGTTTATAGGAAGGCAGCCAAGTATGATGCTGTTGGATTAATCGGATATCTCGATTAACATGAGTGTTAAATAACCATTCCTTAAATTCCTCTTTCGTCATTAGGATATGCTGTCCCTGCATGGTCAGTTTTTTAGGAGTTACCTTTAATATCTGACCAGCATAAAGCTGCTCTGAGGAAAGCCCATTTACTACTTTGATTGTCTCGACTGAGGCATGAAAAGCGGAAGAGATATCAACTAATGTGTCCCCTGCTCTCACTTCATACATAATCGGAACCCATAACCTCTGCCCTGCAATTAATACATCCGATTGCAAGCCATTGGTAATTTTTAATTCTTCTATTGAAATATTGTATTTATCCGCAATTGCAGGCAGGCTGTCCCCCGCTCTTACCACATAAATATTACTGGGTCTAATCTCAGCTGTGTAGCCAGGAGGTATTATTAAGAAAAACAAACTGAAAATAATGCCAAAAATAAGTACAAATTTCTTCCTCATTTTTATTACCCCTTCATGACTTTTATGTATAGTTTGCAGAACGCGCAATGAGATTATGCTAAATTATTATTCATTTCCTCCAACACTTTGCGTCAATTATCCGTTATCTAAATGAGAACGTAATATAACGATTAAAAATCATTGTAGAAGGAGGAAGAGACAATGACCTTAACGATCTTCTTTTTCACAATCAGCATAAATAAACGGGAGGTCTCCCTTGAAGAAGCGATTCACAGAGAGGCAGTTGAAAAACGTATGCAGGAAGGTATCAACCGGTATCTTCGTATTATGGGCAGGTATTAAGATGAAGTTTTAGCTAAAATGAAAAGAGACCGTAAAATTTTTACGGTCTCTTGGGTACTTGATTAAACTTCAAATTCGCTCATTAATGCATGAGTATTATCTTCACTATCTTTAAAAAAAGCCATCCATGTTTCGGTTTGGCCTATTTTTGCAATAAGATGTGGTTCGTCAATAAAGATAACCTCTTTACTTAGTAAATCCTCATAAGCCTCTTTTATGTTTGCAACTTGAAAGTAAATAATGCTTGAATGAGAATATTCCTCTGTTTCAGGAACACTTAACAAAAGACGGAGCCCGTTACAATCAAAAAACGCTAAGCCATTTGAAGTAAATAATAGCGGCAGCCCAAGCTTTTCTTTATAAAAATTTACTGCTTGGTCTAAATTTTTTACTGGAACGGCAATTTGTCCTACTTTCTGAATCTGATTTTTCCCCATTCACAACTTCTCCCTTATATAAGATAAACTTAATTTTCAGATAAATAGAGTATAACCAAATATTACATTGTATAGTAAAGAACAAGTAAAATCACAAGAAAGACAAGCAATGAGATAGATTGGAATTTAAGGCGTTGATAGAGTGAAGCGTTAAACTTTTCTGAGGGCAATGGTTTATCACGCCAAGATTCTAAATAATCGTTCTTTTTAAACATGAGAGTATTAAATCTTCTAAATCCGAAGGTAACACCGTCAAAAAAACCGCCTTTAGCCGTATACATAAATAACACGGTGATGAGATAAAAAAAGCTAAGATAGAAAACTGAATTGATAAAGTTCAGCAGATTATAGGCAGACGAAAATATAAGAAAGACCAAAAGGCAAATAAAAAGATTGAGTAATAAAAACTTCCATTTATTTTTAAACATTTACTTTCACCTTATTTTTATAATGTTATTTTAAACATGTAATAAAGAATAAGGGTATTTTAACCTAATACGCTGACAAAGTATACTTTATTCAATTTCTCCTAAAAATTAAGAAAGCGCATTCTGATTTTAGAATAATTTTTTTGTTAAATAATCTAACAAAAAGTATTGATATATCAACTGTAATGTTGCTGTAATCTATAATGATATAGTAATTTTTTGACTCTTTTATATATTTAGTCTTTACAAGAGTAGTAGAAAAATAGTATGATTTCTTTAGCTTCTTTTTTAAGAGCAAATTGACAGAAAAATAAAACAATAGGAGGTCATTTTTTCATGAAGAAAAAGTATGCATGGCTTTTAGCCCTTAGCTTAGTGCTAAGCATGTTCTTAGCAGCATGTTCAGGCGGCGGCGACAAAGACACAGCTGATGATTCCAAAGATACAGCTGATAAGCCAAAAGTAGAACAAACATTAAACTTTATTAATGGTGACACTATTCCGTCTATGGACCCATCATTAGGTACTGATGAGTATGCATTCCAATTCTTAGGTGCTACAATGGAAGGTCTATACCGTCTTGACGAAAAAGGTCAAGTAAGTGATGGTATTGCAACTAAGCATGAAGTAAGTGAAGATGGTAAAACTTGGACATTTACTTTACGTGAAGATGCTAAGTGGTCTAATGGCGACCCTGTAACTGCTAACGATTTCGTTTATGCTTGGCGTCGTGCGGTTGACCCAGCAACTGGATCTGAATATGGTCCATACATGATGGGCGGCGTTATCAAAAATGCAACTGCTGTAAACAAAGGTGAAGTTCCTGTTGATCAATTAGGTGTTAAAGCTGATGGCGATTTCAAACTAGTTGTTGAACTTGAAAATGCAACTCCATACTTTGAATCTTTAACAACTTTCGGTACCTTCTTACCATTAAACCAAAAGTTTGTTGAAGAAAAAGGCGATACATTCGCTACTAGCGCTGATACATTATTATCAAACGGACCATTCAAGTTCTCTAACTGGACTAGTACTGCTCAAGAGTGGGAATTAGTTAAGAATGCAGATTACTGGGATGCAAAAACTGTTAAATTAGAAAAAATGCATTATGTAGTAGTTAAAGAATCACAAACTGCTGTTGACCTATATGAAAAAGGTGAAGTTGACCGTGCTGGTTTATCATCTGACCTAGTTGACCAATACTCAACTCATGATGATTACACAGTAGAACCTGATACTTCTGTATTCTATATTAAGTTTAACCAAACAAGAAACAAAGCTCTTGCTAACGCAAACGTACGTAATGCACTTGCTCGTGCATTTGATAAGCAAGCATTAGTAGATGAAATCTTAAACAACGGTTCTATCGTTGCTAACGGTCTAGTACCAAAAGATTTCGTTCCAACTCCAGATGGTAAAGACTTCCGCGAAGTTAGTGGAGATCTAATGAAATACGATTTAGACGAAGCTAAGAAATACTGGGAAAAAGCTTTAACTGAACTAGGAACTGATACAGTTGAAATCGAATTCCTAGGCGGAGACAACGAAGTTTCTAAAATGATGAACCAATATCTTGCAAACCAATGGACAACTAACCTACCTGGTTTAAAAGTTACTTTAAAAGAAGTACCATTTGAACAACGTCTAGAACTAGACACAGCTATGGATTATGACATGCAGTTTGCTGGATGGGGACCTGACTTCCTAGATCCATATACTTATATGAATCTTTGGTTAACTGATGGCGGAAACAACCAAATGGGCTATTCTAACCCAGAATATGATAAGTTAGTAAACGAAACAGCTACAACTTTAGCTACAGATCCAGAAGCACGTAATGAAAACTTCTTAAAAGCAGAAAAAATCTTATTTAAAGATGCAGCAATCGCTCCTGTATATCAAAGAGCATCTGCTCTACTAGTTTCTCCTAAAGTACAGGGTGTATTTACAAACCCATTCGGAGCAACTTACGAATACAAGTGGGCTAGCGTTGGTGCTGAAGAATAATAATCAGTAAAAAAATAGTATAGTATACTATTATAAAATTGAAGGGAGTGTATGCTTTTAAAGCATATACTCTCTTTCGGCTTATGGGCGCGAATATTCCGATTATAACAAAAATTTATAATCGACTCGATATAACATATAATAAAGAGAAATTTAGGAGGTGCAAACATGACTCGATATTTACTCCGTCGCGTATGGTATATGTTAATAACATTATTTATTATTGCGACTTTCTCGTTCTTTCTCATGAAAATATTGCCGGGTAGCCCGTTACAGGCAGAAGATAAATTGAGTGAAGAACAAAAGGCAATTATTTTAGAAAAATATGGGTTAAATGAACCTATTCCAGTTCAATATGCAAAATATCTTGGTGGGCTTGTAAAAGGTGATTTGGGCGTATCGTTTAAGTTTGACAATACACCGGTTACAACAATCTTGATGGACAGAATTGGGCCATCTGCACTATTAGGCTTTCAAGCATTGATAGTAGGGTCTATCTTAGGTATAATCCTTGGATTATTAGCATCTATCTTCAGGAATAGTCCAATTGACTTTTCTTCTACTATTATTGCAGTTATAGGAACCTCGATTCCTTCATTTGTGTTTGCAGGATTATTACAATATGTATTTGCTGTAAAATTAGGCTGGTTCCCTGTGGCTCTATGGGGCACATCTGCACATACCATTTTGCCAACGATTGCTTTGGCCATTCACCCGATGGCAACAGCTGCACGTTTTACAAGGACTGAAATGGTAGAAGTGTTACATTCTAATTACATCATTACCGCGCGCGCGAAAGGTGTTTCTGAAACCGGAATCATTTTAAAACATGGATTGCGAAATGCACTTATTCCATTAATCACTGTATTGGGCCCAATGGCAGTTGGTTTGATGACTGGTTCAATGGTTATCGAACAAATTTTTGCGATTCCTGGTATTGGCGAGCAATTCGTTACATCTGTTATGGTAAATGACTACCCAACGATTATGGGTACAACATTGTTATTTGCTTTCGGATTTATTGTGATTATCTTAATCATTGACCTCCTATACGGATTAATTGATCCTAGGATTAGACTAGCAGGAGGAAATAAATAAAATGGATAAAAATAACCTAAATAATATACCAAAAGATTTATTTGTTCCTCTGGTACGTAAAGAGGATACGAGTGAAAAAATATCAGCTCCAAGCAGAACGTTTTTTCAGGACGCAAAAAGAACACTTTTAGGTAATAAGCCTGCCGTTTTCAGTATGATCCTTATCCTGTTTATTATTATCATGAGTATTATTGGTCCTTGGATGAACGACTTTGGCTCAGATGAACAGGATTTAAAAAGAGCAAAAATGCCTCCACGTGTACCAGTTCTAGAGAATGTCTCTTGGCTAGGTATGGATGGTACATTATCTGGAAAGTTCCAAGGTAAAGATGTTCAGCAGGCTACTGCTAAGGCGAATGCAAGATTTGATAATAAAGAAGAGTTTATTGATATTAAAGTCCTTAATAAAGGTGATGGCACTAGAAATTCTGCTGAAGTTGAAGCTACTTATCATATTTATGAAGCAAAAGATATGAAAGACACTTATTTCTGGTTTGGTAGTGATGCCTTAGGACGTGACCAATGGACAAGGCTTTGGGAAGGTACAAGGGTTTCCTTAATCATTGCTTTTGTTGCGGCAGTACTTGACCTTGTGATTGGGGTTTCTTATGGTGGTATCTCTGCTTTTTATGGCGGAAGAGTTGACAATGTGATGCAGCGTATTGCTGAGATTTTGGTAGGTATTCCGAACCTAGTTATTATCTTATTAATGATGCTCGTTCTTAAGCCAGGTATTATTTCGATTGTCATTGCTTTATCGATCACTGGCTGGATTGGTATGTCCCGGATTGTCCGTGGTGAAGTATTAAAGCTAAAAAACCAAGAGTTTGTTTTAGCTTCAAGAACATTAGGGACATCTAATGGTACCATCATTAGAAAACACTTAGTTCCAAATATCAGTGGTATTATCATTATTAACACGATGTTTTCAGTTCCAGGAGCGATCTTTTTTGAGGCATTCCTAAGCTTTATTGGATTAGGTATTGTTCCTCCAGATGCTTCACTAGGATCTCTAATTGACCTTGGGTTTGATAACCTCAGACTTTATCCATATATGCTTGTGTTTCCGGCAATTGTAATTTCTGTTCTTATGATTGCATTTAATATTGTTGGTGATGGTTTGAGAGATGCATTCGATCCGAAAATGCATAAATAAGAAGGTAGGTGTTTAATAAATGAGTAAATTATTAGAAGTCAAAGATTTAAAAGTATCATTTAACACCTACAATGGTGAAGTGCATGCTGTTCGAGGTGTTACCTTTGATTTAAATAAAGGTGAGACATTGGCTATAGTAGGTGAATCTGGATCCGGGAAGTCAGTAACCTCTAATGCCATCATGAGACTCCTTCCAGAGCCGCATGGCTATATTAAGGAAGGTCAAATCCTTCTTGAAGGAGTAGACCTAGCCAAGAAGACAAGCAAGGAAATGCAAAAAATCCGTGGTAAAGACATTTCAATGGTTTTCCAAGATCCAATGTCGTCTTTGAATCCGACAATGAAAATTGGAAATCAGATTATGGAAGGTCTTATTAAGCACCAAAATATGAGCAAACAAGAGGCGAGAAAAACCGCTCTTGAACTTCTAACCCTAGTTGGAATTCCAAGACCGGATGTGCGTATAGATCAATACCCTCACCAATTTTCAGGCGGTATGCGTCAACGTGTGGTTGTAGCGATTGCATTAGCATGTAATCCAAAGATCTTAATTGCGGACGAACCAACGACTGCGCTTGACGTAACCATTCAAGCTCAAATCCTAGAGTTGATGAAGAGTATTCAACAAAAAACGGATAGTGCGATTATTTTTATCACGCATGACCTCGGTGTTGTAGCAAACGTGGCAGACCGCGTAGCGGTTATGTACGCTGGAAAAATCGTAGAAATTGGGACAGTAGATGATATTTTCTACAATCCTAAGCACCCATATACTTGGGGTTTGATCGGTTCCATGCCTACATTGGATAGCAGTGACGAAGAGCTTTTTGCTATTCCTGGAAGCCCGCCTAACATGCTTACTCCTCCTGTAGGGGATGCGTTTGCTCCAAGAAATCAATTTGCTTTAGAAATTGATACAGTAATGGAACCGCCAATGTTTAAGGTTTCAGACACACATTACGCGGCAACCTGGCTGCTGCACCCAGATGCGCCTAAAATTGAGCCGCCTGATGCTGTTAAGCACAGGATGCAAGGTTTTGCTCAAACAGGTACTAAAGGCGGTGGAAAACGGTGACAAGAGAAAAACTACTTGAAGTAAAGAACTTACAAAAGCATTTTGCTGTAGGTAAAAAGAATACGATCAAGGCTGTTGACGGTGTTAGCTTTGACGTATATAAAGGTGAAACTTTTGGTCTAGTTGGGGAATCTGGTTGTGGAAAGTCTACAACAGGGAGAACCATCATTAGACTTTACGATGCAACAGGCGGCGAAGTTAAATTTGCTGGTGAAGATGTTCACGGCAAGAAAAATAAGTCCCAACTTCTTAAATTTAATCGGAAAATGCAGATGATTTTCCAGGATCCGTCTTCATCCTTAAATCCGAGAATGACGGTACTTGATATCATTGCTGAAGGTCTAGACGTCCACAAACTAGTGAAAAATGATGCGGAGCGTAAAGCGAAGGTTGAGGAATTACTAGAAGCGGTAGGTCTAAACAAGGAGCATGCTACGCGTTTCCCACATGAATTCAGCGGCGGGCAAAGACAGCGGATTGGTATTGCTAGAGCGCTGGCAGTGGATCCTGAGTTTATCATTGCCGATGAACCTATTTCTGCATTGGACGTTTCTATTCAAGCACAGGTAGTCAATCTGCTTAAGAAACTCCAAAAAGAACGTGGTTTAACGTATTTGTTCATCGCTCATGACCTTTCAATGGTTAAGTATATTTCAGACAGAATTGGTGTTATGTATATGGGTAACTTGGTAGAATTAGCAGAGAGTGATGAATTATACAACAATCCTATTCATCCTTATACAAAATCATTGTTATCTGCTATTCCTCTTCCAGATCCAAGATACGAGCGCACTCGTAAACGTATGCCTTATGATCCAACTGTACATGATGCAGATGGTGAGTTTGAGCTAAGAGAAGTTACACCAGGTCATTTTGTGCGTTGTACGGCAAAGGAATTTGAAAGATACCAAAATGAGCAAAAAAATAAATAAGCAGTAGTTAAAAAAGAGTGTTGACGAATCAACACTCTTTTCTTACGGCTAAAAATAGGCCACCTCAACACTAGCATTACTTTCTTTTAGAACTTTATAAAGCATATCAATATGGTCGTTGTTTTTTGTTTCTACCGATATTTCCAGACCAGCATATCCTGGATATATATTTTTACCCATTCGATTGAGATTAACGGATTGGATATTCGCATCTAATTCGGTAAGAGAGCTCAAAGTCTTTTGAAGTTCACCAGGTTTATCCTTTAGGGTGATGGTAAATGTAGCAAAGCGCCCCGACTCGACTAAACCGCGTTCGATGATTCTTGAAATAAAATTCATATCAACATTGCCTCCGCTTAATATGGCAACTACTTTCTTTTCTTTCAAGTTTACTTTCTCATATAAAAGTGATGATAGTGAACATGCTCCAGATCCTTCCACTAGCAGTTTGTTTCTTTCTAATAGCATAAGCATCGTTCTAGCAATTTCCATCTCATCGACACAATAAATATCATCTACATATTTTTGAATGATTTCAAATGTTCTCTGTCCCGGCTTTTTAACAGCGATCCCATCTGCCATTGTTGGAGTGGAGTCAACCATCACTGGTTTCTTTTCCTTTAAAGATGTTTTCATGCTTGGGCAGGCAAGCGCCTGAACTCCATATACGGCTATATGGGGGTTTTTCTCCTTTACAGCTAGTGCAACTCCCGCAATTAGCCCACCGCCTCCTACAGGGCAAATAATCGCCTCTACGTCTTGGAGCTGGTCGAGTATCTCTAATCCAACTGTTCCTTGTCCGGCAATAATCGCTTCATCATCAAAAGCATGAATAAAGGTGGCGTCCCTTTGCTCTTTTAGCTCCAATGCATATGCAAGGGCATCATCGAATGTGCCTCCTTCTTGGAGTACCTGTGCTCCATACTGTTTCGTAGCCAGTACCTTACTAAGGGGTGCACCCTTTGGCATTACAATCGTACAGTCTACGCCAAGCATTTGACTTGAATAAGCCACACCCTGTGCATGGTTGCCTGCTGAGGCAGCTACTACCCCCTTTTGCAACTCTTCCTTTGACAGTGAAATCAGCTTATTATAAGAACCTCTCACTTTAAAGGACCCAGTCTTTTGGAGGTTTTCAAGCTTTAAATATACTTCATTATGAGAAAGCAGACTAAATGTCTTGGAGTAGTCTAGAGGCGTGCTATGGACAACCCCCTTCATCTTTTCCCTTGCAATGATAATATCATCTACATTCACATTTCTTCCTCCTGTTTACATACTTTTTCTTAGGGTGTACTGCTAAAAAGTAAACTATGAATTATTTCCGGGAAATAATATCAATATAGAGGTTTGGGGCTTTTGTAGGAGAAATAATGATATAAATATCCCGTTTTTTAGGAAAATTGGAATATGAACAATTACACAAAAATTGGAACTTTAGGAATAGGCTTTTGTATCTAATTAACTATATATTCTAAAAATTCATTATGTTACTATTATTTGGAAAACGTATAGAGATAAAAGGGAGGAACCAGAAGTTGAAAAAGAAAAAGTTATTATCAATTCTAGCAACTGGTGCATTAGCGCTATCACTTTTTGCTCCGTTATCAGCTAAAAATTCAAAGGCAGAGGCTGCTACTTCTACAACGCCAAAATGGGATGTAGAGCGTTATGGGGATCGAGTGGATATTGATGGTCAACTAAATCTACTAAGTAAAGATTCTTCATACTTAAAGCAGGCAGAAGCGAAGATTGCAGAGCAGGCTGCGAAGATTAATTTTAATGAAAATCAATCATCAGAAAGTGCTGCATCAACTAGCAGTTTTACATATGATGGGGGAACCAAACAATTCTTAAATAGAGGTTTAAAATTCAAACCATTTACCTTACGTAGTGTGGGAGAAAATGTTGAAATCTGGGTGGCTAATGACCTCTCATTTAAACCGGGTGATCCGCGCCCAGCTCATGTGGTAACACAAGCACAAGTAGATAAACTACGTGATGAATTTGATAATAATATTTACCCGAAAGCGACAGCGTTCTTTGGAACACCGGATGTTCATGATGGGTCAAAATCTCCGTTGGCAGGTAAAAATGTTCCTGCGGGATATTATGAGGGAAGCGACAAGGTTATCATGTTAGTAGATAATATTCAGGATGATAACTATAATAACCCTGCTTATCCATTCTTTGTTGCTGGATTCTTCTGGCAAACACTAGAAAACTATATTGATAGAAATATTATTACAATCGATACAAACAGCTGGGAAATTCGTTTAGAATCTACCTTCTTCGGAACAACCATTCATGAATTACAGCATTTAATCCATGCTGACAATGATGGTGCGGAAGAAACTTGGTTAAATGAGGGTATGTCTACTTTCTCTGAATATCTTGGTGGATATGGACATGACGACAGCTCTATTAACTTTTACTTAGACCATCCTGAGAACTCACTAGTGAATTGGGATGAACACCAAGGAGCAAAAACTGGTCCAGAAACAATTGCAGATTATGGTCAAGTTTACCTATTTACCTTATATATGAATGACAAATTCGGTCGTGAATTTATTCGTGACTTAGCACTAAGTGAAACACAAGGGATGAACAGTGTAAACGAAGTATTAAAGGCACATGGTTCTAGCCTTGACTTTACGCAACTTTATCAAAACTTTATTACTGCCTTAACACTAGATTCTGATCGGGTTGGTAATGGAATCTATAATTTTGACAGTATTGACCTTCGTGATGTAGTTGTGAATGCTACAACAGGTGCAAAGCGTGGCAAGACTGTTGACTTTGAAAAAGCTGTTACATTTGAAAAAGAAGGGGTACCAGCTTGGGGTGGAGACTTTAAAGAGTTAGATTTCCAAGATAAAATTAGAAGCATTTCTTTTGATGGTGTTGATTTCTTAGGAACTCCTTGGACATCAGTGGCAGATCCTAAGGACGCTACGAATAAAGTATTATGGGGGCGGACAGGGAGACGAAGCAGATAATGCTTTAATTTTTGAAGCAGATCTTACTGGTGTAAATAGCGCAACATTGAAGTTTGATAACTTCATCGATATTGAAGAGCAGTGGGACTTCGGAATGGTGCAAGTTTCAACCGATGGTGGAGCAACATGGAATAGTTTAGAAAATGGAAATACACGCAGCGATGTTGTTGAGGAAGGCTATCCAAAAATTAAAGAAAATGTACCTGGATTTACAGGAACATCTGCTAATTGGCAGGAAGAAAGCTTTGATTTAAGTCAATATGCAGGTCAAAAAGTATTAGTTTCATTCCGTTACTTAACTGACTGGGGCACAACTCAAGCTGGATGGTATGTAGATGATATTGCAATTCCAGAAATCGGTTATAGCAACGATGGAAGCTCTACAGACAGCTTCAAATCGTTCCAAGAACTAGCTGGTCAATATGTAAACTACACTGTAACATTTATCAACGAGAAGGAAGTTGGTAATAAAAAGGGTGCAAAAACGAATTACAAGGTAATCACAGTAGATCCATTCAATGTTACAGAAGAGGATGCACTAACTCTAAGACAGTTATTCAAAGATGGAAAGAACTATATGATTACATCATACGCAGCTCCTGCCGATGATAAAAATCCAGTTGATTTTTCTTATGAAGTACATTTGAAAGAGAAAACTGGAAAGAAGAAGTAAGAATTAAGACCGGATAATGACTTAAAATAGTCGTTATTCGGTTTTTTTATTATAAAAGTGACTCCGGCAAGCACCGGAGTCACCTAAAAAAGCCATTTCATTTTTATTTAAAGATTAACACTTTACCAACAGTACCATCAGGGCTTTCTCCAACAACACGGAATTTTAAGCCGTATTTTGGTACGTTGCGTCCTGCGTCAACAAGACCAGGGTTGCTGTAGTTTGCGCTGTCATCGAATAGTGGGTTACGTTGAGTAAAGTTGTCTGTCATTGTAAATTGACCAGGATAATTTAAGAACATTTTCTCTGATTTATTTAGGCCAAATGCAGCATCATGCATTTGATAGCGAGTAGAACCTACCGCTTTATCACTCCAGTAATTTGTATGCTGGTCAGCATCGACTACCCCTAAGAATCCTTCACCAGGGTGAATACCAGTCCAGTTGTCGTCCCCATAGGACTCATCTACATACCATACTACGAGGCCTTTATCATAAGACATTAAGCTTGCACCGCGGCGGATATTCTTTAATCCTATATCAACGCCATTGTGAGTTCTCCATTCTAATAAATAGTAGCGGTTGGAAAGGAATTTACCTTCGTCCTTAGTAAATCCTTCTAGTTTGAAACTGGATGTGCCTTCAGCATCATCAGTTAAAACTGATTTACCATTAACAGAAATTGAAATGTCATCAACATAAAAACCAGTTAATGAAACAGCTACATCTGTCCAGTAGTTAAATTTTAATTCAATATTTTTACCTGCGTAGGCAGAAAGATCAAACGAAGCGTTAACCCAACCATTTGATGCGCCAGTAATTCCGTTACCAGGATTTTGCTCGTTAGGATCGGTAGCTGTAGTAATATTACCTTTAATAGCTGTCCATTCATTACTGCCTGCTTCTTTTACTTGAATTGAAGCATAATCCCAGTCCGCTTCAATATCATACCAAGCTTTGAAGTTTAGAACTGCATTTGCAGCATTGGTAAGATCGACAGTAGTGGACATTGAATTGTCTAGTTCATCACCCTTGCCGCCGTAATATTCATATTTACCACTGGCAGGGGTATTAATAACAGTTTCCTTATCAGGTAAATCAACGCGAACCGCGTCGTTATTCGTACCCTTTGTTACTGCTTCGTCAAGAAGAACCGTTGTACCAGCACTAGTTACTTCTGTACTGTCTATAGTTTCACCACTTAGCCAGTTTCCGCCATGCAAAGTTTGTAGCATTTGTCTGGAATATGGGCTAATTCCAGGTGGTTGTGTACCAGGAATAGCACCTGTCCAGCTTCCGCTTGACATTAATGACCAATACTCTACTGGTTCACCTGCACCACTGTAAATGGTGTCATACTCATCGGGAAGACCCAAGTCATGTCCAAATTCATGGGTGAATACCCCTGCGGCCCCGTCTTCAGGCTCGATGGTATAGTCCCATGCACCTAATAGTCCGCCGAAACGGTCACTATTAGATGATCCACCAGGTACAGCAATAGGCCCTGTAGAAAGTTTTGAACGATGAGACCAAATGGCATCGCCGCCTAAGCTTCCGCCGCCTGCTTCTTCACCTACACCAGCATGAATAACCATTAAATGATCAATTAGGCCGTCTGGCTCTGCATAAACTCCGTCACCATCATAATCGTCGCGATCCCAAGCATCGTACTCTGATAAATCAACAGTTGGATCTTGTCCAGCTTTTGTTAGTGCTTCATAAACTAGTTGACGTGCACGAATGTCACTATCATCAGGACCAGGGTAGTTTGCACCGTAATAGGCTGCATCATGGTCTGCAGTGTACCAGCCCGCTATTTCACCTTCAACCGAGTAACTGCCGCCAGATTGCTGCTCATAGTATTGCTTCATAGAAACATAAGTTTTTCCATCTGGACCTTTATATCCATTGTCTCCAAAGACCATATCTTGGAAGTGTGATTTCGGGTAATCTTCATACCACATATCTGTTTCTTCTTTAGTGATGGAGCCTGTCCGATAATCCGGAAAGTCTATCGCGAGAACTAGAACCTTATCCGTACGAACTTCACCGTTGTATTCTTCTTCTTTAACTGGATCGACCGTGTTTTTCTTCGCTTGTCCTAATTTATTTCCTTTTCCATTCTTAAGACCATTAGATGTGGCCTTATTTTCTTTTATATTTGCAAGTGCCTTTGGTAAATTATCTTTTGTCTTTGTTGATTGGCTCTTTGCTTTTAAATAGACTTTTAATGCTTTTTCCGCTTCGGCAGGGCTAGCATTTTTTGCTAGTTTGCCTTCGCGTTTTAGCATTTCTATTAATCTCTCATCATTTGCAAGTGCTAAATCGGCAGTTACTCCCAATTTACTCCCTTTTTCTACTGCTTTTACGTTTAGCGGAGCTGCTGCAACATTAAACAATCCTAGACCGAGTGATAGTGTAAGTGCAGTGGATAGTATTTTTCTCTTCTTCATATAGAACCTCCCTTTATTTGTTTTTACCCCTTTTAATACAGTTACTACTATGTACGAATCCCTCCTTATTACAAAAGAATCTACTAATCTTAAAATGGTTCGAGTCCCTAAGAATATAGTAGTGTAATATGATGATATAATTTTGATTGAATATTGTAAATATTAAAATAACTACTTACAAAAATAGAAGTAATAATGCCAAAAACGACAACATTCTTCGAGGAATAGTTGGAATATTTTACAAAAAAGTTAAAATAAAGGGGTGTCCAACTATAAGGTAAGGAAAAAACCTGAGTCCAGTTGAACTCAGGTCTTTGTAAAATATTATTTTTGTGTAGCTTCATTAAAGCTATAGTAGAACTTAGCAGTGATAGAACCATCAGCGTTTTCTTTAATATCGGTTACATGAATTCCAGAGTCGGCTGGAGTGGCGCTATAGCCTTTCCAGAAGTAGTAGGAACCAGTATGAACATTAGAAGAGGTTGGAGTAATCTTTGCACCTGTCTTAAAGAAGTCTCCAGCGTTACCGCGGTTTAGGTTCTTTTCTAATTCATATTTTCCATCGGCCTGAAGTAGGGATAAACCATAATGGGTAACAACAGTGCCGTCACTTGCTGTTTGTGACTGATTAAACTGGAATCGTTTGTTCATCCAGTTTTCAACGTTGTTAGGACGGAAGCCGGCAGTTTGATATAAGTTTAAGATGTTTTCATCGACATGCCATGCTAATAATCCGTGAGAATCTGTACCTTGGCGAATTAAGCCTTTATTAAATCCATCTTGCTGTACGTTTTCGAATAAGAAATACTCTGTTCCGTTAGAACCTGGAACCTCCATCTTTACGATTCCATTTGTAGCACTGGCTTTATTAATAGGTGGTAAGGTAATTTCTTTGACTCCATCTGTTGGTTTAACTTCTTTTGGCTCTGCCCATCCTAGGAAAACTTTTGAGAATGGATCAAAGTGAGTAGGTGAGTTACCAGAGTAGGCGTTATTGTCTGGATAACGCATCCATGAACCGCCTGCCATCATTGAGTAGTTTCCAACACCTTCAGAAGTATATACAGTATCATAGAAATCTGGTAAACCTAAAGCATGGCCAAATTCATGAGCATATACCCCAGCTTGTGCAGGATATGGACCCGTTTTAGAAGCTTCATCATAGCTTCCAGTTGTTAGATTGAACCCTGCTACGTTTCCGCCAATAGCTGGCTGAATATTATAGTTGTCAACGACAACACCATCATATGTCATATCTTCTTTTACGGTTTTATTGATCCAAGCACTTTGACTCATTCCAGAATGAACATCTGCTGGTTTACCAGTTTCATAGTATTTACCATAGTATAATGCACTTAATAAACTCCATTTGTGGGACCAGAATTGTGCTGGGTCTTGGCTCCACTCAGCTCCTGTTCCTTCGTGAATAACAAAAACGTTTGGAACTTCGCCGTTTTCAGCATACTTTGAGAAATCTACTTGTGCGTCAGCAGCTTTTAATAGGTCACGGACGAATTCACCAGTATGAGCATCTCCGTTTACGTTACCTAGTACGTATTTACCATTCTCAGCATAAGTTCCTTTTTGGTCTAAATAATATGAAGCCCCTTTAGGAAGTTCTACCCATACAAATTCAGTGTTTTCCTTGCGAACTAAATTAACTCTGCCATTACTTGATTCTTTATAGGCATTTTGCATGGTGCGATCTGTTGGAGCCTTAACTCCGTTATATTCAGCATATTGTTTGAATGCTTCATAACCATATGGATTATATTCTGTACCAAAAATTAAGTCTTCATAGTAATGAGCAGGAACCTGTCCTTTTAGGTCACCAACAGGCTCATCGCCATCCTTATATTTTGCTAGGATTACTAGAACAGGTACATCTCCTGTAGCTGCTTTATACGCTACGTGGTTATCACCAGGCTCCTGGAATTTCGTTCCTATATTAGCCTTCTCTGCAGGGTCAACTTTTGATAAATCGACTCCTAGTTCCTTTGCCTTTGCAGCTAGTTCTGGAGCAGCTCCAACAAAATCAGCTGGACTTAGATTGTATGTACCTTTTGTTGCGGATGGAGCTTCAGTAGGTTGAAAGCCTGCTGCAACAATACTTCCTGCTAATGCTAGAGTTAGACCGGTTTTTGATAGTACTTTTAACATGAGCGTCACTCCTAAAATTATTTGAGAATTATAATATATCAGAATTGTCAGATATAGAAGAGGGATAAAAGACTTAATTTTGTTATATATTTAGGGAGGCGAAATTCCTGATTTCTAGCATTATTTTGTGATAAAAGTTTTTGAGTAATAGACTGAAGTTATAGGATGTTTCTAGATAATATTATAATGCTCTGATAAAACGTCTATGCTAAGGTAGAGGGTATATAGATAGAGAGGAAGGTTTATGAATGACAGAAGCAGCACCTTTGTTAAAAAAGCTAAATTTTAAGGATCAAGGACAGCCGGTATTAGTTATCAATGCCCCACAGTCTTATAACGATGTTAAGGCAGCATTTGAAGGGGAGGTCCATCAACAGGCTGGGCTTGAGAAGTATGAATTTGTGCAAGTGTTTGGAACAAGTAATCAAGAACTTCAATCACATGCAAAAAAAGCGGTTTCATATGTGAGCGAGGATGGATTACTGTGGCTATGCTACCCTAAAAAATCTTCAAAAACCTATAAAGGATCTGATTGCAGCCGTGATACGGTAACAGGTATGCTCTCTGAAGAGGGCTTTGAGCCAGTCCGGCAAATTGCCATTGATGAAGACTGGTCTGCATTAAGGTTCCGAAAACCTGAAAAAATTAAGAAAATGGTACGAACCTTTGCTTTAACAGAGGTAGGTAAAAAACGTACGGAGCAGGAATAGACTCTCTAGTATGAGTGTCTATTTTTTTTGTTTACAAAAAACGTTTACGTGTTTACGTTAATTGTGCACATGTTTACATGGTTGTTTACATCGCGTTTACAAAAATGTTTACGCGTTTATAAAACTGTACACATGCTGGTGTAGAGCCTTGTGCATAGAATTGACAGCGTTGTTTAAGGAATTAATTAAAACAATTTATTAAACTTCAAGTATTGAAGCAGCTGTTATTAGTCATTAATGTACCAGAAGCATATGCTGAGGTTAGAGCGCATTTGAAGGTGAAGTCCTTTAGGCGGTTGAACAGGAGATGTATGATATTTCTCAGTAATATGGAACAAGTACTCATAAACTTCCATTACATGAAAAAAATGCGGTTACTTATGTGAAAGAGGATGGTTTACTTTGGCTCTGATAATATCAAAGGAAATCATTGAGTATCCCATAAAGGGAATGCTTGCAGCCGCGAAACAGTTATGGATATTCTCTCTGAAGAAGGCTGCTTTAGCTACTTCAGCAAAACAACATTGACGAAGACTGGTCCGCGTTAAGGCTCCGAAAGGCCGAACATTAAGTACATGGTACGAACCTTTGCTGTAACAGAAGTAGGTAAAAAAACGTAGAGAGCTGTAATAGACCTTTCGATTGAGGGTCTATTTTTTGTATACGAAATATGTAAACTTGTTTACAATCTTGTATACATCGCGTTTACAAAAATGTTTACATGTATGCAAACCTGTACACATGCTGGTATATAGCTGTGTGTACGGTTTTGTATACATTGTATACAGAAGCGTGTACAACGATTACGTATTGTTTACAATTTTACACTTTGATTTCTTTTGGACTTCATGATTGAACAATCTATCAATCTCCTATAATCTAAAAGTAGAATGTTAGATACATATCTTCATTAACATCTAAAATAAGAGAATGGAAGGATGACAATTTTGAATAATACTAGAATTGCAGCTGTTGATGTTGGGAATGATTCAATTAAGGCGATATTTGGAGAAATGGAATATGAACTTAATGTCCCTAATATTATTGCCAGAGATACTGAAGATCGCCCTGTAATTGGAATCGAAGAATTAGATGACAAAAATCCCCTTGATGGCATTCATATCAGAGTTCACTCCCCTGCTTTGAAGGATAACAATGCTATTTACCGTGTTGGTAATCTCGCAACAAAAAGTCCTAATGGAACAGAACTAGATCCTGGCAGCAGCAAGTCTGAGGAAGACCAAACTTTAGTTCTTCTTTTTACTACATTAGCATTGGACGCGGTGAAGGAAGGAAATAAGAATAATTTCCGTCAAACGAAAAACGTAATTGATGCTAACTACACACTTGGAACGGGCCTCCCTCTTCGTGAAGTTAAGGAAGGTAAGGATGCTGGCTACCGCTCGAAGTTAATCGGTTCTGTTCACCAAGTAGAGTTTCTTGTAACACCTAAATACCAAGGTTTAAAAGTAAACATCAAGTTTGATGAAATAAAAGTATACCCTGAAGGCTTTGCTGCCTATATTAACCTAGTTATGGATAATAACTTAAAAATCATTAATAAGGAGTTAATCGATAAGCGTATCTTGATTCAAGATATCGGTGGATTATCAACAGATATTGCCGTTATTAAAAATAGAAATGTCGATGATGATAAAGCGCAAGGCTTTAATCTTGGGGTTTCAGAATCATTGGAAGCAATCCGTGAAGAAATTAGGACAAAGCATGGTGTTGAACTAGACAGCCGCCGCGATGTTGTTGATATCATCACGAAGAAAAACGACCGAAATCATATCATGGTTAAAGGGAGCAGGACCAGTGTTCACGATATTACTGACCGCATCTTATTAGATTTAGCAAAGAAACAATATCGTTTATTACGAAATGTTTGGTCAAAGAACTCCCAAACAGAAATTTGCTACTTTGTTGGCGGTGGTGCAACCGTATTAAAGGATTATCTTAAAACATTAAATAATAATCTCGATGGGTTTAATATTGATTTCTTTGAAGATGAAAAAGAGAGTATTTGGATGATGGCAAATGCTTATTACAAACTCATCATGGATTACGTTAGAAAAACAGAGAAACCAAAGGCTGAACAACCTAAGAAACCTGTTACGAATTAATAGGGTGATAAAATGAAAAAAGCTGGATCGAATGAAATTCAGCGGGGACAGGCGATTTCCTTCCGGGTCCCTTCTGATACACCTGACCATTTAATTAAGCAGCTGCAAAAATTAAAGGAAACCGAAAGAAGAAATTTTTCTAGCAAAATTGCTGAGTTTGTGATGGAAGGTGTCGGTAACGTAAGTGCAAGGGAGCGAGAAATAATTACCGTTCCTCTGCCGAAAAAGTTGACGAAAGCACAACGTGACTGGTTGAAGCACGAGCATTCTGAGGCGTTATTAGGGAGTATTATCTATCAATTAATATCTGATCCTGTTCGTTCTACTTCTCTGCTTGCAAGTTTAAATAGCAGATCTGTTGATATTGATGAAGCTTTATACCTGCAAGAAGAGATATTTCCTGAGAAACCTGAAATCAACTCCTATACAGAGAGCGATAGTACTGTAGAGGAAATTGCTGCTTCTATCGATTTATCCGATATGGATGATGATTTAGATGAGTTTGATTGGGAAAATGCCAAACCATTGATAGAAGAAGAAAAGGTTGAGGAAGAGCCTGATTTAGATGACCTGCTGGGTGGATTTCTAGCCAGTATGAATAAGTAAAAAAATATGGACCCCATGTATAGGGTCCATATTTTTATTGAATCCAAAGTTTAAATAAACCTTCAGTTACGCCTAAGTTGTACATGTAATAGATACCAAACACAGTACTAATTACACCTGTAAACTGAGTAAGGGTCCTATTTAAACTGAATTTTTTCGCACTAAACACAAACGGAATTCCAATTAAGGTAGTAAAGAAAAGCATCCCGATTACAGTTCCAGTTCCAAAAATCAGGATATAAACAGCTGCTTCCCACGCACTATTTACTGTACTCATGGTTAAAACGATCATTGCACCACTTCCTGCAAGACCATGAACTAAACCAATTAACATAGATTTTAGGTAGGAAACTTTTTTATTCTGAGGGGAATGGTCATGTGTGCCGATATGGTCATGAGAATGGACATGTTTATGTAACTCGCCATTATGTTCATGGTTATGTAAATGAATATTTTTAAAGGAAAGAATCGTAGTAATACCAAGGTAAACAAGCATAATTCCTACTAAAAATTCTAATGACATCGCCCATTTTTCCGGAATTTCACCCTTCATAAGAATAAGGATTATTCCGATAATAAATAATGTTGCAGTGTGACCAATCCCCCAAAACACACCAGCTAAAGACGAACGCAGTAACTTTTTACTTTGACTGGCAATGGTGGATACAGCAATAACATGATCCGGCTCAATAGCGTGTTTGATACCAAGAACAAATCCCAAACCAAGTATGGAAACTAAACCAATTTCCATCCTATTTCCCCCTTTATTTTATAAAAATGAAGTAAAGCTAATTATAACATAGAAAAAGAATTATCTTATTTTTAATCTATTTGAAATTTAAAGTAGAATATAAAAATTTCCCTATCTGCTATAAAGTTATAAATCATATAATAGAAAGTGATATAGTGAACAAACAATTTCTTTTTATTTGTATGGAAAAGGAGAAGTACCTAAAAAATGAAAAATTATCGTTTTCCTGTAATTTTATTACTAACGATACTCATTGGCGCTATGATCGGATTAGTTATGGAGGAAGACGCCGTGATTCTCCAGCCGATCGGTGATGTCTTTTTAAATTTATTATTTACGATCATTGTTCCACTTATTTTCTTTACGATTTCCTCTTCTATAGCAAATATGAATGGAGCAAAAAGGTTAGGGAAAATTCTTGGCTGGATGTTTGGAACCTTCCTCTTTACTGGCCTTGTTTCAGCGATTTATATGTACTTTGTAGTTAAGTTCGTGAACCCTGGGGAAGGCGTAAGCCTAAAACTGGTAAAACCGGAAGCAGCCGAAGAGCTAAATCCAGTTGCACAAATAGTCAAAACCTTTACTGTACCTGACTTTGTTGAGTTATTCTCACGAAGCAATATGTTGGCGCTTATCGTGATATCCATTCTAATTGGGTTCGCCGCGCAATCAGTTGGAGAACGCGGAAAGCCTTTTACGAGTTTTTTAAGTTCAGGCTCAGAAGTAATGATGAAGGTTGTTTCTTTAATCATGTATCTAGCACCTATTGGTCTAGGAGCTTATTTTGCAACTTTAGTTGGTCAGTACGGTCCGATTCTATTAGGCTCTTATATTAAAGCCGGTATCACCTATTATGTGGCTTCAATTGTCTATTTCTTTGTGGCGTTTACGATATATGCGTTTATGGCAGGTAAGGGACAAGGAATTAGAGTGTTTTGGAGCAATATGCTGGCTCCCTCCATTACGGCGCTGGCTACCTGTTCGAGTGCTGCTTCCATTCCAGTTAATCTAGAAGCTTCGAAAAGAATGGGAATCAAAGAGGATATTCGTGATACAACAATTCCGTTAGGGGCAGCCTTACATAAAGATGGCTCTGTTATCGGCGGTGTGTTGAAGATTGTATTCCTGTTTGGAATCTTTGATATGAATAACACAGGAATTGGCACTTTTTTCTTGATTATCAGTGTTTCCCTTTTGGTTGGAGCAGTGATGGGAGCTATTCCAAGCGGAGGTATGATCGGGGAAATGTTAATCTTAAGTTTATTTGGGTTTCCTCCTGAGGCGCTGCCAATCATTGCCGCGATCTCTACGTTAATTGACCCGCCTGCAACGATGCTGAACGCAAGCGGCGATAATGTTGCGGGGATGATGGTTTCAAGAATGGTTGAAGGCAGGAATTGGCTTAAGAAGACAGCATAAAATAAGGGTGCTCCGCTTTCGGGGCACCCTTGCTATTTAGATTACACCTTGTGCAATCATTGCGTCTGCTACTTTTAAGAAACCTGCAATATTGGCACCGACAACCAGGTTGCCTGGATAGCCGTATTCTTCGGCAGCATTCATACTGTTACGATAGATGTTGATCATAATTTGGTGCAATTTTGCATCCACTTCTTCAAATGTCCAAGAAAGTCTTTGGCTATTTTGAGCCATTTCAAGCGCAGATACGGCAACACCGCCAGCATTAGCTGCTTTTCCAGGGGCAAATAAAATATCGTTTTCTAAGAATACCTCAACTGCTTCAAGAGTGGATGGCATATTAGCACCCTCTCCAACAGCTTTTACACCATTAGAAACGAGGATTTTTGCAGATTCCTCATCAATTTCATTTTGAGTTGCACATGGTAACGCAATATCACAAGGAATTGACCAAATGCCAGCACAGCCCTCATAATACTGTGCTTCTGGATGCGCAAGGACATATTCGCTGATTCTCTTACGTTCTACTTCTTTAATTCGTTTAACAGTCTCAAGATTGATGCCGGATGGATCGTAAACATATCCATTAGAATCGCTGCAGGCAACTACCTTTGCACCTAATTGCGTTGCTTTTTCAATCGCATAAATGGAAACATTTCCTGAACCAGAAACCACAACCGTGCTTCCTTCAAAGCTATAACCTTTGTCAGCAAGCATTTCGTTTACAAAGTAAACAGTACCGTAACCAGTTGCTTCTGTTCGTCCTAAACTACCGCCGTATCCAAGGCCTTTACCAGTTAACACGCCTGCTTCATAAGCACCGCGGATTTTCTTATACTGTCCGAACATATAACCGATTTCACGTGCACCAACACCAATATCGCCTGCTGGGACGTCGACATCAGGTCCAATATGTCTGTAAAGCTCAGACATAAAGCTTTGTGTAAAGCGCATAATCTCATTATCTGATTTGCCTTTCGGATCAAAATCAGATCCGCCTTTACCTCCGCCAATTGGCTGACCAGTTAGTGAATTCTTAAAGATTTGCTCAAAACCTAGGAATTTAATAATACTGGCATTTACGGATGGGTGGAAGCGTAATCCGCCTTTATAAGGTCCGATTGCACTGTTAAACTGTATACGGAAGCCGCGGTTTACTTGAACTTGCCCTTTATCATCGACCCAAGGAACACGGAAGTAAATGACTCTTTCAGGCTCTACGATTCTTTCAAGAATATTGTGCTCCATGTATTTCGGATGTTTCGCAAAAACAGGAATTAGGGAGTCAAAGATTTCCTTAACTGCTTGGTGAAATTCAGATTCATAAGCATTTCTACATACAACTTTATTAAACACTTCGTCCACATATTGAAGTGCTGTGCCTTGTGCATCATGTTTTAACTGTTCAATTGTTTTCAAGCTATCCACCTCTTTATTGGGAAGTTATTTTTTTAAATAATTAGATTATTAATAACCAATATTCTATAATTAAATAATAATCTTAACAATATTAATAATAGATAACATTCATCTCATAATGAGATGAATCGAGGTGAGCATTTTGGAATTACGACAGATTCAATACTTTATGGAAGTAGCGAAACGCGAGCATGTTACCGAGGCCGCAACCGCACTGCACGTCGCACAATCGGCTGTAAGTAGGCAAATCTTTAACCTCGAAAATGAGCTAGGCGTTAATTTATTCATCCGCGAGGGACGAAACGTCAAACTGACGATGATTGGGCAGATGTTTCTAGAGCATATGGAACAAGCGGTGAAGGTAATTGACGAGGCACAACGAGAAATTAAGGAATACTTAGACCCCATGAAAGGGACAATTCGTATAGGATTTCCAAGCAGCTTGGCTGCGTATACACTTCCTACCTCCATATCTGCCTTTCGTGAACACTACCCTCAAGTCAAATTTCAACTAAAACAGAGTACATATAAAGAGCTGATTGAGGGGGTTATGAATGGTGAATTCGATATGGCATTAATCGGGCCTGTTCCAAAACACGAGAAGAAGATAGTGGGGACAACATTATTTACATTATTTACAGATAATATTGTCGCACTCCTACCTTCTAGTCACCCTTTGGCCAAACAGTCAGCGATAAAATTAAGTCAACTGCATGAAGAATCCTTTGTCTTGTTTCCAAAGGAATATATATTAAGGGAAATTATCGTACAAGCATGTGAACAGCTTGGTTTCCAGCCGAAGGTGTCCTTTGAGGGAGTAGATATTGATTCGATAAAGGGTTTGGTTTCAGCAGGCCTTGGGATCACACTCATTCCGGAAATCACGCTGGTGGACGGATTCCCTCGTTCAACTGTAAAGGTACCAATTATTGAACCTGAGGTGAGCCGTACGGTCGGGGTCATTATTCCGCGAGAACGCAAAATGCTCCCTACGGTCAGACTTTTTTATGACTTTTTAAAAGATTTCTTTTCCATATTGGATCGCTACCAAATGTAAAAGCCCAACCAAATAGTTGGGCTTAATTTTATGCTTTTTGTTCGAAAAGCTTTGCTATTTCAATGACAGTGTTGGTTGCTTTAATCATATTATCCACTGAAATAAATTCATACTTACCGTGGAAGTTCTCTCCGCCTGTAAAAATATTCGGAGTCGGGAGACCCATATAAGAAAGCTGTGAGCCATCCGTACCGCCGCGTATTGGCTTAATGAGCGGTTTGATATCAAGGTTTTCCATGGCCTGTTGGGCAATGTCGACAATTTCCATAACTGGTTTGATTTTTTCACCCATGTTGTAATATTGATCTTTTAATTCTAGTAGGATGGTATCTTTGCCGTATCTTTCGTTGAGCATGTCGACAATGCTTTCGATTCTATTTTTTCTCGCTGCGAAGATTTCTTTGTCGTGATCACGGATAATATAATACATTTTCGTTTGCTCGACATCACCGTTGAAGGAAATCAGATGGAAGAAACCTTCATAACCTTCTGTATGTTCTGGTGCTTCCAGGGCTGGCAGCTGGCTATGTAATTCCATGGCAATCTTCATTGAATTCACCATTTTATCTTTTGCTGAACCTGGATGGATATTGGTGCCCTTAATTGTAATTTTAGCAGCTGCCGCATTAAAGCTTTCGTATTCTAACTCCCCTAGTGGGCCACCGTCGACAGTGTAAGCGTATTTGGCGTTGAATGCTGCTACGTCAAACTTATGCGGACCTCTGCCAATCTCCTCATCCGGCGTGAACGCAACGCGAACCTTACCATGCTTAATTTCTGGATGTTGGATTAGGTAAGACATTGCGGTCATGATTTCAGCGATGCCGGCTTTGTTATCGGCACCCAGCAGTGTGGTACCATCCGTAGTGATCAACGTGTGCCCTTTATAGCTTGGCAGGCTAGGGAAATCCTTCGTTGTCATGGTGACGGTTGGGTTAAGAGGGATATCATTCCCATCATAGTTTTCAATGATTTGCGGATTCACATTCTTGCCAGTGAAATCGGTTGCAGTATCGACGTGAGCCAAAAACCCGATCGTTGGTACATCCTTGTCGGTATTGGAAGGAAGGGTTGCCATCACATACCCATTTTCATCGATCGTCACCTCTTGCATTCCAATTGACTTTAACTCCTCAACCAGCATGTTGGCTAACGTGAGTTGTCCAGGTGTAGAAGGACAGCTTTCATTGCTCTCATTCGACTGCGTATCCACCTTCACATAGGAAGTAAATCTCTCAATGATTTCGTTTTTCACTTTTGCAGCACTCCCCTTATCATTTTTACAACCTAATAATAGCACGTTGATGAGGTTGGGAGGAAATGGGAGATTGGGGTTGATGAAAATAGGTATTCTGGGTTGGAATATTGGCGGATAGCCGAGATTAGTTGCGGATAGCGAGAAACACTGGCGGATGGCGAGAAACACTGGCGGATAGCGAGAAACACTGGCGGATGGCGAGAAATACTGGCGGATGGCGAGAAACACTGGCGGATGGCGAGAAATACTGGCGGATGGCGAGAAACACTGGCGGATGGCGAGAAATACTGGCGGATAGCGAGAAAGACTGGCGGATGGCGAGAAACACTGGCGGATAGCGAGAAAGACTGGCGGATGGCGAGAAACACTGGCGGATAGCGAGAAACACTGGGGGATGGCGAGAAACACTGGCGGATAGCGAGAAAGACTGGCGGATGGCAGAAACACTGGCGGATGGCGAGAAATACTGGCGGATGGCGAGAAATACTGGCGTATAGCAAGAAACACTGGCGGATGGCGAGAAACACTGGCGGATGGCGAGAAATACTGGCGGATGGCGAGAAATACTGGCGTATAGCAAGAAACACTGGCGGATGACCAGCAACACTAGCACACCAAGTACAATATTACCTTTTTTGGGGGAAATCCATTCTATACGACCTATCTCTGAATGTGCCAGAGGTTATCAAATCCATACCCATTAAGATTCGCTTAGCAGTGTGGATATCCACCCCCAAAAACTCACGGCACTCCCGATTGGTAATCGTCCTCTTCACCACCAAAAACCACTCGTTCAGAGTCTGCTCATGAGCTAGATGATTGGTCACCTTACAAACTGGACAGTGCCACGATCTTGGTATTTTATTCATCCCAATGTTCCCACAAGATACACACCTCACCCCTGGTTTAATAGCACTAACCGGAATTTGATAAGATTCACAAACGGGTTTGGGAATGTAGGTTTGATGACACCTAATTAGTTCAGCAGATAACCAGTTAAATGAAGAAGTATCCAGTCCCATTCCTTCTCGTGGAAGGCTTTTGATAAAAGGAGGGACCAGGTTCGGGAATAGTATCTTAGTATTGGCAGGGGGAATGTCCACATGTTGCTTCGGATAGGCTAATACAATAGCGCCATATAGAGGTAAATCAATATTCCGCTCGGATAACCATGCGGAAAAGAGTTCTATATTACGCTCCAATTGAACGACTGGACTTTCATAATATTTGATTTGTCCGTCTTCTCGCTTTTGAATAAGCTGTGGCGGGTTATCCCTGAATTCTAAACTGCCTGCTAAGTTTTTGGTTTCTAAAACGACGCCGTAATGGGGTGTTTTCAATAAGTGGTCAATTTGAAAGAAAGTGATAAATCGTGGAAAATGTTATTTCTGAATGGAAACCGATACCTTCCAAGAACATCTGCCACCTGCTGCTCACCGCCAATTCCAGCCTCAAGGATGGATTGTTTTGATGCAATCACAGAAATCATTGGATGTTTGGCAGGCAGCCTGCTTTGGGCAGCAATTAAGCCCATTAATGTAAGTGAGTCAGAACGCTCTTTCATTTTTCACCTCCAAATGTATCCTAGCACATCCTCCCCCTTAAATATATAAACTTCATAATTTTGTAAAAATTATAGCTTGTCTGGCGTTGACCAGATGAGTCAATTGGAGTACACTGTGATTGACTGATGTGGTCAACGGTAAGTGGAAAGGGGCCAAACAGCATGTTTTCAAAGTTTTTAAGCCTGGATTCGGAAAAGCAGGATCGAATAATCAACGCAGCAATTAAGGAATTTGCCCAAAAGGGGTATGATAACGCATCAACAAATGAAATGGTGAAAGAAGCTGGCATTTCAAAGGGTCTGCTCTTTCATTATTTTAAAAATAAAAAGCAGTTATTCTTCTTTCTATTTGATTATTGTTACAACCTGGTGGCGGATGAATTTTATAAAAAGGTTGATTTAACCGAAAGAGACTTTTTTAAAAGAATTCGCCAGGCAGTGCTCATCAAAATGGACCTGCAGCAACAATATCCAGATATCTTAACATTTATCCAAGAAGCCTTTATGCAAGACTCACCGGAAATAAAAGACGAATTTGATAAAAAGAAACTGGAACTTAACGCGATAAATATAGGGATCATCTATGATGGAATCGATCTCTCGAAATTTAGGGATGACGTCGATGTTCAAAAAATATTAAA
This sequence comes from Neobacillus niacini, assembly GCF_030817595.1. Classification (GTDB taxonomy): domain Bacteria; phylum Bacillota; class Bacilli; order Bacillales; family Cytobacillaceae; genus Neobacillus; species Neobacillus niacini_G. The sequence goes on from NZ_JAUSZN010000001.1 coordinate 4,442,856, forward strand.
GGTCATTTCATGGACCTTTGAAAAAATGAGTGATGAGGAGCTCCATAAAGCCAAAATGGTACCTAGTCACAAGATTGATTATGATAGGGTCTTTCTGGAAGCAGAAGAGTATTTTGAGCTTTTTATTAAATGCTTTTACAAATAAGGGGGCAGTGATGATGAATGTGATTGAGATTAAGAATCTTACAAAGACTTACGGCAAAGCAAGAGGAATCAGCGACATTAGCTTTTCTGTCGAGGAAGGTGAGATTTTTGGATTTATCGGACCGAATGGTGCGGGAAAATCGACGACCATTCGGACACTCCTCTCCCTTATTTATCCTACCAGTGGCAGTGCGACTATCTTTGGGAAAGACACTGTCCAATTTGCCCCGGTAATTAAAAAGGAAATTGGCTATTTGCCATCTGAAGTTTTTTATTACGACAATATGAAAGTCAAAGATCTATTAAACTATTCGGCTAGTTTTTATAAAAAGGATTGTAGTAAGAGAATCAAAGAATTGGCGGAAATTATGGATTTAGATCTCAATAAAAAAATTGACGATCTTTCACTGGGAAATAAAAAGAAGGTCGGGATTGTTCAAGGGCTGCTACATGAGCCAAAGCTGATTATTCTGGATGAACCGACGAGTGGATTAGACCCTCTTATGCAGCAAAAATTCTTTGAACTGCTTGAGGAAGAGAATAGAAAAGGTGCTACCATCCTATTTTCCTCTCATATCCTAAGCGAGGTTCAACGACTTTGTAATCGGGTTGCAATTATAAAAGAGGGAAAGATTGTTACCGTAGAAAAGATTAGTACATTGAAAGAAAATACCTATAAGAAGTTCAAAGTAGAAACAAAAGAAACCCTCACCCCCTATTACTTTAACCTACCTGGTGTAAATAAATTAGAGGTAAAGGGTAACCTAACGAGCTTTTTATTTAAAGGAAATATCAATGAAGTCATGAGGAAAATTGCGGAAATAGAGATTACAAATCTATGGATTGAAGAGCCTGATCTTGAGGAGATTTTTATGCACTATTACGAGAAGGAGGACTAGAGCCATGAATATCCTGCTTCATGAATTGAGAGCTTATCGAAAGTCTACTATGATCTGGACAATATCATTAATTGCCGTCGTAGCGCTGTTTATGTCGTTTTTCCCTTCTTTTACAAAGGATACAGAAGAATTTAGGAAGCTGCTTGAAGGGTATCCGGTTGCTCTAAGAGAAGCCTTCGGGATAAATCTCGATAATTTCTTTTCCATCCTTGGCTTCTATTGTTATGGGCTGTCGTTTGTTACGCTTTGCGGTGCGATTCAGGCAATGAATCTGGGAACCAGTATTGTCAGCAAAGAAGTCAGGGAAAAAACCGCTGACTTTCTATTAACAAAACCGGTTACACGTACCGAGGTGTTAACAAACAAATTATTGGCGGCACTGATCTCAATTATCATAACGAATATCGTTTATTTAGCAGCAGCGATCCTTCTCGCATACCAAGTAGCAACAGTAGACTTTAAGGTTAGCATTTTTATCCTGATTTCATTGACTGTATTTTTTGTGCAACTAATCTTTCTTGCATTAGGAATCATTACATCTGTCGTTGTTCAAAGGATAAAATCAGTGTTAACGGTGTCGCTTGCAACTGTTTTTGCCTTTTACTTTTTAGGAATGTTTAGTAGCACTTCTGGTGATGAAGTGAAACGATATCTATCACCCTTTAAATATTTTGATACTGCTTATATCATAGAGAAATCTGGTTATGAGGCGTCATTTTTAATAGCCGGAGCAGCTGTCATTGTTGTTGCGATTAGCGCTAGTTTCTTAATCTATGCCAAAAAGGATATTCACTCGGTCTAACAAGGAGAAGTGATGGTAAGATGAATATTTTTTTAAAAGAAATGAAGTCACATAGAAAATCGCTTCTATTTTGGAGTATCGGGATATTCCTAATGGTAGCGTCAGGGATGTTTAAATATGAAAGTCTTTCTTCTTCTGGACAGCCGATGGATGAAATGCTGGCAGGAATGCCCAAATCAATGCTTGCTGTATTAGGAATAGGAGAATTTGATATTTCATCAGCAACCGGATATTACGGGTTACTTTTTATCTATTTGTTATTAATGGCGACCATTCATGCGGCCATGCTTGGCGCAACGATCATTGCAAAAGAGGAGCGGGACAAAACAACGGAGTTTTTATTTGTTAAGCCCATATCAAGAAATCGCATTATTACCGCAAAATTGCTGGCAGCATTCTCAAATATCCTAAGCTTGAACTTGGTTACCTTTGTTTCGTCACTTGCATTGGTGGGAAAATACAGCAATGGTGAAGTGGTTACCGGGGATATTGCAATGACAATGGCGGGAATGTTTATTTTGCAGCTGTTATTCATGGTAATTGGCAGCTCCCTTGCAGCGGGTAAAAGGAAATCCAAATCGGCAGCTTCCTTAGCGACCGGAGTCCTTTTGCTTACGTATGTGATTTCGGTTGCCATTGACTTGAATGAAGACATAGAAGGCTTAAAATACATTACCCCGTTTAAATATTTCGAGGCGAAAAGTGTGATGTTCGGAGGCGGTTTTGAGCCCATCTTTGTCCTATTATCCGGCGTCCTGATTGCTACACTTACAGTCGCGACATTTATCTTTTATAAAAAAAGAGATTTAAATGTGTAAACGTTTTTAATAACATGGTTATAGTGTTAAAATAGTGAAAGCGCAATTGGATAAAGGAGGATAACACTATGAGCCAAAATGAAAACACTACACTACCGCCAAAAACATGCTCCATTGAACGTTTAGTTACAATGGAAAGTGATGTTAAAAAGGTGCTTGCAGGAGAAAAGACTGCAACACGCCGAAATGGAAGATATGCCGATCCAGGAGAAATCATGACCCTTGAGGGACGTCAATTTGTCGTGGAACGAGTCTATTCACAAAGCTTAGGTGAGTTGACGGATGATGACGCTCGCCGCGAGGGCTTCCCTACGGTTGAAGAGTATAAGCAATCAATTCTTGCTTACCACCCTGGGATGCCATGGCTGCCGCAAATGCGCGTTTGGGTTCATGAATTTCGCCCGCTGGAAGATTAATTAAAAGTATGAGTTCTTATCCTAGAACTCATACTTTTTTTTGCTATAATAGCTTTATCCATAAATTTGAAAAGGGTCCTCGAGGTGAAGGGTAATGGGGTTTTTAGCAAAATACATACAGAAATATTGGAAGTCTTTTAGCTTAGCAGTGTTATTTTTAACCTTTGAGGCGATAAGTGATTTGTTAATGCCAACGATCATGGCGAAAATCATAGATGTCGGTGTCGCGGGCAGGGATATAGGTTATGTGCTTAAAATGGGCGGATTAATGCTGCTGATTACACTTTTTGGTGCGATTGCAGCTTCAACACGAAGTATATTAGCCAGTAATGTTTCGCAAAGCTTTGGATCGGAGTTACGGTCGGACTTATATAAGAAGATCCAAACGCTATCCTTTAAAAATATTGACCGTTTTGAACGCGCGTCGTTAATCACCAGGCTGACCAACGATGTGACACAGGTACAAGTATTTGCGAATGGTTTAATGCGGATTTTTGTTAAATCCCCACTATTAGCCATCGGGGGCTTAATAATGGCGACACGCTTAAACCTTCATTTATCTGTTGTATTGATTGTAGTGGTCCCGATTGTCGCCATATTCATCATTCTAAATTTAAGACTTGGGTTCCCTATGTTCTCAAAAGTACAAAAAGCGCTTGATCGTGTAAATGGAGTCATGCGCGAGTACTTATCGGGTGTCCGTGTAGTGAAAGCCTTCAATCGTTTTGACGTTGAAGTCAACAAGTTTGAAAAAACAAATGAAGAGTTTAAAAAGCAATCGATTTCTGCAACAAGGTTAATGGCGGTATTCAGCCCAGCGATTATGCTGACGGTTAACCTTGGCATTGTCGCTGTCCTCTGGATTGGCGGCCACGGGGTGACGAATGGCAATGTGCAGGTAGGTCACATTATTGCTTTTATTAACTACATGACGCAAATTCTTTTCTCATTAATGATGATCTCGATGGTTTTTAATATGTTTGTCCGCGCAAAAACTTCAGCCGTCAGAATAGGTGAGGTTTTTTCCGAGGAGGTTGACTTGACCTGGGAAGAGGGACAAAACTCTGCCCCCGTTGAAAAAGGAAGAATTGAGTTTAGCAATGTTTCCTTTTCTTATGAAGGAACAAGCGGGGAACCCATTTTGAAAAATATTAATCTATCAATCTTACCAGGTGAGACTGTCGGAATTATTGGCTCGACAGGCTCTGGAAAAAGTACTCTTGTTGGCTTAATTCCCCGGTTTTATGATGTCAGTGCTGGATGTATCAAGGTCGATGGTGAGGATATACACCTCGTTGACCCTAAAAGACTGCGAGAAAAGATTGCCTTTGTCCCGCAAAAGACGATTCTTTTTACCGGAAGTGTAGAGGAAAACATTAAATGGGGAAAAGAAGACGCCTCAACTGAAGAAATCTTAAAAGCGGCAGAGATTGCCGGTGCGCATGACTTTATTAGTGCTTCTCCTGAAGGATATCAAACTAGAATCGGACAAGGCGGAGTAAACTTTTCAGGAGGCCAAAAGCAACGGCTTTCGATCGCCAGGGCTTTAATTAAAAATCCGGAAATTTTGATCTTGGATGATAGTACCAGTGCGGTTGATGTCACCACAGAGGCTAGAATCAAAGAGGGTTTAAAAAAATATGCAAAGGGTCTGACATGCCTCCTCATTGCCCAGCGGATCACCTCAATTATCGATGCAGATAAAATTGTGGTCATGGACCACGGGGAAATCGTTGGAATTGGAAAACACGAACAATTATTAAGAGACTGCAGAGTTTATCAGGAAATCTATCAATCGCAAGTCGGTAAGGAGGTGGCACTCTAAATGTCAAAAACAGCAGATCAATCAAGTAACACACCTCCTCCCTTATCCATGCCTGGAAGACCTGGCGGCTTTTCTGGCCATCGCCGGGGAGCACCAATTGTAAAACCAAAGAACTTTAAGGAAACAATTAAGAGGTTATGGTATTATTTCGGCAATGAAAGAAGAATGCTCAGCATTGTTTTTTTATTCATTTTTTTTAGTGCAGCACTATCCTTGCTGTCACCATTTTTAATTGGAAAAGCTGTCGATGCTATAAGCTTGAAAAAACAAGTAGATTTTAATTTTCTTGAAGTCATGATTGTTATTCTAATATCAGCATTTATCTTAGACGCGGTGTTGACTTTTCTCCAGGGCTGGCTGATGGCAGGTGTCTCGCAACGAATTGTCAAACGATTGCGTGATGCACTTTTTAAAAAACTGCAAAAACTGCCAGTTGCTTTTTTTGACAAGCGGACACATGGAGAATTAATGAGCCGGCTTTCAAACGATATTGATAATGTCAGCAGCACCATCTCGCAATCGACAACACAGCTGATGTCAGGTGTCATTGTGATTAGTGGTTCATTCATTATGATGTTGATCTTGAGTCCGATTTTGACGGTGGCGAGCTTAGTAACGGTTCCACTTGTGTTTCTGTTAACGAAGACAATTGCAAAAAGAACCAGTGTCCTGTTTAAAGATCAGCAAATCCAGCTGGGAAAACTTAATGGACAAATTGAGGAGACCATTTCAGGCATTGAGGTAGTGAAAGCCTTTAATCATGAAGAAAAAGTGATTTCGGAGTTTGAAGAGGTCAATCAGAAACTGCGTGAGGTCGGCCTTAAGGCGCAAATTTGGTCGGGCTTTCTTATGCCAATCATGAACGTGATCAACAATTTGGGATTTGCCATTGTCGCCGTAACGGGAGGATTTCTTGCTGTTGAGAATATGATTACCGTAGGTGCGATTGCGAGCTTTATCACCTATTCTCGTCAATTTGTAAGGCCGCTTAATGATCTTGCGCAAATTTTTAATATGCTGCAGTCAGGTGTAGCTGGTGCGGAGCGCGTTTTTGAAATTCTCGACGAGCAAGAGGAACCAGATGACCTGCAGGATGCGGTTGTACTGGAAAATCCAAAGGGACATGTTGTGTTTGAAAATGTCAGCTTCGGTTACCGCGGCGATGTGCCGATTTTAAAAAATGTTAGTTTTGAAAGTAATATTGGCAGCAGTACGGCGCTAGTTGGACCAACCGGGGCGGGAAAAACGACAATCGTTAACTTGCTGACAAGGTTTTATGATGTGACAGAGGGCAGGATTTTGTTAGACGGCCGTGATATTCGGGAATATACCCGCGATAGCTTAAGAAGCTGTTTCGGCTTTGTTTTGCAGGATACTTACCTCTTTTCAGGAACCATTAAGGAAAATATTAAGTATGGAAAGCCTGGTGCAAGTGATGAGGAAGTCGTCAATGCGGCTAAGATGGCGAATGCAGATGCCTTTATTAAACGTCTGCCAAATCAGTATGAGACCATCCTCTCAGAAAACGGTGGAAACTTAAGTCAAGGGCAGCGCCAGTTGATTGCCATCGCCAGAGTGATTCTCGCAAAGCCAGCTGTATTGATTTTAGATGAGGCCACGAGCAGTATTGATACCCGTACCGAGCTTCATATTCAAGAGGCACTGCTATCTCTTATGGAGGGCAGGACAAGCTTTATTATCGCCCATCGTTTGAACACCATTCGTGACGCAGATAGAATTATGGTGATTGAAAATGGGAACATTGTAGAACAAGGAAATCATGGGGAACTCATGGATCTCCAAGGCAGATACTATAATATGTTCTTTAATCAATTTAAAAATGTAGAAATCGCGGTAGATTAAATAATGATAAATCATTAGGGAATAATGTCACTAATGGTATCTATAAGGGGGCTGGTTATGAAAAAAGAGATTTCTAACCGGAGATTGCTCTGGGTTTCTGGTACGGGCTGGATGTTTGACGCAATGGATGTGGGGATGCTTTCCTTCATTATTGCAGCATTAAGTGTGGAGTGGGATTTAACGGCAAAACAAATGGGCTGGATTGGCAGCATTCAATCGATTGGAATGGCGGTTGGGGCATTACTTTTTGGCTTAATGGCAGACCGCATTGGCCGTAAGAATGTTTTTATTATTACCTTATTATTATTTTCAATTGGAAGTGGTATTTCTGCATTAGCGACATCCATTTCCTTCTTCCTGATTGTACGGTTCTTTATAGGAATGGGGCTAGGCGGTGAGTTGCCTGTGGCATCGACACTGGTTTCGGAAAGTGTTCCGGCAGAAAAACGAGGGAGAATTGTTGTGTTACTGGAAAGCTTTTGGGCAGCCGGCTGGTTGATTGCAGCCGTGATTTCCTATTTTATTATTCCGAAATTCGGCTGGCAAACGGCCTTGTTAATTAGTGCGACACCTGCACTGTATGCCTTATATTTAAGGATTGGTTTACCTGACTCTCCTAGATTTGAAGCGATTAAGGATAAAGAGAAGATTTCTGCCTTTCAAAGTATCGCGAATCTATGGACCAATGAGTACCGCCGTCGGACTACTATGCTCTGGATTGTCTGGTTCTGTGTCGTCTTTTCCTATTATGGCATGTTTTTATGGCTCCCAAGTGTGATGGTGTTGAAAGGTTTTAGTCTCATAAAAAGCTTTGGATATGTATTGATCATGACGCTTGCTCAATTACCTGGTTATTTTACAGCTGCATGGTGTATTGAAAGGTTCGGCCGAAAATTTGTACTAGCTGTTTATTTAATTGGGACAGCCATCAGTGCTTTTCTTTTTGGAAATGCAGAGTCAACGGCACTATTAATCACATCAGGAATTCTTCTATCCTTCTTTAATCTAGGGGCATGGGGCGGATTATATGCCTATACTCCCGAACAATATCCAACGATTATCCGTGGTACGGGCTCAGGATCGGCCGCAGCATTTGGTCGATTAGGAGGAGTGCTTGGTCCGTTATTGGTTGGTTATTTAGTGGCGCAAAATACATCCATCTCCACCATCTTTACTATCTTTTGTATATCCGTTTTCATCGCTGCATTCGCTGTAATCTTCTTAGGAAAAGAAACAAAAAATAAAGTATTAGTATAATGTTAAGGTGAGAGAGATTTCTATTGAAGACTCTCTCTTTTATTTTTTAACACAGCGTGATTTTAGCCCTTTAATGCATAAAAGCCTTTGAACACAATAGTTTAACCTTATGATTATAGTAGGAATTCAACATTATACTAATTTTTCAGAATTATACTAAAATAATGCAGTTCCTACTAGACGAACAAGAAATTATTTTGTACAATGTTTTCAGAATATTATCTTTTTTTAAACATCTCGGAGATAAACACAACGGTTAAAAGGGGACTATTAAAAAATAGGGGGTATAGACAGTGAGGAAGAAAAAGTTAGCAGGTATTTTTATGTCGTTCATGATGGCTGCAGGCGTATTAGCAGGCTGTAACTCATCAAGTACAAGCGGTCAAAAGGATGGGGAAACCATCAAAATCGGTGCCAACCTTGAACTTTCAGGCGGGGTAGCTTCTTATGGTCAGTCCATTGAAGAAGGTTTGAAATTGGCCATTGAAGAAATCAACAAAGAAGGTATTGATGGTAAGAAGCTAGAGCTTGTAACATTTGATAATAAATCAGACGCAGCTGAAGCAACAAACGGCGCCATTAAGCTGATCAGCCAAGATAAGGTTTCAGCTATTATTGGTGCAGCTACAAGTACAAATACATTAGCACAGGTGGAAATTGCACAGAAAAACAAAACGCCATTGATTACACCAACTGGTACAAACTCAACGATTACGTTCAAGGATGGGGTTCTGAATGACTTTGTATTCCGTACTTGCTTCATCGACCCATTCCAAGGTACGGTAGCAGCTAACTTTGCTTCCAAGGACCTTAAAGTTAAAAATGCTGCTATCATCATTGACAGCTCAAGTGACTATTCAAAAGGGCTAGCCTCTTCTTTCCAAAAATCGTTTGAATCAAGCGGTGGGAAAGTGGTTGCTGAAGAAGCATATGTAGCAAAGGATACTGATTTCAATGCGATCTTAACAAATATTAAAGCCAAGAATCCAGAGTTTGTTTTCCTTCCAGGGTTTTATGAAGAAGTTGGGTTAATCATCAAGCAAGCACGTGCTTTAGGCATTGATGTACCAATCATGGGAGGCGACGGCTGGGATTCTCCTACTCTAGTAGATATCGCAGGTGCTGGTTCATTAAACAACACATTCATCACAAACCACTATTCTTCGGGAGACTCTGATCCAAAAGTACAAGACTTTGTAAAAGCATTCCAAGGAAAATATAAGGATAAATCTCCAGATGCCTTTGCTGCATTAGGTTATGATACTGCCTACTTCCTTGCAGATGCGATTAAGCGTGCTGGCAGCGGCGATCCTGAGAAAATCCGTAAAGCTCTTGAAGAAACAGATGGACTTGCAGTTGTATCTGGTAATTTAAAAGTTAACGAGAACCATGATCAGGTTAAAGCGGCAGTTATCCTTGAGTACAAAGAGGGTAAACAAGAATTTAATACAAAAGTTAATCCGTAATTTTATAGAGAAAAAGAATAGGGAGAATGTGTCTCCCTATTCCCTTTTTGAAAATAGTTTCCTAATTTTAGGAGGGTCAAGACATGGAATTTTTACAACAGCTTGTTAACGGGGTATCTTTGGGCAGTATATATGCGTTGATTGCCCTTGGTTATACGATGGTTTATGGAATTGTTAAATTAATAAACTTTGCCCATGGGGACGTATTCATGGTCGGTGCATTTATCGGTTTTTATTCTATTACTATATTAGATTTAGGATTTTTCCCATCCTTGCTAATTTCAATGGTAACCTGTGCCATCCTGGGAGTTTTAATTGAAAGGATTGCCTACAAACCTTTGCGTAATGCAACTAGGATTGCTGCACTTATTACGGCAATTGGAGTATCACTGTTAATTGAATATGGAGTAATTTATGTACGAGGCGCACAGCCAGAGGCATATCCAGGCGACCTTATCCCGGCAACAAGCATTGACTTCCTGGGTGTAAAGGTTAGTAGTCAGTCATTGATGATTTTAGGTACCTCTGTCGTATTGATGGTCTTATTGCAATTTATCGTTCATAAAACCAAAATTGGAAAAGCCATGCGTGCAGTTTCCTATGATATGGATGCTGCGAGATTAATGGGTATCAATGTTAACAATACCATTTCTGCAACTTTTGCGATTGGATCTGCGTTAGCCGGTGCGGCGGGTGTTGCTTTTGGTATGTACTATACAAAAATTGAACCATTGATGGGGATTATTCCAGGCCTTAAAGCCTTCGTTGCGGCCGTACTCGGCGGAATTGGAATTATTCCGGGTGCAATGGTTGGCGGTTTGTTGTTGGGTGTCATTGAATCACTAGTAAGTGCTGCTGGCTTCTCCTTATGGCGAGATGGCGTAGCGTTTGTCGTACTAATCTTAATTTTGATTTTCCGTCCAGCCGGTTTATTCGGTAAAAATGTACGGGAAAAAGTGTAAGGGGGCTATAACGATGAATATGCTTAAAGGTGCGAAAGGTTTTTGGTCATCAATCGTATTAGCCGTTGTTTTTGGTATTGTCATGCAATTTTTAATTACCGGAGAAATAATTAATTTCTTTTATGTAAACACACTTTATTTTATTGGTATTAACATTATTCTTGCTGCGAGCTTACATCTGATTATTGGAATTACCGGACAGTTTTCAATTGGACATGCAGGCTTTCTTGCTGTAGGCGCTTATGCCTCAGCCATTATTACGATGAAATTAGAGCTGCCTTTCGCGCTTGGATTAGTGGCGGGAGGAGTCGCCGCTGCAATTGCGGGCTTAATTATTGGTATTCCAACACTTCGGCTAAAAGGAGATTATCTAGCAATTGCCACACTTGGGTTTGGGGAAATTGTCCGGATTGTCTTTTTAAATATTGAATATGTCGGTGGAGCAAGCGGGATGACCGTTACGCAGCTCACTACTTGGCCATGGCTTTTCGGGAGTATCCTTTTAACACTTCTTGTCATCAGGAACTTTACGAATTCAACTCATGGACGAGCTTGTATCTCTGTTAGAGAAAATGAAATTGCGGCTGACGCCATGGGGATCAACACAACTTACTATAAGGTAGTTGCATTTGCCATTGGAGCCTTCTTTGCTGGTGTCGCGGGTGCATTATATGCACACAACTTTTTCATTATCCAGCCGACAAACTTCGGTTTCTTAAAATCTTTTGATATCTTAATCTTCGTTGTTCTAGGCGGATTAGGAAGCATGTCTGGTGCAGTATTGGCTGCAATCCTTTTAACAATTGTTTCTACCTTCCTGCAAAGCTATCCTGAATTACGGATGATTATTTATAGCTTAGTGTTAATCATTATGATGCTTTACCGTCCACAAGGAATTATGGGAACCAGAGAATTAACTTCATTCTTTAAGTTTGGAAAGTCTGCAAAAGGGGGAGTCAACGATGGCAGTAAAAACACCGTTGCTTAAAGTAAATAATGCAGGCATCCGTTTTGGCGGATTAAAGGCTGTTTCAGACGTGAACCTCGAATTAAAGCAAGGTGAGTTAGTTGGTTTGATTGGACCGAATGGTGCCGGTAAAACCACATTCTTCAACTTGTTAACAGGTGTCTATGTACCAACTGAAGGCAGTATTGAGTTGGCTGGAGACAAATTAAATGGATTAGCGCCCTATAAGATTACTAAAAAGGGAATCAGCAGAACCTTTCAAAATATTCGTTTGTTTAATGAATTGTCGGTGCTCGATAATGTAAAGGTAGCCTATCACTCCCTTGCTAAGCATTCGATTATGAGTTCGATCTTCCGCCTCCCTAAGCACTTTTCAGAGGAAAAGTATATGGAGGAAAAAGCGGTAGAGTTTTTGAAAATCTTTAACCTAGATAATGTTATGCATGAAACGGCGAAAAACCTGCCATACGGCCAGCAGCGCCGTCTAGAGATTGCCAGGGCGCTGGCAGCGAATCCGAAATTATTGCTGCTTGATGAACCTGCAGCGGGTATGAACCCACAGGAAACAGAAGAATTAATGAATTTAATTGCCTTAATTCGTAAACGGTTTGATTTAACGATTCTTTTAATTGAGCATGATATGCTTCTCGTCATGGGTGTATGTGAGCGAATCTATGTACTTGACCATGGTCAACTAATTGCGGAAGGAACTCCTGAGCAAATCAGAAATAATCCAAAAGTCATCGAGGCGTATCTTGGGGAGGAGGTTTCGTAATGCTGAAAATTGAAGATATCAATGTATATTATGGCAATATCCATGCCTTAAAGGGCGTTTCTCTCGATATTAACGAAGGGGAAATCGTGACCTTGATTGGAGCGAATGGTGCAGGGAAAAGTACGCTCTTAAAAACGATTTCTGGATTACTAAAGCCAAAGAACGGAAACATTTTGTTTGAGGGTCAACCGATTTCCGGCAAGGTAGCACAGGCGATTGTGAAACAGGGGCTTTCTCATGTTCCTGAAGGCCGTCGTGTTTTTGCTAATATGTCTGTAGAAGAGAACCTTGAATTGGGTGCTTATTTACGGAAGGATAAACAAGGGATTAAGGATGACTTTGAAAAGGTCTATAACCTGTTCCCGCGTCTTCTTGAGCGGAGGAAGCAAATGTCTGGTACCTTATCAGGCGGGGAGCAGCAAATGCTTGCTATGGGCCGCGCTTTGATGGCACGCCCGAAGCTTTTACTATTAGACGAGCCTTCAATGGGACTTGCCCCCCTTTTAGTTAAAACGATTTTCAGAATCATTGAAGAGATTAACAAGTCTGGTACTACAATCCTGTTGGTGGAGCAGAATGCAAACATGGCATTATCGATTGCAGACCGCGCTTATGTTATTGAGACAGGAAAAATCGTCCTATCAGGTTCCTCCGATGAATTAAATCAGAGCGATCAGATAAGAATGGCCTACCTTGGTGGACATTAAAAGACATGTGACTTTTTCACATGTCTTTTTTCTTGGACTATTACATTTTTACTTTTTGTTGCTGTGTTTCTAGCTTAAATTGATGGCGGAGCTTTGGCTGGAGGGCATGTTTGACTTTAATCACATACTCTTCATATAGCTGCTCTAAACCAACTAGCGCAAGAGAGAAAAAGTTTGCGTAATTTTTTTGTACCTCCCACTTTAACTCGTTCTTTCCACAAATACTATATTTATTTAATTCTTCGATTTCCTTTTGGATTTTTGCTAATTCTACTTGCTGTTCTGCCTCAGGCAGAGAAAGAACATAATCTATTTTTTCAATATAAGCTTGAGACTTTTTAATCTTGCCTTTAATTTCTTCGTAGCCGGCTTTATCGATTAGACCATACTTCAATTTAAAATCGTTCAGTTTTTGTGCAGAATCATAGGTTGAGTTTACGATATCATCACGTGTCATTTGGGTTGTTTCATAGCTTAGCATATGCTTCCAAGATGGCTGGGTAATCGCCTTGCGGTGGTCCTCAAGGGTATGACAGAATTTTTTAAAGCCGTGAAGCTCTGGATTTTCAAAAGCCGGGCTTGCAGGATCAAGGAACGGTGCAAGCGGTGCGACAAAGTAGAAAAGTCTAGAATCTTGATTGCATGCAAGATGAATTTCTTCACAGAAATCAATGTTTTCAAGCGCACTTTGGTAGGTCTGACTCGGAATACCTGTCATGAAGAATAAATCGATTTTCTTGGCACCATGCTTTAAGGCAAAATTAAGTGTTTCAATTACCTTAGGATTGGTACAATTAAACTTACCATTATATCTTCTAATTTTTTCATCATGCGTTTCTAGCGTAATTTCAATACTGTATTTTGGACAGCTTTCATTCATCATCCGAAAGAATTCTTCACCTGCATATTGGAATAATTCGAACACGATTTCATTTTTAAGATTAAGCTGTTTAAGACGGCTAAAGAATTCTTTTACATATTCACGTCCGCCTTGACGCAGGTCATGCAGGATAAAGATAGGCGCGCGGCTGAAGCGTGAAATAAATTGAATATCTTCAACAAGCTTTTCTGGCGACCTTAAGGCTAGGGAACTTCTTCCACAGTTTTGATCGTAGGAGTCCTTCGAACCACCGCAGATAAGACAGTTTTGCGAACAGCCTCTTGCAGTCAGTAGTGCGGTATTAGGATATTGCAGTCAGCCGTTGTATGGCAGTGGGTCAAGGAAGTTACGATATTTAAAGACAGAGCGGACGGTGTAACGATAGCCTGGCACATCGATATCATCCAAATCCTTTGGTACATAAGTGATGGGGTTATAACCAATCTCACTGCCTTTTTTCCAAGTTAGATTTGGGATGTCGGCATAATGTGTATTTCCAAGCTCCAATTTCTTCATCAACAGCAGCATGAGCTTTTCTGTTGAGTCGCCACGCATCACGAAATCAATAAAAGGATATTCGATTAATTCTTTATGATAATAGGTAGCGGATAATCCTCCGAAAATCATCGGGGTATCAGGATGGAGCTTTTTAACAATTTTGGCTAATTCAATACTGCCATGTGCATGCGGCAGCCAATGAAGGTCTATCCCGAATGCACGTGTTTTGATATTTTTTAGTTTTTTCTCAACATCAAATTTTTCACTCATCAGCATGCGATTCGCGATGTTGATAATTTTTACGCGAAGACCGAACCGTTCTAAATAGTCAGCAATACTGGTTAATCCAATTGGATACATTTCAAACACTGGTGATGACGGCACTACATCGCTGATTGGACCTGCAAGCAGGGAATTTTTTCGAAAGTCATAAACACTTGGTGCGTGTAAAAGGACTAAATCATACTTCATATAAGCCACCCTTTTCATTTTTATAAAGTATATATTTTTATTGTGAATGGTTTCACATATTATCTTTGATTTAAACGTGGCAAAATGATAAACCAGATAAATTATTGCCAGAATCCACTACTGTAATTATTTTCTAACTACCTTTATTTTACTATAATGATGGATTAATAGAGTGACAAACGGGTGACAACAATATGGAGATTCCGTGGAAACTAGGTACTACAAAAGTAGTACGGAAGAATAATCCTTTAGCAGAATAGGCAATGAACCATTCATTTGCCATAATAGTAACAACAAACCTAAAGGGTTTGTCCCAGTATCGGTCAGTGAAAGTCATTGGACCGGTCTGGGCTTTTTTGCGACAACAAATATTTCCCAATTAACCTAATAAAAAATAACTTGTTAACGAAGAATGTGTTAGGTACATTTTTAACAGAATATTAAAAATTTTTTAATGACAGGGAGAGGAATGGATGATTGAATCTTCAGCCTTACAGCTAAAGGAACGGCAGTCTAAGCTATTCTTACTGGTCGTCTCGTGCGTCGGCGGCTGGTTTTTCGTAAAAAATAGTTTATTAAAATTAGAAGAAATAAATCAGTCAATGATTCTAGTCCTTCTAGTTATTTTCTTATTGATTGTAGAATTCTTTCCTCTTCCTGTATGGAAGGGAACGATCACCATTTCCTTCCCTCTCGTCTATGCTATTTACGTTATGGAAGGTCTTGCATATACCATTTTCACCTATGCACTTGTTGTCTGTGCTGTAAATTTGTTCAAAAGGCGGCCGCTCCGGATTGTTTTTTTTAATCCTGCTTTATTAATCATCAGTTTTTATTTTGCCTATGTGATTGGCAATTTTTTGTTTTCGCATTATTCAATGGATGGAAAACCAAGGGTGCTTATTGGGATCATTCATTTCACCTCTATTATGGTTCCTTTTTATATTTTGAATAATATAATTGTGGATCTCCTTCTAATAATTAGGCCGCAAACCTATAATTTTCGGGATTGGAGGCAAAAAACAGGGCAGGAAGTTAATAGTTTGACCATTTCTTTTATCTACCTTTTTTTCTTTCATCTTTTTGGGAATCAAAACAGAGGTGAAATCGACGCAATTGCCTTTTTTTTCTTCTTTTCCCCCCTTGTATGCTTTGCCTTATTAAGTTCAATCATTGCGAATTTAAAGAGGGAAAAGGCAAAACTTAAAGCACTATTTAGCATTTCTTCTGAATTAAATAAGAAAATGGCTGCTGCGGATTGGCTGGATTTTTTGAAGGACAATTTAAAGGAATTTATTGATGTTGATGCATGGGTATTGTTAAAAAAGGATAGGGAAAGTTGGAATTTAAAGTTTGCGGTAGGTTTAGCAGTAGAAAATTTATCTTTAAGTGATGAAAGGATTCAGGGTTTCAATAAAATAAAAAGTTTAAGAGTTTATCCGAATACAAAAGAGTCAGGGGGTCCTGCTAATGGATTATTGGACCCGGAGATTCATTCCTTATTATATGCGCCTTTAATGTTGGAGGAGGAGATTGTTGGACTTTTTATATTTGGAAGAAGCCGTACGAAAAGTTTTGTTGAAGAAGATAAGCAGGCTGCTGCTACGCTTGCGAATCAATTAGCTGTATTAATTAAGACAAGGCAGCTGATTGCTGAACAAGAAAAAAGGTTAATCTTAGAGGAAAGAAATCGGATTGCCAGAGATATCCATGATGGTGTGGCACAGTCATTAGCTGGAGCCATTATGAATCTTGATACAGCTAATCGCAAATTTACAAAAACACCTGAAGAGGCTCGTCAGTTAATGAATGAAAGCACTGTGAAATTACGAAAGTGCCTAAAAGAAGTAAGGGAATCTATTTATGCCCTCCGCCCTTACCCGACAGAAAGAGAAGGACTTTTATCAGCGATAACAACAAAAATTAATGCGATTCAAAAGGAATCAAATGTGCTTATAAAGGTAGAAACTAGGGGGACAAAGTTCCAGCTCAGTCCGATGGTGGAAAAAATTATTTTTGATATTTTCCAAGAAAGTACCCAAAACGCACTGAAACACGCAGAGGCAACAAAGATTGATATATTAATTAGCTTTCAAAAGGAACATGTCCTTTTAAAGGTAAAAGATAATGGAAGTGGATTTTCACTTTTTCAGGCGATGATTAAAGCACGAAATCATCCCCATTTTGGGATATTACACATGAACGAAGCGGCCGAAAAGATACAAGCATCACTGCAAGTAGATAGTAAAGAAGGGGCAGGTACGGAGATTACGTTAACTGTACCAAGAATGGGCATAGAGGGGGCAATTATCCATGATAAAGCTTATGCTGGTCGATGACCATGCAGTATTGAGGGATGGTCTAAAAAACATATTGGGTATGGAATCAGATATTCAAGTAGTCTGTGAAGCAGTAAATGGAATTGAGGCACTTGGAAAAGTGGAAGAGTTCATGCCAGATGTCATCTTAATGGATATTAATATACCCGAAAGGAATGGGATTGAAGTTACCGGGTTGATAAAAGGAATTTATCCTTCTATAAAAATATTAATCTTAACCATGTACAATCATGAAGAATATTTCCTTTCAGCGATTCGTCAGGGGGCAGATGGGTATTTATTAAAGGATGCGCCCTCAGATCATGTCGTGGATGCGATTCGTGCTGTAGCAAAGGGACAATCTGTTATTCATCCTTCAATGACTAAAAAGTTTTTAAACTTTTCTTCTCAGAAAAAAGAGAATGTGGCAGTGGAAAAAAAGGAGTCTTTGCTGACCGAAAGAGAAAAGGATGTACTTCTCTGCCTTGTAAAAGGAATGAATAACAAAGAAATCGCTCAAAATCTATTTATTAGCGATAAAACAGTAAAAATCCATGTAAGTAATATTTTTAAAAAACTTGAAGTGAAAAGCCGGTCACAAGTAGTTATTTATGCAGTGCAAAATCAGTTGATACCTTTATCGTAGGACGGCCAGCCTGGTCGTCTTCTTTTTTAGCCAAGAGACTACTACCTTTGTATGAGATAAAATAGTACTTCTACCTTCCTGAAATACGTCCTTTGCGGAATAGTATATCCTATTGAAAAGTAAGAAAATAGGGTTATAAAGACGAAAGGGGTATGGAATTTGAAAAAATTTGTGTCGATTTTCTTAACGACAGCTTTGTTATTTATGCTGATGGTTCCTGGAATGCCGAAAGCCAATACAAGTATCGTTTCTGCTGTAATGGATAGCAGCCTAGTAAAGTCATTAGAAACGGCCGTTGAACCACTTCAAGTGATCGTAACATTTGAGGGGCAGGGTGCACCAACTTCGGATCATCTTAATCTATTAAAAAAATTAGGGATTTCAACCGGGATTACGATGAAGTCATTGCCGATTTCCGGTGTTTTAGCCACAAAGGAGCAAATTAATAAGCTCGCAGCAACGCCGGGTATTAAATCAATCTATTTAAATAAAAGGTTAACGTATTCAAACTTTGACGCAAATAATCTAACAGGAGTAGATAAAGCTAGATCGGATGCAGCAATGCAAAAAGCAAATGGCGGACTGCCGCTAACGGGAAAGGGAATTGGCGTAGTCGTCAACGATAGCGGGGTGGACGGGACGCATCAAGATCTTCAGTTTGGCACTCACCTTGTTCAAAACGTGATGGGGAGCACAAACTTAAATGCATTAGCACCCGAACTGCTTCCGATTACTTATGTAGAAAATGTACCAAATAGCGATACGAACTCAGGACATGGTACACATGTAGCAGGTACAGTTGGTGGAACAGGTGCAGCCTCAGGCGGTAAATATGAAGGGGTGGCCCCTGGTGCTGACTTAATCGGTTATGGTTCCGGAGCAGCCCTCTTTGTTCTCGACGGGATTGGCGGGTTTGATTATGCCATCACACACCAATCTCAATACAATATTCGTGTCATCACAAATTCATGGGGTTCCTCAGGTGATTTTGATCCAAATGATCCGATTAATATAGCAAGTAAGGTGGCTTATGATCGTGGTATTACAGTGCTGTTTGCAGCCGGAAATGAAGGACCGGGCGAAAACACTCATAATCCATATGCAAAAGCCCCATGGGTAATCTCTGTAGCTGCGGGTGAAAAAGATGGTTCTTTAGCTGATTTTTCATCCCGGGGTACAAAAGGAGTGGGCGGTACGTTTGAAATGGATGGTAAAACGTGGACATGGAAGGATGAGCCTAGCGTTACCGCTCCAGGAGTGGATATTATCTCAACGCGTGTTCTTGCTCCAGTCTCAAGCTTAGCCATCACATCGGATGCTGAACTGATCGAGCCAGCCTATCTTCCATTTTATACATCCATGAGTGGAACTTCCATGGCAACGCCGCATGTAGCTGGAATTGTGGCACTTTTACTAGAAGCAGACCCGACCCTTTCTCCAGACGAAATTAAGAAGGTATTACAAGATTCTGCAACCAATATGCCTGGGTATGAGTCATGGGAAGTGGGAACAGGCTATGTGAACGCATATGCTGCTCTTGAGAAGGTTATGTTTGATAAATCATTTGGAGAAACGGTAAATGCTTATCAGACCTTTAATAGCAATGCAAATGTAACAGTTGAACGAACAGATTTCCAGGTGGACTATAACCCGCTGGTGCTGTCTTCAAACTCTTATACATTTAATGTTCCAGAGGGTGTGTCACAAATTAGTGCAAGAATCGACGCCTTTGGTTTATTGGGGCAGACAGGGAATCCACTAAATTTAACATTAGTTGATCCAAATGGAACCATCTATAGTTCTGGTGTAAGCCTATTGTTTCCTCTTTATCCTGACCGTACGGTATCTGTCACTTCACCTGTTTCGGGTGAGTGGCAGGTAAAAATTGATGGGCTTCATGGAGATGCAGCTAATCCTATTGGAATTGGTCTCCCTGAAACGGTAAATGGAACCCTTGCCCTCTCAAAGGCAGGTAGCTTTTCTGGGTTAAAAGATATCTCTGGAAATCCAGCAGCCTCAGCGATTCAAATGGCAGTAAGTGAAAGACTTATCGACGGCTATGCTGATGGAAGCTTTAAACCAAAGCAGTATCTAACACGCAGTGAATTAGCCCGTTACTTAGTGATGGGAACAGGTATCCGTCAAAGTCATTCGGTTAACGTGAAGGATGTTTCGACGGGAGATGTACCTTTTGCAAAAGCGGCAGTTGCGAAAGGAGCAGCAATCCGGGATGGGGTCCAAACGCAGGGCGGCGTCATGCAGCTGGATGCTTCAGGAAATTTTAATCCAAGTGGTGAGGTCGACCGTGCGGGGCTTTCGTATTCACTTGTTCAAGCCCTTGGTTTAGAAAAACAGGCAAAGGATTTCACTGGGGATATAACCGTACAATATAAAGATGAGCGAATTCCTGTAAAAGATAGTGCTTCCGTTCCCGCAGACCTTAAGGGTTATGTTCAATTAGCCCTTGATTTAAATATTCTAAATGCCAGTTTTTCGGTGACTCAGGGACCGTACGATTTAGTCCCAAAGGTCGAGGCGAGTTTTAATCCAGCTAAAAAGGTCACCCGAGCTGATTATGCGGTTGCCATTACACGCTATTATCAAGCTTGGTTTCAGTAAATGAAAATTTTCCTCCTTTAACCCAAATACACTTTATATCATACATTAAAGGGAAAACATATAAAGGAGGAATATGTCTTGAATTATTATGGTTATCCCAATCAGTACGGAATGTATCCTGTATTAGAACCAAACCAAGAGCCAGCTCGTTTTGGTGGCGGGCAGCAGCCTGGATTCCAGCCCCCTCCCTTTGGTGGAGGACAGCAAGGATTCCCGCCATTTGGAGGAGGGCAACAAGGGTTCCCACCGTTTGGCGGAGGACAACAACAGGGAGGGGCGCCATCCTCACCACCACCTTCGTACACGCCACAAGAATCACCCTCTTTATACGCTGTCGATCCTGGAGCAATCAGAGGCTGCCTTTACCGCTATACCTATGTTTGGCTCAGCAATGGCAGCAGTTTCTGGTATTATCCAACATATGTAGGAAGAGATTCAATTGCCGGATATCGCTGGAGAGGATACCGCTGGGTATATTATGGAACTGATTTAAGAAGAATTCGATCATTTAGATGCTCATAGATTTATAAACTAGGTAATGAATCGAGGGATTCATTACTTTTTTTATTTTTGCTTGTGAAAGTTGTTATAATCATTGTAAAAAACAAAGGATGAGAAAAATTGACTAAGGTGAAAACAAACGCTATTCGGATTCTAGATGCAAAGAAGATCGCCTATGAGGTGCTTACATACGATAATCAGGATGGAAAAATAGATGGTGTTTCTGTTGCAGCGAAGATAGGAAGAGACGCTCGTCAAGTATATAAAACGCTAGTCTCTCAAGGAGCAAGTAAGAGTATGTATGTATATGTGATACCTGTGGAAGCTGAATTAGATTTAAAAAAGGCAGCAAAGGCAGCAGGAGAAAAAAATGTGGAAATGATTCCTGTTAAGGATATTCTGAAATGGACCGGATATATTCGCGGTGGCTGCTCGCCCATTGGGATGAAAAAGGATTATAAAACATTTATCGATGAAAGCTGTTTAGAGCTTGACTATATGGTGGTCAGTGCGGGGAAAATAGGCGTCCAAATCGTAATCGATCCAAAATTGTTAATAAATCTGACAAAGGCTGAAACAGTTGATGTCAGAAAATAATTAATAGGCATTCACCTATAAACGGATATTGCATAAGATATGTTGAAATGAAAAGCGGAAGCGCCTTGATAAGGGAAAAAATGAACCGCTTTTTTCCTAGGCGTTGCGGCTAGACATATGAAACTTTGCTATGTCACGTAAAAGGGAGTGTTCAGAAGTGGCAGGAAAGATAAAAAATTATTATGCAGGCGGCAATACAGCTAGGGGATTTCATAACCTTTATGATTCAAACCTCCAAGGGCTAGAACGGCTCTACATTCTTAAAGGTGGACCTGGAACAGGGAAATCCTCTTTAATGAAGAACATCGGTAATGAGTGGCTCGAAAAAGGGTATGATATTGAGTTCTTGCATTGCTCGTCAGATAATAGTTCTATTGATGGAGTAATCATACGTGCCTTAAAGGTGGGAATCGTGGATGGAACCGCTCCGCATGTAATTGAACCCAAAGCTCCAGGTGCTGTGGAACAGTATATTAATCTAGGGGAAGCATGGGACGCGAAGGCGCTTGCTGGAGAGAAAACAAACATTCAACGTTTAACTAAACAAATCAGTGCGTCCTTTAATTTAGCTTATTCGACCTTTAAACAGGCTTTAGATATCCATGATGACTGGGAAAAAATTTATATTGAAAACATGGATTTTGAAAAAGCAGATCAGCTGACCAACAAGTTAATTCAGTCTTTTTTTGGAAATCTGAAGATAAATAAACAGGCAGATATTCGCCATCGGTTCTTAGGGGCTGCAACGCCAAAAGGAGCGGTTGATTTTGTTCCGAATTTAACGGAGGATATTGAAAAACGCTATTTTATTAAAGGTCGTCCCGGTTCCGGGAAATCAACGATGCTGAAAAAGCTTGCGGCAGCTGCAGAAGCAAGAGGCATTGATACAGAGGTTTATCACTGTGGATTTGACCCTAACAGTTTGGATATGGTGATCTATAGAGAGCTTGGTATAGCTATTTTTGACAGTACAGCTCCACACGAGTATTTCCCGAGCCGGGCCGGCGATGAAATCATTGATATGTATGAGCTTTTGATTACTCCTGGAACGGATGAAATCTATGAAGATAAAATTAAACCAATCGCCGAAAGCTATAAGAATAAAATGCAGGAAGCTATCTCTTATTTAGCGAGAGCGAAAGAACTTCACGATCAACTCGAAGCGATCTATGTTCCAGCGATGGATTTTACGGTTGTCGACCATATACAGGCAAGGATTTCAGAGGAAATCAGACAATTGGAATACGACACAATTGTAAGTCCTCAGTAATCAAAAAGAGAAAAAAGCATGTATAAGAACTGTCCTGAATAGGGGCAGTTTTTTACGTGATACTTATGTGCTGGGTTGGGGAGGATAACTGTAATGTCCAATAATTTTTCTGTCGGAGGAGCTACTTATCGTGAAAAATGACCCGAATTCAGCAAAAAACATTGTAGAAGCCAATATTGAAATCAATAAACAGTTGGAAGATGGGGAGGTACAGGAGCCTATACAATCAAAATCAGAAACTGAAAGAGCCAATATAGAGTTACAGAATCAATTCAATAATGATGGTAATAAAGACATACATACCTCTCCTGCAGCCATTTCTACCCCTCAATAGACCCAAAGAGAGTCGGCTTCCCTACATGGTAAGCCGACTCTCTTCTATTCATGAGGATTGGTTTTGCTTTGCTGACTTTTATTTCGTTTATTACCCTTGCTGTTATCTCCGCTGACAAACTCAGTCGCGAATTCAGCTTCAGCATGTCCAGCTTGAGGTGAATTTTGATTTTTACTGCCCTTATTAACTTTTTTTGTCATAGGTAATCTCCTCCTTTTCTCTATCGGTTCAGTTTAGTTTGGCATTAAGGACATACTTTATGCGTTTTCAAAGAGGGGATAGAAAGTGTTTATAGAATTACTAGGAGAGCTAAAATAGAACTATAGTGACTTTTTAGGAGTGGAGGATTTTGACGAAAGCAATAGAAAAACTAACCGCCTTGTTTGAAGAGAATCGGAATGATGAAAATGCTGGTCCAATGGAAAAGTATATGAAGGATCACTTTCCTTTTTTAGGAATTAAGTCGCCGCTCCGTAAAGAGCTTGAAAAGCAATTTTTTAAAGAGACAGAGATCTTTAAAGTTCCATTTAACAGTGATTTCGTGACTGGTCTTTGGGAAAAGGATGAAAGAGAATATCACTATACAGCTATTACATATATAGGGAAATTTATTAAGAAACTGCCAAAAGATGTGATTTCATTTCTTGAAAGGTTAATTACGACCAAATCTTGGTGGGATAGTGTAGATTCGATTGCCCCTCTAGTCGGAGAGCTTGCTCGGAAGTATCCTGAAATAATCGAAGAGAATATAGATGGTTGGGCGGTCGATGATAACCTTTGGCTGCGGAGAAGTGCGATTCTTTTTCAATTAAAATATAAACAGCAAACAAATGAAGACCTTTTATATGATTACATCGGTAAGAATGCGGATAGTAAAGAATTCTTCATTCAGAAAGCGATTGGCTGGGCGTTAAGAGAATACTCGAAAACAAACCCTGTATCGGTTAAGGTATTTATTGAAGGAAACAAGCTTGCTCCATTAAGTGTAAGAGAAGGTAGTAAGTATGTTTCATGAGCAAATTGGTGAAAATGCAGGTGGATATCTGATAAGATGGCAGTAACAAAAAATAGAAATAGGTGAACAGCATGATTAAGTGTATAGCATCAGATATGGACGGTACCTTATTAAATTCGTACCAGCAAGTGAGTCAGGAAAATAAAGAAGCGATTTTAAAAGCCCAGTCTCAGGGAATTCAAGTAGTTATAGCAACTGGGAGGTCTTATCAAGAGGTGCGGTTTGTCCTGGATGAAGCAGAGTTACAGTGCCCTGCTATTTGTGTGAACGGCGCAGAAGTTCGCTCAAAAGAAGGGGGGATTTTATCTGCTACACCGATTGAAAAGAACGTAGCCAAAAAAGCTGCGGAAAAGCTAATGGAAATGGATATCTATTTCGAAGTCTATACAAACAAAGGTACATACTCCTTAGATCCTAATAAAGCCGTGGCAATTATCGTTGATATTGTAGTCAGTGCCAATCCTGATGTGAAACCAGAAGATGTGGTTAAACGAGCAGAAGAACGCACTCGTCATGGTTTAGTCCATCAGGTTGAAAGTTATGATGTTTTATTTAATGATGAAACACACCAAATTTACAAGCTTTTTGGATTTGCACTAGATTCAGACAGGCGTGAAGCTGCAGAAAACGCACTAGAAGAATTAACAGAGTTGGCAGTGTCCAGTTCAGGTCATAACAATCTGGAA
Source organism: Neobacillus niacini (assembly GCF_030817595.1). Taxonomy (GTDB): domain Bacteria; phylum Bacillota; class Bacilli; order Bacillales; family Cytobacillaceae; genus Neobacillus; species Neobacillus niacini_G. The sequence goes on from NZ_JAUSZN010000001.1 coordinate 4,467,592, forward strand.
ATCACTCATCGCAATGCTCAAAAAGGAATTGCTTTAGAAACGTTCGTGAAATCCAAAGGAATCGACATCACTGAAACAATGGCAATGGGTGATAGTTTTAATGATATCTCCATGCTGGAAAGAGTCGGCAGAGCGGTTGCGATGGGGAATGCCGATTATGAAATAAAAACGCTATGTGATGTGATTACTGCTACAAATGATGAACATGGAGTGGCACAGGCAATACTGGAAGTTTTATAGGAAAGGAAGAGATGGATGGTCAAAGTGTGTTCCATTTTATTATCAATGATTCTATTGATATCAGGTTGTTCCCTTTTTGAAAAAGAAAATCTGCAGCCGAAGGACCACGAAGAGGACGAAGCAATCGTCCTGCAGCCAGAGATTGAAGTAGTTGCTGATACACTGCGTGTGCCATGGTCGATTAATAAGGTCAATGAGACTTTTTATGTGAGTGAACGAACAGGAAGTATCGTGAAAATAGATAATGGAAAAATGGAACGGCAGCAAGTGGAGTTGGAAAAACCGCTCGCAAAAGTGGCGGAAGCAGGGCTGCTTGGCTTTGTGCTTGATCCGGGGTTTCCTGTGAATCAAAAAGCATTTGCCTATTATACGTATGGGAATGGGCAGGGACAGTTTAACAGGGTGGTTGTATTACAGCTTGAAGGGAATCGATGGATGGAAGAAAGGATTCTTCTTGATAGGATTCCAAGTGCCGCTTACCACCATGGAGGCCGTTTAAAGATTGGTAATGATGGCAAACTGTACATTACCACTGGTGATGCCACTACTCCGGAACTCTCTCAGGATAAAACGTCCTTAAATGGGAAGATTCTAAGAATGAATTTAGATGGAAGTATTCCAGGAGATAATCCCTTTGGAAATTCCTATGTTTACAGCTATGGGCATCGTAATCCTCAGGGGCTGGTGTGGCTGGGTGGTACGTTATATGCGAGTGAGCATGGTCAATCTGCACACGATGAAGTCAATGTAATAAAGCCAGGAGCAAATTATGGCTGGCCGGTAATCCAAGGAAATGAAAAGAAAGCTGGAATGGAGACGCCTTTGTTTCAGTCTGGCGATGAAACGTGGGCACCATCAGGAATGGCCGCTTACGACGATCGGTTATATGCAGCTACATTACGAGGAAATGCAATCCGAGAATTTGACATAGAAAAGAATACGACAAGTGCAGTAATTACAGGATTAGGCAGGATCCGGGATGTGCATGTGGAGGGTGAATACCTTTATTTTGTCAGTAACAATACAGACGGTAGAGGGAACCCTGATGAAAAGGATGACAAATTGTACCGAGTGCTGCTGACGAATCTGAAGTAAAAGGGTAAAGGCTGGTGTGATTATGACGACAAAAAGCAATAAATTACAATATGGATGGACACTGATTGCCCATCCAACGTATCAAATCTTTACGAACAAAAACTCCTACGTCATCATCGACGAAGACAATGACGTCATGCTCAGATTTACCCTCCAAGAAAACGAAATCGAAATCCAAGGCGCAAACTGGAACCTAAACTACAAAATCAACCTCGGCTTCAAAACCCTAAAAATCATCAACACACCCGAAGACTAAAGAATTAATGGTGACAGGCACCAAATATACAAAAATCGCTGTTTATGCAGCAGTTTTTGTATATTTGGTGTTGGCGATGGTAGTTAATGTATTATAGGATTTCCATTTTTAAAGAGTTAACCTGTGATACTAGGAGTTCTTCGTATTGTTTTTGGGCTTGAAAGTTGATTTCTTGTTGGCTCATTTCTGGGTTTTCTTTTTTTACTTTTTCGATCATGTCTTTTTGTACTTTTTGGGAGAGAACGATGAGTTGGTATTGGTTTTTTTCGGTTTCCCAAAATTTCTCTTCGCCGTATTCGTTGATCATGGCTTTAGCAGATTCGAACTGGTCGTATTGGGCGCGGACCTTATTGATCTCTGTTTCGATTTCCGCGTCGGTTGCCGTGTGGCCTTTTTCTTCTGCAAGCATTGCCATTGAGCGGAGGCGGATGATTTGTGTTAATAATTGATTTTGATCTTCAACCAGCTTTTCTTGTGACTCCCAGTATGCTAATGCTTCCTTCAATTGCTCCCCTGTGTATCGCTTCTGGTCTGTTTCACGATTGATGGCAAGTTGAAGATTATTAATAAACTTATAGAAGTCTACATCTTCATCGGTAATCCATTCTCCGTTAATTGAAGCAATACCCTCTGGTTTTTCCACTTCATAACTAATTACCTTTTCAATCTTTTCTCCATCCTTTTCTAAGATAAACAGTATTTCATATTTACCTGGCATCGGGAGTTCAACCTTTCCAGAATAAATACCATCTTCCCCTTCTGTTAGTTCGACTTTTGTCATCCCGTGGTCCATATTGGTCATAGAGAATTCTGCTGAAACGTCCAGCCCAGTTGCGCGCTCATCCTTTTCCTTTACTTGAATTTCAAAAGGCATTTCTTTATCTGGCTGTTGGTAGATTGGCTTTGTGATTTCAATATTGTACTCAGGGTCGGCACTGCAGCCTGCAAGTAAAGCAAATAATAGCAGTGCGGTCAGCCTCATCGCTTTTTTCATGATTCTATCCCTCCAAGATTATGTGTTTGTAAGAATTCCTCCACCGTATATTTCTCCATTTTTCCATTATTTAAGAACGCTACATGCGTACAAACCTGTCTGATTTCATCAAGATGATGGGAGGATAGCAGGATGGTTTTATCATGAAGCGACTTTAACACTTCTAAAATTTCCATACGTCCCATTGGGTCAATCCCGCTTATAGGCTCATCAAGAATCAGAATACTAGAATCCTTATAAAGAGTGATGGCTAATCCAAGGCGCTGCAGCATTCCTTTTGAATATTTTTTCACCTGTACATCACGGTCATCCCACAAACTTACCGATTTAAGGACATTTTCAATGCGTTCCTGATCAACTGCCTTAGAAACTGCTTCAGCAAAGAAGGTAATATTCTCCATCCCCGTCAGCATTGGATAGAGCTGAAACTTTTCGGGCAAGTAGGCAATCGCCTTTTTCCAGTCATGATTTTTCTTCGTGACTTGAAAACCGTTAATGGATATTGAACCCTGCTTCACAGGAAGAAGCCCGAGAAGACTGTTGATAAAAGTCGACTTTCCTGCACCATTACGTCCCACAAGTGCGCAAATTTCATTTTTATGAATCTCAATATTGATATTCTCCAGGATTATTTTTTTCCCGAAGGATTGATTTAGACCCGATACCGTAATCATTCAAAGCCCTCCTTACGGTGAAAAATAATACCTGCTGCGATAGAAGTAATGATCCAAAATACCAGATTTCCGAGTAAAAAGAATACTGGCTTCGTCCACATAAAGGCTTGGAGTAGCCTTGACATATGACCAAAAGAATAAACACCCATGCCTGTTTCGAGGAACATTCTTACAGACTGTAATGGATTTAAAAAATAGCCGGCAGAAAATACTTTTACATTTTCATAGGTAACGTCTGGCAGCAGTGAGAGTAAGAGAAAATCGTGTAAGAAGAAAAAGTAAAACCAGACAAAAATCGTATATCCGATGATCTGCATTCTGGAGCGGCTAAAGCTTCCGATGGCAGCGCCCATTTGCAGGAATACAAGCGACATCGCTACAATCGCCAATATAAAGATGAAATAAGCCTTTATATCAAGTTGGAAATTAAACTTTAATAATAGTAAATAGAGAAAGAACCAGACTAAGATGGGAACAAGTACAACCGTGTAGAGACCAAAGCTTTTTCGCAATAAGAAGCTTGTATAATTATCTTTTTTTGTCAGCAGCATGATTAACGTCTTTTGTTCCTTTTCTTGAAAGATTGAGAATGCACCGATAAACAAGCATAGGATCGGGATAAAATAGATAATCGTATCAAACAAATTGATTAAGAGAACATAAAAGCCTTTATCAAATGAAAGGGACGTGGAACGAAACAGGATACTGACTGAAATCAGAACGATGATACTTAAAGCGAGCCATAAACCTTTTCCTCTTATGTTTTCCTTCCATTCCTTCCAAATGTAATGCATAGTAAATGTCTCCCTTTTAGTAGAATCAACACCGCGGCCAGCCCTACAGCGGCTATTAGAATGAGATGGTTATTGCCTTTGGCGGCAGCCAGTGGGTGCGGGTCATGAAACATAACCTTTTCGTCCATCAATACCGCATTCATTTTTTCATAGATTGGCAGTACCGGACTTTTTAAAAATAAATAGGATAGTTCTTGATCTTCAAGTAATTGATATAACGATGATCGATAGGTTATAGGAAAGTCCCCAATGTCATCTTGGTTTAAATCGGTGAGCGGGAAAGAGCTTCCCCAGTTATTTCCTTTGCCATTATAGCTCCAGAAATTGTTTTCACCACTTCCACCAATGGTAACAGCGGGAATAGTATTTTCGGTAATTAAGTTTTTTGAAAAAATTTGTTCATTAGAACTGGCCCAAAGCTCAATCCCAATTTGATTTTGAGAGATTTTATTGCCTTCAAAACTGTTTCTTGTAGCTTGGTCAATATACATTCCTCTTTGGTTCATGTAAAACGTATTATTTTTTATCTGATTATCATTAGCTTGCAGCAGCAGTAATCCAAATGATTGGTTTCCATAGTTTACGATAAAATGATTATCTTCCAATACGAGATGGTTGGAATTCATGACCGCAGCGCCGCCCGTATTCATCGTAAAGGTATTTTTCTTAAAAAGATTTTCATCAGAATACATGTAGTGCAGACCGTACCTGGTGTTACTAATATTATTTTGATAGCTTTCATTCTTGTTACCATAGTCGAAAAACATGCCATCGCGCGTACCTTCGATGGTGTTATGTGTTAAAAGATTTTGATTGGAGTAATAGATATGGATCCCATTACCCTGTGCGGCAATTTCCCCTTTACCCATGCCTTTGATCTCAACATTGGAGATTTTATTTTCGTGTGCTTGACTTAAATAGATCCCGTGAAACGAATCGGTAATTTTTATGTTTTCGATGACATTTCCGTTGGTATGAATCTTGATCCCTGCATATTCCTCAGCAGAGTTTCGGTCCATACTGCTATTTGTGACCTTAAGGTTCCTAATCGTTACATTAGGAGCTTTAATAGAGATGACGTTTCCAGTTCCATCTCCTTTTATCACCGTGTTAATAGTGCCAACTAAGGTCATTGATTTATTGATGACAATATTGCCCTCATACGTTTTATTTTCAAGTTGTAATACTGCTCCTTCTTCCAAGCTGTCGATCATGGCCTGCAAGTTTTCGGCAGCACTACTTTTCTCGGGAAATACTAGAATAGTAATAGAGAAAATGAATAGAAAAAGCAGTAGTTTTTTCATCTTGTTCGATCCTTCCATAACGGAATCAGTAATAAAATAAAGGCTGCAATCAGGAAATACGAACCGTATCCAAGGATACTTTCAGTGACAAAGTTTGCAACTGTATTATGCCCTAAAAGCGGCGGAACAAATGGGTCGATTTTTATCGGTGCGGTTGGGCTTAGGTTGGTGCCAAATTTGCGAAGCGCACGTGATAGGTCCCAAGCACCAAGACTGCCGCCAATGATAAATAAACCAATTAATCCATATAGGACTGATTTTTTTCGCAGAATGGCTGTCAAAAGAGTAATGACTGCTAAACCAATCACTAAGTATGATAGATACGCTAATTCTGGGAAATTCTCTTCGCTAAAATTTTCCATTCCAATATAGTGATTCAACCCGTTAACGATATCAATTTCGCCCTCAAGCTTATTGGGATATACAATGATATTTAACCCTTCAGGATACTGAGGAGCAAAGAAAATCATCTGCCACCAAGGAAAGTATAATGATAGGACAACTAGGACGGCAGCAAGGGCAATCAGGATCGATGAAAGAAGTGATAATTTTTTTGCCTTCATGTAAAACAAGTCCTTTCTAAACGGAGAAGGGTACCAATTGAATCAATTGATACCCTTACCATCTTTTTAGTTCTTTGGTTTAACAAGGAAGTAGCCAGTCATTTCTTGGTGCAGTGCTGAACAGAAGTTAGTACAGTAAAGCGGGAATGTACCTGCTTTGTCTGCAGTAAATTCCAGCGTATTCGTTTGGCCAGGCTGAACTTCCATGTTTAAGTTATAGCTGTTGATGGCAAATCCGTGGGTAATATCCTCATCAAAATCCGTATTCGTTAAGTGGATAAACACCTTATCTCCTTGATTGACTTCAATCACATCAGGACGTTTTGCTTTGGCGTCAAAGATAAATTTCGACCGCATGGCGATACCGTAGACATGAACTTCATTTCCATTGCGGACAATCTTAGCGTCTTCTTGCTTATAAGTCGCAAGCTTATTGTTTTCGTCCTTTGGATAAACTTCAATCGTTTTAATCTTATCTGCTTTAATGATTTGAGCGTAGTGCGGCTCGGGGTTTACAGGTGAAGATTGAATAACCTTCATTTTGCCGTTGATATCAATCAGCTGCATGGACTCGGGATGTGAAGGTCCAACGGATAGATAGCTGTCTTTTGCAATTTTGTTCAAAGCAATCAGCCACTTTCCATCAGGTGAAACTGTATCACCTTCAGCTGCTACAGAGTGTCCCGGTGAATATTGAACGGGAATACGGTCTAACGTTTCTCCTGTTTTTGGATCCCATTTCACGATTTCAGAAGAAATGAACATTGTTGTGTAAGCCATTCCTTTATCATCAAATTGAGTGTGAAGCGGTCCAAGTGCGTTTTCAGGGTTAACCTCTCTTTCCATGACAGATTCATATTTTAAGATTGGAATACCGTTACGTTCGCCGGAGAAGTCTTGGTTTTTCACAGCTTCAAATGCTTTATCAAAAGAGAAAACTGTCATCGATGGTGCAAGTTTCCCAGAAGCAATAAAGTGTTTTCCATCAGGCGTTACGTCGACACCATGTGGTGATTTCGCAACAGGAACAAGGTAAATACCGCCTTTATGCTTCTCAGGGAAGATCATTTTTTGACCAGTAACTTCGTCATACTGTCCTTCAGCGACCATTTTCTCAAGCTCTTTCCAGTTAAAAAGAACAATGAAGTCACGGTCTGCCTGTGAGGCGTTAATTTCTAGATTCGTAGTCGCTTCTTCTGTGTTGTAGGTTGTCATAACTGCCCAATCTGCAGAGCTTTTCTTACCAGCATCTGATAAATCGTAAGACCATGGCGGAAGCGCGACTTGGTAGGCAATATTTAGTTTTTCTTGGTTTTGGTCAAACGTTACAGCTGACATTACACCGCGGTACTGCTGGCTGTATTCGTCTAAAGGCTTGTAATCAGAGCCGATGGGAACCGCGAAACGTGTTGGCAGGAACATGTACTCGGTATTTTCCGTAACGAACGCCGCACAGTGCGGGCCGCTTGTGTTTGGAACATTAATGATGTCTTTAACGGTAAACGTTTCTAAATCCATTGCCGCAGCACGGCTGTTTCCGACATCTGTAGCAAACATATATTTACCGTCATAGTCACCTTTTGTTTCAGAGAATGCAGGATGATGAAGGTCTCCCCACGTGTAGCCGCCCATCATCTTTTTAGAATGTTCGTCAAATCCATAGCCTGTTGCAGAGTCCTGTGAGAATACGGGTACGGTACGGATATGACGCATGGAAGGAACACCATAGATAAACATTTGACCAGAGTGGCCACCGGATGCGAATAAGTAGTAATCATCTTTTTCACCGAAAGGAACATAAACTTTCTCTGCGTCACTTTTGGTACTGCCTGAAGCAGCTTGATTGTTTGTACTAGTAGAAAAATCGGCAAAGGAAATCGTTGCTGCGACAAAACCTGCTAGTAAACCAGAGGCAATTGGAATCCATTTCTTCATCTATAACACCACCTTTTTATTTTTCAGAAGCTTGTTTTAACATATCTAACACTTGCGTGCGTTCTTCATCTGTTAATGGGTTACCGCCGATAACGCCGGACATAACCGCTGATGTTGGCTCTTTTAAGAATTCTTCAATCGGCTTTCCATGCTTTCCTTCAACATCTGTAAAGGCTTTTGAAAGGTCAGGTCCTGTTGCTCCACCTTCTAAACCGAGTGCATCCACTGCGTGACAGCCTAGACATCCTTTACTGTTGAGTATATTTGCTTCATCTACGGAAGCCGTTTCCTTTACTGCCTCTGTTTCTTGCTTTTCTGTTGTGCTAGTTGCATCTGTTGGTTCTGTTTGAGCGATCTGAGGCTGTTTATCTGAATCGCCCATGATGACACCAAATACCAAGTATCCAAGACCAAAACCAATGACTAAGCTAATCGCAAAGCTAATAATTGCCTTATTCATACTTCCCCCTCCTTCTGTCTATTCAACAACTTCATCCTAATCGGATTTCATGTGTAATTTTGTGATAAACTTCACTGTTTCTTGTTTAAATTTGAACGTTTTGTGAAGGGTATTGATATGTAAGTGTTTTAAAAATTGAACGTTTTGTGAAGATAATCACTTCGAGTTGTGATTTTTTTTAATAGAATGGGAGGAAACATAAATTAGAGAGAGGAGGGGGAGAATGAATCCCTCACATGCTTTAGAGGAACAGCCATTAGGAAGAGTAAGAGAGCTGAAAATCGAGGACTTCTTACGAAAAATCGTCATTTTTAAAGATTTATCTGCAAAATCCCTGCGGCTTATTGCTAATCGTATTCAGACGTTAACCATTAAAAAAGGAGATCAGGTGATTTGTGAGGATGAATTGGCCAAGGGAGTATTTTTTATTCATGCAGGCGCGGTAAAGCTAACGAAACGAGATGAAAGCGGAAATGAGATCATTGTTTGTATGAAGCAAAAGGGTGATGTGTTTGCAGAAGCTTGTTTATTTTCTAAAACCTCTTTGATGTACCCAGCGACAGCTACTATGCTCCAAGATGGCCAGCTTTTCTTTCTAGATAAAATGGAATTAGAGAAGGGGCTTCATGAATATCCAGAGTTAGCTGTCCAAATGATCCAATACATGAGTGATTCGCTGCGCGAGATGACGTCAACCTTAAGGGATGTTGCGCTGTTAGATGTTTATGCGAAAACAGTAAAGACGTTAGAGCGCTTAGGAAATAAATTTAATACCTCTGCCTCGAGGTGGAACATTGAAATCCCGTTGACGATACAAGAATTTGCAACTGTGGTAGGAACGACGAGGGAGAGTGTAAGCCGGGTTTTTTCGAAATTAAAAAAAGAAGGAATCATCGAAATGAAATCACGGAAAATTATCATCCTTGATATGTGCCGGCTCTGTGCTTTGATGAATACCACCTATTAAGAAAACCCTTCGCCAGTGCGCGAAGGGTTTTCTGTGCTAGTAAGTTTCTTAAGGACAAACTTGATGAAACCGCAAGAGATTTGTCCTCAATGAGTGCTCTTGAGGACAAAACTTAGATGAGCCAGTAAGAGATTTGTCCTCAATAAGGGCTCTTGGGGACAAAACTTAGATGAGCCAGTAAGAGATTTGTCCTCAATATGGGATCTTGAGGACAAAACTTAGATGAGCCAGTAAGAGATTTGTCCTCAATATGGGATCTTGAGGACAAAACTTAGATGAGCCAGTAAGGGATTTGTCCTCAATAAGGGCTCTTAGGGACAAAACTTAGATGAGCCAGTAAGAGATTTGTCCTCAATAAGGGATCTTGAGGACAAATTTCAGACGAGTCAGATAAGGATTTGTCCTTAATAACGGTTCTTAAGGGAACTCAATTTACTTATCAAATTTGTATGTCCAAAACCGTTCGTTGTTGATCCAGACCATCATTTGCGGGTCTTGGTTCTTTAACTTCTCAGTCACGTCGCCAAACATTTGCTCCGTCTGGGAACGATGGGCTTGAATCGCTGCGAGCTTTTTATCGGCAACAGCGCTAATGTTATGGACAATGTCGGCCTCACCGAGCTCTTCCACGCAATTATTTGAAAAAGCAACACAGTGCAGTTTAGGTCTTGCAGCAGCAGGTAAAGATTCAACTGCCCTCACAACCGCCGCACCGGTGGCGTCATGGTCAGGGTGAACGGAGTATCCTGGATAAAAAGTAATGATCAGTGATGGATTTACTTCATTAATCAACGACAACATCGCTTTCGCTAGTTTTTCATCGTCTTCAAACTCCACCGTTTTATCACGATATCCTAGCATTCGCAAATCTTGAATACCTAATGCCGCGGCGGCAGCCTTAAGTTCTTCTTTTCTAATTTTCGGGAGATTTTCTCGATTGGTAAAAGGGGGATTCCCCATGTTGCGTCCCATTTCTCCCAAGGTTAAGCAGGCATAGGTGACAGGAGTACCGTTTTGTACATGGGTGGCAATGGTTCCTGACACTCCAAAAGCTTCGTCATCCGGATGTGGAAAGACGACTAATACATGACGTTCTTTTTCCATAATAGGCTCCTCCTTTCTTTACTCAAACGGTGTAGCGCTGATTTCAAGAGCGACCGCGAGTTTTCCTTTGTTATCATGACCGGCTAGGAGCAAACGGTTTTGCTCATCCACTTCAAAATGAGTAAGACCTTCTGCGTAAATCCAGCCAAGATTTATTTTTAAACCAACACGATAGGGATCATTTCCAGTGATTTTCCCAATTTCGTATCGTACTAATGCGTTACGGATATAGGCACCTGCTGAAAAGAAAGTTTGATCATGATGAGATGCATAGGCACCATTGGTTGTTTCCAGGTGAATATACACATCCTGATTCGCGAATGCGTTAATCGCTTCTTGAACCTGACGATAATCCTTAATTGGTTCCATAATTCTTTCTCCTTTCCCTGTGCAAGGTATGTAAATTAATAATGTAACTATCATACTAAAATCACAATGAAAAAGCGAAATCCTTGCTTTAAAAAGGCTGTGTTAAATTAGGCTGTTGATTTGCGCTCCAGGCGCTACGCTTTCCGCGGGCTCGCCCGTGAGCCTCCTCGGTCGTTCCGACCTGTGGGGTCTCACTCAGCTCGTTCATCACGCAGGAGTCGAGCGCCTTCCGCTCCAATCAACAGGTTCTAAAATCATTAGTATTCATTAACACAGCCAAAAACAGAGTCGAACTCAATGTCCGACTCTGTTTTTGTATGATTAACAATCTGTGCAGTATTCAGTTTTTGCACCGCGGTAGGCACCATGCCAAGTAGGTCCGACAAATTCATTTAAGCGGAAGCCCTGGCTGATAGCAGCGGAGATGAAGTCCTTTGCCACCTCGACCGCCTCAACAACTGAACGACCTTTAGCAAGCTCTGCAGTAATGGCAGACGAGAATGTACAGCCTGCTCCATGTGTAAAGTTTGTTTCCACTTTCTCAGATTCAAATATTGTAAAGTCTTTGCCATCATATAAAAGGTCAATTGACTTTTCCTCTGTTAAAAGCTTGCTGCCGCCTTTAATGACAACATACTTCGCACCTAAATCGTGTATTTTTACAGCAGCTTCTTTCATCTGCTCTAACGTTTTAACCGGGCCTGTTTGAGCTAATTGACCTGCTTCGAACAGGTTCGGTGTCACAACTAAAGCACGTGGCAATAAGAGTTCGCGCATAGCGTCGGTTGTTTCTGGATTTAATACCTCATCCTCGCCCTTACAAACCATAACAGGGTCGATGACGACGCGCTCTAATTTATGTTCATCGATAACCTTTGCTACTAACTCAATAATCTCAACTGTACCGAGCATCCCTGTTTTCATTGCGTCAATTCCTACAGATAGGACGGTATCAATTTGTGGTTTTAGAGTTTCAACTGAAATAGGAAACACACTGTGGTGCCAATCCTTTGGATCCATCGTAACGATGGTTGTCAGTGCTGTCATCCCATAAACTCCGAGCTCTTGAAATGTTTTGATATCGGCTTGGATTCCAGCACCCCCGCTCGTATCTGAACCAGCAATTGTCATAACCTTTTTGATTGTCATATGTACTCCTCCTAAAAAACGAGTTGGTGATTTTTTCACTTATTCCTATTATAAAACAAACTAGAAAATATAGCAGAATTTTTACAAATGCTCTGATTTTGTCAGAAAAATGACAATTGACCGTATTTACCCTAATTAAATCGTTTTATGTGATAAATCTTACTTCAGAGAAAAAGGACTCATCGTACGATAGTACTAAAGATACACTTTTTTAAATGGAATCGCTTACAAATTTTGGTTTAACAATCAGTACATAGTGCTAACGCAATTGAGTAGGGTGAAAATTCGATAATCTGACACAAAGTCTACCGATAATCGTCAAAGCCCTGAGATTAAAGCAACGATATCTATTATAAATCTAAATTGCCTAGCTAATTCACTTTGAACTGCGTGTGTTGTGATAAATGTCGCTGAGAACGCTCGGTAACATTATTACAATTGAAACGCCATGCCTGAGAGGAGAGAAAACAATGTACCGCAAAGGATGTCCGGATGAATATCCCATTACCCTAGTGTTAAACGGGTATGAGATTGCCGTATTTCAGCTAACGAAACATGATTTAGAGGATTGGGCTTATGGTTATTTGTTTTCTGAAGGATTTATTCACCGAGCGAGTGAGGTTGGATCCATTAGCATAAATGAGGAAATGGGTACCATTAATGTTTCACTTCTGAATGGCTTTAATGAAGAAGAGCTGTTTAAGAAGAAGAAGCACTATACAGCAGGATGTGGCCGAGGAGTGACATTTTTCTCGATGACCGACGTGAAAAATTTTCAAAAAGTGTCTTCTGAACACAGCTATAAATTGAGTTACTTATTAAAAAAACGAAGTGAATTTGCTCAAAATTCATCGTTTTATTTGGAAACTGGCGGGATGCATGGGGCTTGTATCGTTGATGAGGCAGGCAATATCACCGTCCGTGAAGACATTGGGCGGCACAATGCAGTCGATAAGATCATTGGCCACACCATACGAATGGGTTTGCAGCCTGAACGGTTAGTTTTATTAACAACCGGAAGGGTTTCATATGAAATGCTCTCCAAAGCAGCGAAATTTGGCTTTCCTGTTATTGGGTCAAGAACGGCAGCCACCAAGCAGGCTGTTCAACTGGCAAAATACTTAAATATAGAGGTAATTGGTTATTTACGAGGGAAAATGGCTAATATTTATACCTCAACTGGCCGAGTTGAAAATGATTTATTGGAAATACCCGCTGTAGAGATGCATTGAAAGGAGCTCGAATCTGTTAAAGAAAAATCATAACAAATTCATCTAAATCATATTAAAATGGAACCCAATCATTTTGTATGTGACAGGTTCGTGCTCTCTAGCCTCAGTGAGTGTAGTTTCCTGAAAAGGAAATAGCGCGATGAACTACGTTAGTGGATAAGGTAAAGTAACACCTGCGGATGTGATCGCCAGTCCGTAGCTCTGTTAGCAATGAGGAAGACCGTTTCCTAGGGTTTGGAAACCAAACACCAAAATGGCATGTCCTGTCCATTGACTTTGGCAAGGGGGAAAATACCCGTAATGGAGGCTGGTCAGAAATGACCTATTGTTTTGTGTTAGATGCTCAAGGCAACAGATTATCTCCAACAAAAGAAAACCGAGCATGGTACTTAATTCGTAAACAAAAAGCGATTTTGAAAAACAAATTCCCAATGGTTATCCAACTGAAAAAGGTAATCCCTGTTGACGAAATCAATTCGACACCCGTTCATCTGGGAATTGACGATGGTTCGAAGTTTGTAGGAATCGCTTTGGTACAAGAATGTAAGAGAAAAAATAAACCCCTTTTCAAAGGAACGATTGGCCTTCGAATAGATGTGAAAGTTAAAATGACGGTAAGAAGAGGATATCGACACTACAGAAGATTTCACAAAAAGTACCGGTCAGCAAGGTTTAATAACCGGTTAGCTTCTAAAAACGAAGGACGGCTTGCCCCTAGTATTAGGCAAAAGAAAGATTCTATTTTACGAGTTGTTAACCAGCTCCATAAATGGATCCGAATCGATCATATTTCTTTGGAGGATGTCTTAATCGATATCCGTGCATTGGAAAAGGGTCATAAACCCTACAAATGGGAATATCAACAAAGCAATAGATTGGATGAAAACATTCGAAAAGCAGTAGTGCTTCGCGACCATAACTGTTGTCAGGATTGTGGAATGACAAACACGAGAATGGAAGTTCACCATATTATTCCAAGACGATTAAATGGTGGTGACTCTATTCATAATCTAATAACCCTTTGTACAACATGTCATGACCATGTAACCAGTGATGAGTTAAAACATAGTGAAAGGTTCCTTAAAAAAATAAAGGGCAGAAAAATCCAATATACCGATGCCATGCATGTCATGCAAGGAAAATCCTATGTCCAAAATGAGTTGAAAAAAATAGCTCCCTTATCCCTTACAACAGGAGGGGACACAGCTAATAAACGGATTGATTGGAGCATTGATAAGTCGCATGCAAATGATGGGATTGTTATTTGTCATTTAAAGGTGAAGCCTGATCAATGTGAACTGAAAAATTGGACCATAAAACCAATGAGAAAACGGTCCAGTAAAAAAATAGAATCTGCAAATGGTTTTCATCACCGGGATTTTGTTAAATATACAAAACGGAATGGTGAAACCTATCTGGCATATATCACAGCGCTCTATCCAAAAAAGAACCAATGTAAAATGCAGGAAAGATTTTGAAAGGATATGGTCTTTCAAGACTTTCTTTAATATGGCGCTTTTCTAAAATATATTGGTTATAAAAATCTAGTAAGGGAGGTGAAGCCTGGTAATAAATAAGGAAATGTTATGCTTTGTTACGATTTTTGTTACCAGGAGTATTCAGGAATAGTTTTTAAATTAGAGAAAAATGGGATGTTCTATTCAATTTATGGGAAGGAGATAGAAAAATGGTTGAAATCAACTTAAACCGCCGGCAATTCTTAAAGTTGTCTGGTGCTACTGCTGTCACTCTTGCAGTAGTTGAGCTAGGCTTCAATGAGAAAAAAGCTCATGCCAGCACAAAAGAATTTAAAATCGCCAAATCAACTGTTACACCAACCATTTGCTGCTTTTGCGGCGTTGGCTGTGGAATTTTAGTCCATACAAAGGACAACACAGTGGTTTATACGGAAGGGGATCCGGATAACCCAATTAACGAAGGAAAGCTATGCAGCAAGGGTACAACTATCAGACAATTATACACCTCTGAAAAACGCATTAAAAAACCACTTTATCGTGCACCAGGCAGTGATAAATGGGTAGAAAAAGACTGGGAATGGATGTATGAAACCATTGCCAAGCGTACAAAAGAAACACGTGACAAATCTTTTGTTGTAAGTGAAGACGGCATGACAGTGAATAAGACCGAGGCCATTGCGAGCCTTGGCGGAGCAGCTCTTGATAATGAAGAGACTTACCTGCTTGCTAAAATGATGAGAGGGCTTGGTGTAACCTATTTAGAGCACCAGGCACGAATATGACATAGTTCAACGGTTGCCGGTCTGGCACCTTCATTTGGTCGTGGAGCAATGACTAACAGTTGGAATGATGTGCAATATACCGATTGTGCGTTGATTATGGGCGCAAACCCTGCTGAGAACCATCCAATCAGCTTTAGATGGTTAACAAAAGCAAAAGAGAATGGCGGAAAAATAATAAGCGTTGACCCTCGTTACACAAGAACATCGTCAATGTCAGATATTTATGCACCATTACGCTCTGGAACAGATATTCCGTTTATTGGCGGGATGATCAAATATGCGCTTGATAATAATCTTTACCACAAAGAGTATGTTGCTAAATATACAAACGCTAGCTTTATTGTAAAAGAAAGCTTTAAATTTGAAGATGGCTTATTTTCAGGATATAACGCAGACAAGCGCTCCTATGATAAAACACAGTGGGCTTTTGAAAAAGACACGGAAGGAAATCTAGTAAAAGATTTCAGCTTAGAGCATCCAAGGTCTGTTTTCCAATTAATGAAGAAGCATTATTCTCGCTATGATGTTGACACAGTTGTAAAAGTTACGGGAACACCAAAAGAAGACTTATTAAAAGTATATAAAGCGTTCTGTGCTACAGGTCAAGTTGGTAAAGCAGGAACAATCATGTACGCAATGGGAACAACCCAGCATACAGTTGGTACTCAAAACGTTCGTGCGTTTGCAATGATTCAACTTCTACTAGGTAACATTGGTCTGCCTGGCGGTGGAGTTAACGCAATGCGTGGTGAGTCTAACGTTCAAGGATCAACAGACTTTGGATTGTTATATGGTAACTTGACAGGTTACTTGAATGCACCGACTTCTACAGATCCTTTAAATGCTAATTTAGCAGGACACTTAGAAAAAGAAACACCAAAAACAGGCTACTGGAGCAATAAACCTAAGTTCATTGTCAGCTTATTAAAAGCTTGGTATGGACCAAATGCTACGGCTGCAAATGAATTCGCTTACCAATACCTGCCAAAGGGCAATAAAAATTACTCACACATGAACTTGTTTAAAGCAATGTATGATGGCACATTGGAGGGAGCATTCCTATTTGGAACCAATCCGGTAGTCGGCGGTCCGAATGCTGGTAAAGAAAAAGAAGCTCTTTCTAATTTAAAATGGTTAGTAGCCGTTGATCTTTGGGAAACAGAGACATCAGCTTTCTGGCAAACAGAAGCAGGAAGCAATCCAGCTAAGATTAATACCGAAGTCTTCTTACTGCCAGCATGTTCTTCATATGAAAAAGAAGGAAGCATATCAAACAGTGCTCGTTGGATGCAGTATCGCTGGCAGTCAATTAAGCCGCTTGGTGAATCAAAGGCAGATTTAGAAATTATCCATGAGCTTGCAACTAGAATTAAAGGTTTATATAAAAATGAATCAGGTCCTAAAGCTGAACCAATCAATGCTCTTTACTGGAATTATGGTGAGGGACACCATCCTGATATCGACTTAGTATGTAAAGAAATTAACGGATACGATGTCAATACAGGAAAACTAATCGCAGGTTTTGGAAATCTAAAGGATGATGGATCAACATGTTCAGGCAACTGGATTTATTGCGGATTCTACCCTGAAGAAGGAAAGAACCGTGCGAAAAACCGTGACAAGAAAGATACGGGAATGAGTTTATATCTAAACTGGTCGTATGCTTGGCCAATGAACCGTCGTATCCTTTATAATCGCGCATCATGCGATCCAAGTGGTGTGCCATATAACAAAGAAAAAGCCGTTGTGTGGTATGACGCGGTACAAGGCAAATGGACTGGAGTGGACGTACCTGACTTTGTGGCGACGCGAAAGCCTGGTGATGCTGGCTTCGAAGATCCATTCATTATGATGAACGATGGTGTTGGCGGTGTATATGCTCCAACATTAAATGATGGTCCTTTCCCTGAACACTATGAGCCATTTGAAAGCCCAGTACAGAATCCGTTCTCTAGCCAAGAAATTAACCCAGCTATACAAATATTTGATGGTAAATTCAATGAGCGCGGCTTTAAGGCAGATTTCCCGATCGTGGCAACAACCTACCGGGTAAGTGAGCATTGGCAGTCCGGAACGATGACACGTAACCAAGCATGGTTATCAGAACTAGTTCCTTATATGTATATCGAAATGAGCGAAGAGTTAGCAAAAGAAAAGGGCATTAAAAATAAAGACGAAGTCATTGTCAGCTCCGCACGCGGCGAGGTAAAAGCTTATGCAATGGTAACGAAGCGCTTTAAGCCTCATAAGATTAATGGCAAAAACGTTCATCAAATCGGAATGCCTTGGCATTTTGGTTATAAAGGAATCGCAACTGGGGAAACAGCTAATCGCCTGACACCTCATATCGGGGATGCAAATACAACAATTCCTGAATATAAGGCATTCCTCTGTGACGTAAGGAGGGCTTAACAATGGCTACTGAATATGTAAAATTTGTCGACGTAACCAAATGTGATGGCTGTCGTGCTTGTATGGTTGCTTGTAAAAACTGGAATGACCTTCCGGCAGAACCACAAGATTTCCTCGGAAGCGCTCAATCACATACAAAAACAACTGCTGATACTTGGAATGTGTTGCAATATATCGAACACGAAAACTCTAAGGGCGGTCTTGACTATCTTTTCCGTCACTCCGCATGCTTCCATTGTACGAAGCGGCTTGTGAAAAGGTCTGCCCTGAAGATGCAATTAGCTACACTGATTTTGGCACAGTTGTTATCGACCATGAAAAATGTGTTGGCTGTGGCTATTGTGTAAATAACTGTCCATTTGAAGTTATTTCCCTTAAGGAATATGTTGATAAAAATGGTGATAAGTACAGAAAGGCAAATAAATGCACCATGTGTACTGATCGTCTTGAAGAAGGCTTACAGCCTGCTTGTGTAACAACT
This sequence comes from Neobacillus niacini, assembly GCF_030817595.1. Classification (GTDB taxonomy): domain Bacteria; phylum Bacillota; class Bacilli; order Bacillales; family Cytobacillaceae; genus Neobacillus; species Neobacillus niacini_G. The sequence continues at coordinate 4,485,881 of NZ_JAUSZN010000001.1, forward strand.
TGTCATACAGGTGCAATGCAGTTTGGCGACAAAGCTGCAATGATTCAAAAGGCAGAAGAGCGTGTGAAACAGATTAAAGACCGTTATCCTAACGCAATGGTTTATAACCCACAAGGTGTTGGCGGAACACACACTGTTTATGTGCTTGCGGAAAAGCCATCTGTATACGGATTACCTGAAAACCCTAAAGTTCCAACATCCGCTGTGGTTTGGAAAGATTATGCACAGCCAATTGGTAAAATGATGATCGGTGCTACCACGATGGCTGTTGTAGGAGCCTTCATAACCAACACAATTATTAGTAAGAAGAAGAATGGTAAAAACGAAGACGGAGGTGAGCACCATGAGTAAACCTCAAAAGTCGACAGTAAAGGTAAAACGTTTTTCGAAGGCTTTTGTCTGGGCGCATGCAGTTAATGCGATTTCATTTATCGCCCTCTATATCACAGCTTTGCCAATGTACACAGAGTTTTTTGACTGGTTATACCCCGTGCTTGGCGGACCAGAAGGTGCACGTCTCCTTCACAGAATTTTTGCCGTAGCGTTTATTACACCAACGTTTATCTGGGTTATTTTTGACTTTAAGGGCTTTAAGCTTTGGATTAAAGAACTTGTTACCTGGAAGAAACGTGACCTAGAGTTCTTTACAGAGTTTGTTAAGGAGCTTTTCGGTTTTAATTTCAAGCATGTAAAGCAAACATTCTTTAACGCTGGTGAGAAGATTAACTCAATCATTCAAATTTTCACAGCAATACTAATCATTGGTTCAGGCTTCCCAATGTGGTTCCCTGAATTCTTCCCAAGAGCGGTTGTTCAGTGGGGATATTTATTACACAACGTCGGTTTCGGCCTAGCGATTGCGGTAGTGGTCGGACACATTTATCTATCTGTTATACACAAAAACTCCAAACCAGGTTATACCGGTGTTATCACAGGTGAAGTACCTGCGTGGTGGGCTCATGAGCACTATACAGAATGGTATGAGGAAGAAGTTAAAAAGGGCAAATTCCCTAAGCTAGACGACCCGCATAAACCAACCAGTCCTGACAAGAAAAAGAAAAAAGGCGCGTAAGTTAAATCATCAGCCTGTATGAACGTAAATACTCAAAATGGCTGTCTGTAACAAGGCAGCCTTGATTTATAAAATCAAAAGAGGTGCAACGCAATGAAAAAATCTGTTGTTTCGAAAGAATATCAGAATTTACAGCAGGATATTTTGGCTCTTCAGGAGAATTGGAAAAAGAGTATAAATCCAGAAGCCATCATTCCAAAACTAGATAAAGCAGCAATGTTAGCAGGAGTGCCAGCAGCTGCATTAGCGTCTATTAATTTCGAAATTTCACTATTCCTACAGTGGATAGAGGAGATAAATGTACTTTTAACCCAAAACCACCCTGAGCTCGAGTCAAAGCTTGCTGAAGTTAGATCACTATTAAACGAAGAAACAGCGATCCGCTGGATTGATGAAGCCTTCTCGTTTAACAGTGAGTATTTTGCAGGTTTCGCTGAGGAAAATGGACTAGAGGAATGGATTCCGCAATTTCTTGCCGAAACAGCATTAAGACCCTATTTACAGGTTACAGCAGAAAAGATCCAGCACGAAATCACTCACGCTGTTCCTGGTGCAGGCTGTCCTGTTTGTGGTGAACCTGCTAGACTTGCTGTTCTTGAAAATGAAGGAAAAAAAGTGATGACGTGTCCTCGCTGCCTTGCTCATTGGAGTGCAAAACGAATTGAATGTGCACATTGCGGTAACGATGATCACAAAACCATTCTGTACTTGACCATTGAAGGCGACGCTTCCTCGCAAATTCAGGTTTGCGAAAAGTGTACAGGATATATTAAAGTGATAGATACAAGACAATATCTCAGCAAGCCGTCACCTGCCATGCTGGACTTAAATACGATTCACCTAGACTTCGTAGCCCAAGAGCAAGGCTATCAAGTAGTGGGCGAAATCAAACAAACAAATTAAGAAGGTGCGCTATTCATGAAAGCTGCGGCTATTATTTTATCAGGTGGAAAATCTAGTAGAATGGGCACGAACAAGGCTCTCCTAAAACTTAATGAAAAAACAACGATAGAAAGAATGGTTGATATTCTTAAAGTCTACTTTGATGACATTATTCTTGTTACCAATGATATGGATTCCTATCATTTCTTAGGGGTAAAAATGGTGTCCGATCACTATCCTGGAAACGGACCGCTGGCAGGCTTTCATGCTGGCCTAATTGCCTCAGATTATGATGTGAATTTCATTGTAGCGTGTGATATGCCTTTTATTTCAGGAGAACTTGCTTCAAAGCTTGTGAATCAAATTGACCATTATGATGCCGTAGTACCAGTGATTAATGGAAAAATGCAAACCCTTTGTGCAGTTTTTCAAAAGAAGACGGTAAATAAAATTGAAGAATGTATTGAAAATGGACGTCTTCCAATAAAACATCTGCTCGAGCATTTAAACGTCCTTTATGTAACGGAAAAAGATCTAGAACTCTATAGCAGCATTGATATGGAGCGTGTCTTTTTCAATATGAATCACCCGCATGAGTATGAGGACGCAAAACGGTGGCTCAGAAGCTGACGATAAAGGAAGGATGTAAGGCACAGTGCAATTTTTCAAGGTGAAAACAGTCGAAGAAACCTTCGTAATGATCGAAGAGAATATACCAGCTATAAAAGATACGGAGGAGCGCTCCCTTGAAGAGGCTCTCCATTATATAACCGCTGCGTGCGTCACAGCAAAGGAAAATATTCCGGGTTTTGACCGTTCAACCGTTGATGGATATGCCGTTAAGGCAAAAGACACTTATGGTTCATCTGACTCGATGCCCGGGTTTTTAACGGTAGTCGGTGAAGTACGAATGGGTGAGAGTGCCGGAATCCATCTAGGACAGGGGGAGGCAGTCTACGTGCCAACCGGCGGAATGATTCCTCCAGGCAGTGACAGCGTTATCATGATTGAGCATTGTGAAGACCATGATGGTCTGTTAAATACCTATAGGTCAGTGGCTCCTGGTGAGAACATTATTCGCGCAGGTGAAGACATCCGCGAAGGGGAAGTTGTTCTTCCGGAAGGGACGATCCTAAGACCTCAGGAGTTAGGTGCAATCGCTTCGCTTGGAATTAGTCGTGTTACGGTCTATCGCAAGCTTAAGGTGGGTTATCTATCCTCTGGTGATGAAATTGTTCCCTATCAAACTGAAAAACTTTTAGAAGGACAAATCCGTGATATTAACTATTTGACGATTGCCAGCCTCGCAAAACAATGGAATGTTGAGGTTGTTTACGGTGGAATCGTGAAGGATGACTTTCAAGAGTTTCAGCAAAAAGCACAAAACCTTTATGATCAGGTTGATTGTTTAATTCTCTCTGGAGGAAGCTCAGTCGGGGCAAAGGATTATACCACAGATGTGATTCAATCCTTAGGTTCGCCAGGTGTTTTTGTCCATGGTATTTCTATTAAACCTGGAAAACCTACAATCCTTGCGATGGCAAATGGAAAACCTGTTATTGGCTTGCCAGGTCACCCAGCCTCTGCAATGATTATCTTCATGCTTTTTGGCGAAAAGATACTTCGAAAGTTAAAAGGCGAAAAAATCGACAAAAAACCAGATCGAATTTTTGCAAGGATTACTAAAAATATTCCTTCGGCACCGGGCCGCTCTGACTATATTCGTGTTCGTTTGTTTGAAAAAGAAGGAGAATGGTGGGCAGATCCTATCATTGGGAAATCAGGTTTGATTATGACATTAGTAAAAAGCGATGGAATTGTTGAGATTCGTTCAGAAAAAGAGGGTATTTCACAGGGAGATTATGTACCTGTGATTGCAACACGATGAGGGGGATAAAATAGATGGACCAGAATCGCTATAAACGGAAAATATATTTAGAGGACAAACCCCGATCGGAAGCAAAGCGAGAAATTCTCAAGGCATTTTCTCTGCCCCTTGAAATAGAAATGATACCAACCAGTGATGCTCTTGGCCGTGTAACGGCTGAACCAATTTTTGCTAATGTTTCCATGCCTCATTACCATGCATCGGCAATGGATGGAATTGCGGTAATTGCTGAGAAAACGTATACTGCCCACGAGCAAAATCCCCTTCAGCTTAAGCTAGGGATTGATTTTGCGATTGTGGATACAGGAAACGCGATTCCTTCGCCATTTAATGCGGTAATCATGATCGAACATGTCGATATGATTGATGAGGAAACGATTGAAATTATTGAACCGGCTACACCTTGGCAGCATATCCGTCCAATTGGGGAGGATATCGTCCAAGAGGAAATGCTTTTCCCGCAAGGACATATTCTAAGACCTGCAGACTTAGGAGTGCTGTTGGCCGGACAGCAGCTTCACATTCCAGTTGTAAAGAAGCCGATTGTTTCCATTATTCCAACTGGTAACGAGCTGGTCGAAGCAGATAGCGAACTTTCTTCTGGAAAAATTATAGAATTTAACGGAACGGTATTTGCGAATTTTGTAAAAGATTGGGGCGGCGAGCCAAGACTTCACCGGATTGTGAAGGATGAACCTGAACAGATTAAGTCTGTTTTGCTTGAAGCTGCGAAAGACTCTGATATTATCGTTATCAATGCCGGATCATCAGCAGGTTCAAAGGATTATACCGTTCACATCATTGGTGAAATTGGCACGGTCTTTACCCATGGTGTAGCTGCAAGGCCAGGTAAACCGGTTATTTTAGGAAAAATAAATGAAAAAATTGTCGTAGGTGTTCCTGGATATCCAGTTTCAGCTTATTTAGCACTAGAGTGGTTTGTACGCCCGCTAATTTGCAAATATCTGCAGATACCAGAGCCAAAAAGACAAACGGTAAGTGTCAAGCTTGGCCGCCGGATTGTATCAGGTATGGGTGCAGAAGATTTTGTACGAATGAATATCGGCTATGTGAATGGACAGTTTGTTGCCAACCCGCTGACAAGAGCAGCAGGTGTAACCATGTCCTATGTTCGAGCAGATGGCCTTCTTATCGTTCCAGCCAACGTAAGTGGCTATGAACAGGGTGAGTTTGCTGAGGTGGAGCTTTTGAGACCACTTGAGGAAATTAAAAACGCCATTATGTTTTCTGGAAGCCACGATTTAACGATTGACCTATTATCATCACAGCTAAAAAGAGTTCGTGCTGATATGAAAATAGTTTCCTCCCATGTTGGCAGTATGGCTGGAATCATGGCAATTCGAAAAGGAGAGGCCCACGTAGCGGGCATTCATTTGCTTGACCCCAATACAAAGCAATATAATATCTCATATGTTAAGAAAATATTAGCTGGCGTTAATGTTATCCTTTTTCCGTTTCTAAAAAGAAAGCAAGGATGGATTTTACCGAAAGGAAATCCGCTTGGTATTGAAACAGTCTTAGATATTTTTGAGAAAAAAGCGAACTTCGTTAATCGTCAAAAAGGTGCAGGCACGAGGATTCTCTTCGATATGCTGCTTGAGGAGAACGATATTTCATCAGAAGAGATTACCGGTTACGACCGGGAAATGTTTTCACACTTAGCGGTAGCGGCTGAGGTAAATGGAGACGACCATGGAGCAGGACTAGGAATCTATCCTGCTGCAAAAGCTATGAACCTAGATTTTATTCCAGTAGCTGATGAAGAGTATGATTTAGTGATGACGCGGAGCTTTTATGAAAGTGAAAGTGGCAAACAGTTAATCGATATTATTCAATCACCGATCTTTAAACAGCAGGTCGAAAAAATCGGCGGCTATGAAGTGGTCGAAAATGCAGAGCCAAAGAAATTGGTCTGAAGAGGTGCACAAGATGAATTTTCAAATTTCAAAAGAACCGATCGATATTCAATCTGTCATAGATAAGGTTGTTCAGCGCAATGCTGGAGCAATTACTACTTTTATTGGAACCGTTCGTGAATTAACAAAAGGAAAAAAGACTTTATTTTTAATATACGATGCGTACGAAGCGATGGCAGTGAAAAAATTGGAGCAAATCGGCAGGGAGATTGAAGAGCGCTGGGAAGGTGCACAAGTAGCCATTACCCATCGAGTGGGCAGGCTGGATATAACAGATATCGCCGTGGTTATAGCCGTTTCTACTCCTCACCGTGCCGATGCCTATGATGCGAATCGATATGCCATTGAGCGGATTAAAGAAATCGTCCCGATTTGGAAAAAGGAACATTGGGAAGATGGCGAAGAGTGGATGGGCAACCAGCTCGAAACTGTCGCTTACCCTAGTGGCAAGCCTGAGGAGAGTGACTTAAATGAATAAAGTTTTATTTTTTGCTCATTTACGCGACGCAGTCGGTGAAGAGTTTCTTAAGATCGATGCAAGCGGCAAAACAGTTGCTGAATTAAAAGCAGAATTAGTTCGTAATTACAATCTTCCAAAATTAGATAGTGTTATGACAGCTGTTAATGAAGAATTTGCCCAGGATGATGAAGTGATTCAAGATGGTGATGAAATTGCCTTTATTCCTCCTGTAAGCGGCGGCTGATACGGTTGTTTGGAAAAGGGGAAAACAGAATGGACGAACGATATTCACGACAGGTCCTCTTTCCAGGAATCGGAAAAGAAGGACAAGATAAAATTAGTAGGAAGCATGTGTTAATGATTGGAGCCGGCGCCCTTGGCTCTGGAAATGCAGAGGTACTTACACGGGCTGGGATTGGCCGACTTACAATTGTTGACAGGGATTATGTCGAAGCAAGTAACCTTCAGCGTCAACAGCTTTATACTGAAGAGGATGTCATTGAGAAGCTTCCAAAAGCAGCTGCGGCACAAAAGCGCCTTAAGGCTATCAACTCGGACGTAGAAGTGAAGGCAATTATCGCTGATGCTACTCCACCTATGCTGGAGGATTTGGTGAAGGATGTTGATGTGATCATTGATGCGACCGATAATTTTGAAACGCGGATGGCAATTAATGATGTTTCACAAAAGTATAGCATACCCTGGATTTATGGTGCGTGTGTTGGCAGTTATGGAATGAGTTTTTCGTTTATACCAGGGAAAACTCCTTGTTTAAATTGCTTGTTACGGACGATTCCGATGCAGGGATTAACCTGTGATACCGGCGGAATTATCTCGCCTGCAGTCCAAATGGTAATTTCCCATCAAAGTGCCGAAGCGCTCAAAATGCTTGTTGAGGATTGGGAGGCCGTTCGAACTTCGTTTGTCAGCTTTGACTTGTGGCGGAACCAATATACGAGTTTGAAAATGGGAAAAGCCAAATTTTCAGGCTGTTTATCGTGCGGCGAAGAAAGAACCTATCCTTATCTAGACTCAGAAAATATGACAAAGACGACTGTTTTATGCGGCCGGGATACGGTGCAGATTCGCCCATCCACACAAGGTGAGCTATCGCTTGAAAAACTGGCAGGGCAGCTGAGTACACTCGGGTATACGGTCAAAGGGAATCCGTACCTTCTGTCAGTGGAAATGGATTCTGAGCGATTGGTCATCTTTAACGATGGACGTGCTCTTATACACGGCACAAAAGACTTAACCCATGCCAAATCCATTTATCAAAGAATATTAGGTTAAATAGAAAAGCGGAAGCGCCTTGGGCAGACCCGACAGGCATAAAACGAGCGCTGACTGAAGGCGTGCTTTTTGCCTTCCGAAGTGATTGGTTTATGACCCCGAGGGGCTAGGCGCTGGAGCTGGACAACAACTAACTCGTACCTTTTGGTGCGGGTTTTTAATATGACATAAACCAACATGTTTCACGTGAAACATGTCGGAATTTCTATTTGGCTGGCGAATTTGGTATGATGATATAAAGAATGGAATAGAGGAGTTTAAAAATCGTGAATATATCGGTTGAAAAATTATTAAGGAAAATCGAAGAGGAATTAACGCTGGCAAAAAACAGCACGAAGCAAGATAACTTGCGGGAAAAAGTGTACTCTATTAAAATATTATGCGAGCTGATCCTAGATGAAAAGCAAAGACCGCAGGAAGCACCACTAAATCCTGTCCCGTCATTTCAGCCTGTAACCGTACAGCCGTCCTTTCAGCAGCCAGTAACATTAAATCAACCAAAAAAACTAGAAATGGAAGACGAAGCAAACGGCGATTCGCTATTTGATTTTTAATAGATCGCTGTGTTAAAGCTAAATGATGATTAGTACACTCTGTTGATTGGAGCGGAAGGCACGTAGACTCCTGCGGGAGGACGGGGCAGGTGAGACCCCACAGGCGCATAAGCGCCGAGGAGGTTCACCGGACCGCCCGCGGAAAGCGAAGTGCCTGGAGCGGAAATCAACAGACCATTTTACACAGCTAAACTTAAAAGTAGAAGAAAGGGGAAAACATGAAAACTTTTATTATTATCGGCGCTATTAACGCCTTTTTAGCGGTGGCACTTGGGGCATTTGGTGCTCATGGACTTAAGGATAGGCTAGATCCCTATTACCTAGACATTTGGAAAACAGGTGTAACCTATCAAATGTTTCATGCAACTGCACTTTTGGTCATTGGAATCCTGCTAGGCAAAGTGGCAGCAAGTACATTCTTCACTTGGTCAGGTTGGCTATTCCTAGTAGGAATCATTCTTTTCAGCGGAAGTCTCTATGTTTTAAGCTTAACAAAAGTAGGAGTGCTTGGCGCAATCACACCGCTTGGAGGAGTTTGCTTCTTAGCAGGCTGGATCTTAATGATTATTGGTACAGTAAAGGATTTATAAAATAGAAAAAGGCATTGGACTTGAGTTCCAATGCCTTTTTCTATTATCTTGGCGGGAAAGTACTTAAACCAGGTCCAGCCCCAAAAGGATATTCGTATTCAAGCTCTTCATCAAATGTAGCATAATCGAAAGCTACCATTGGGATGAGCGTACGCTGACCGGTTTGAGGATCACTTAAAATGAGATGGTCGCGTCCTGCTGCTTCAATAATTCCAACAAATTTCTTGGCATTCCATTGGTTGTTGCCTTCAAAAGTTGCATAAACAGTTGCTAACTTCCCTTTGTTTAGTCGTAAAATATTTTCGATGTACGATTGCTCAATTGGCAGCATTCCCTGCTGCTGTGAAGCTGCAGGAGTCCCGGCAGGAGCTCCTTGTTGTGGAAACTGTGGAAACCCTTGCTGCTGCTGACCAGGAAAGTATCCTCCTTGGCCTTGAAATTGATTTCCGCCTTGCTGTCTAGCGGGATAAGGCTGATACCCTTGTTGATTATAATATTGATTCATCTTTTTCCCTCCTATAAATGACTAAACGAATGCCCAACAGTCTATTCATACTCCACAAACAATTAAATGGTGACAATCGGGATGGTCCCGATTTGAGCGGATTCGGAGCTGTAACTTAAGACTCGCTGTTTTATTAGTATGAGGAGGGAAAGGGAAATATGACTTATCAAAATGACAAAAAAAGTTCTCAGCAAAAGCTGAGAACTTTGGTGTTAAACATGTAAGAATCGAGGGACTCTTTCTTCCTCTAATAAGTTGCCGACAAAGAAGGCACCAAATTCACCGAAGCGTGCACTTACTTCATCAAAACGCATTTCATAGACAAGTTTTTTAAATTGAAGAACATCCTCAGCAAACAGCGTTACGCCCCACTCATAATCATCAAAGCCCACAGAACCTGTAATGATTTGCTTCACTTTTCCTGCATATGTACGCCCAATCATTCCGTGGCTCCTCATCATATTGCGGCGATCTTCCATCGGAAGCATATACCAGTTGTCGTTGCCCTGACGGCGCTTGTCCATTGGATAGAAACAAACATGTGCTGTTTTAGGAAGCTTAGGGTATAGACGAGCAAGAATTTGTGGATTTTGGTATGGGTCCTCTCCAGCAGGCAAGTAGTTACTTAATTCAACTACAGACACATAAGAGTGAGCAGGAATCGTAAACTCTGCTAATTTTGTTTTATTAAATTCTGTTTCAATTTCATTTAGTTCTGCCATTGTTGGGCGTAAAATCATCATCATGAAATCTGCCTTTTGTCCAACAATTGTATATAAAGCATGACTGCCTTCGTTACGTTCTTGTGTGTGATTCCATTTTTCAACTAGACTTAAAAACTCGTGAATCGCGGACTGGCGTTCATCACTGGAAAGCATTTTCCAAGTTGTCCAATCAACTGTACGGAAATCATGCAAACAATACCAGCCATCAAGCGTTTGAGCTGCTTCACTCATTAAAATCACTCCTAAATAATCATTCTTCTTATTTACAATCTTTACTATAACATAGTTTGACCAAGTCACGCTTGAATAAACCACTAAGGATAATTTTTAGAAAAGAAGTGAATAGTAAATGAGTGTGAAGTTTTTTGAATAAAAAAACATTTGTCATGAAAACGCCACCTAAGTTGAATTTTTCAACAGGTAAAGTATGCTAAAATAGGTAGATTTAATTAAGGAGGATTTATTGTGGCTGATTTATTTGAAGGTTTAAAACAAAAATTATCTGGTCGTGATATGCGCATTGTTTTTCCTGAGGGCTTGGACGAGCGGATTGTCAGGGCAGCAAGCAGGCTGGCAGAGGAAAAGCGATTAACACCTATTTTAATTGGTAATATCGAGCAGGTTCAGGCTAAGGCCCAGGAGCTTGGCGTTTCCTTAGATGCAGCAGAAATCTATGACCCAGCAAGCTATGCGGCAATGGACGAGCTAGTAGCAGCTTTTGTTGAACGTCGTAAAGGAAAAGCAACCGAAGAGGATGCACGTAAGATTTTATTAGATGAAAATTATTTCGGGACGATGCTGGTTTATTTGAATAAAGCAGACGGTTTAGTGAGCGGTGCGGCACATTCTACAGCTGATACGGTTCGCCCTGCATTGCAAATTATTAAAACAAAAGCAGGCGTCAAGAAAACGTCTGGTGTTTTCATCATGGTTCGTGAGGATGAAAAATACGTATTTGCTGATTGTGCGATCAATATCGCTCCCGACAGCAATGATTTAGCAGAAATTGCGGTAGAAAGTGCAAAAACTGCTAATATGTTTGATATTGAACCAAGAATTGCTATGCTTAGCTTTTCAACAAAGGGTTCAGCGAAGTCTCCAGAAACAGAAAGAGTTTCAGCCGCTGTTGAAGAAGCAAAACGCCGTGACTCTTCATTAGTGATTGATGGAGAATTCCAGTTTGATGCTGCATTTGTACCGTCTGTGGCAAAAAGTAAGGCACCAGATTCACCGCTTCAAGGGGATGCGAATGTTTTTATCTTCCCAAGTCTTGAAGCAGGAAATATCGGCTACAAAATTGCCCAGCGTTTAGGTGGATTCGAAGCGGTTGGACCAATCCTTCAAGGATTAAATAAACCTGTGAACGACCTATCACGCGGCTGTAATGAAGAAGATGTTTATAAGCTAGCATTAATTACGGCAGCACAAGGAATACAATAGGTTTTTCATGCCAGTCCTGGGTAGGGCTGGCTTTTTATATTAGAGGTTTTTGAGTTTTGTACATTTTTGGGGTGGTTATAAACACTTTTTTAGGAGTTTTGTACACTTTTGAGAGGCTTTTGTACGTTTAGACATTATTTGGAAAAAATGAAATTGTTTTAGTAGGATTCTTTTTGCTAAAATAAGCTTATTATTCATTTTGAGGAGAAAACCAATATGGAAGGTTTATTACATCAGCCGGAGTGGAGAATCATTGATCAGTCCACGGCTGGCAGACACTTTCAAGCATTACAGTCATTCGGCACAGACGATACGCTTTGCGCCTCAGTCGGTTCTGGACAGGCACCAGCAACAGCTCGAACCTGGGTCCATCACAATACCATCGTTCTCGGGATACAAGATACCAAACTGCCATTCTTAAAAGAAGGAAGGCAATTTCTCAAGAAACAGGGCTATCAGACTATTGTCCGGAACTCGGGCGGTTTAGCGGTGGTACTCGATGAAGGGGTTTTAAATATCTCATTGATTTTACCTGAAAAGGAAAAAGGGATCGATATTAACCGTGGGTACGATACGATGTGGCAGCTCGTTCAAAACATGTTTGCCGATTATACCAACGCAATCGAAGCAAGAGAAATTGTAGGCTCCTATTGCCCGGGAAGCTATGACCTAAGTATTGATGGAAAAAAGTTTGCCGGTATTTCGCAGCGCCGCCTCAAAAAAGGGGTAGCTGTTCAAATTTATTTATGTGTGAATGGCAGCGGCAGTGAGCGTGCACAGTTAATTAAGCAATTTTATGAGATTGCCAAAAACGAACAGGCCACAAAATTTACGTATCCGGAGATTGTACCGGAAGTGATGGCTTCTCTTTCTGAATTATTGGAAACTCAGTTAACGATTTCGGACGTTATGCTGCGCCTATTAACCCAGTTAAAAAAAAATAGCGACAATTTGTACGCCGGATCATTGACGGGGCTAGAACTAGACCTCCTTCCGGGTTACTACCAAAGAATTATTGATCGTAATGAGAAAATATAAAAAGCCGTAAACCCAAATTGGATTTACGGCCTCTTTTAAGAGGATATTGTCGTCTCCCAAAGTCTTACTCTAGCTTCAGGCGCGCGCCTGGAGCTTTTCGTTTTACTCAGCGACCTTTTCTAGGTTCCCATTGCGGTCCATTTTGAATTTTGTCGCAGGTCTTTCTTCTTCTTCAAATAATACAAGCTTACGAGCGCGGTTCATAATTTTCATGAGTGTCTCGTAATCTTCTTGGATGGTTTCGGTATTTTGCTCGAGACCTTCAATTTTAGCTGCCATTTCTTCATTTTGCTTGCGTAATTCTGCAATTTCACGCTTCAATCTTTCATTCTCACTTTTTAATGCTTCATTTTGCAGATTCGCATGATTAAAGTTTTGTAAGTAATCAATCACGCTATCAAGCGATAAACCTGCTGCAGGTGTTGATTGTCTGTAAGTTTGAACGGGTTGCTTTACATAGACTTCAGGCTTTACATACGTTTCAGCTGCAACTTCCGCTGTTAAATCTGGCAGTTCATAGGTAGTTTCAGTTTCCATAGGCACTTCCACTGGTGTTGATAATGTTTCAAAGTCATCAGCAGCTGGTACTGGAGGATTGTACAGTAACTTTTTCTTGCCTCCCTGGTCTTTCCCTAACACTCTTTGTCTTTGTTTACGCTGTTTTTTTGCTAATTGCAATGCTTTTTCATAGCGGTGGCGCACAACTGCATTCCATCTGAATCCACAGGCTGCAGAAGTCCGGTTTAGCTTGTCGCCTACCTCTTCAAAAGCGTTCAGCTGTGTACTGCCTTCACGTACATGGCGAAGGACGGTTTCAGCTAACAAAAGATCATTTTCATCTGTCCATGCATCTTGTCGTACTTTCATATCTCTTCAACTCCCTAAATAATAATTACGGTTAACTCAAGATGAGTTTTTAAAAGTTCTAGTCTTATCTTGGACAAGTTTGTCAAGCTTTATACCAAAATGTCTGCAAGGATAATAGTTTTTTTAACTGAAAGAGTTAGAAGGATTACAAAAGAAAAGCAACTTGCAATGGATTGAAAGAAATTGTAATATATCTAAGGAGTTAAACCGTAATTAAATTGGATAAAAAAGTAGTAATAGATAAGAAAGGGTGGAAGTAATGTCAAATGAATTCCGCGTTTGTGATGATTGTCAGGCCGTGAATCTAAAGACATTAATCCCTCGTTTGAAAGAATTGGATCCCGAAGCTGAAATTAAAATTGGCTGCCAATCTTATTGTGGTCCTGGCCGGAAAAAAACATTTGCCTTCGTCAATAACCGCCCGGTTGCTGCCCTAACGGAAGAGGAATTAATGGAGAAAGTAAATAAAAAGTTAAAATAATCACCTTTGTCCTGAGCGCTAAGGTGATTTTTCTTTTCATGTCATTGTCGAAAAATCGTGCAGAAAATTGCTGGAAATTGGGATATAATAGAAGAAAGTTTAGAGGAAGAGGGAAAGCAATGGTATATTCGGCGGAAAAACTGAGTGAAGAAAAAGTGTTTAAAGATCCTGTTCACCGCTACGTTCATGTACGTGACCGTGTCATCTGGGATTTAGTCGGTACAAAAGAGTTTCAGCGTTTGCGCCGTATCAAACAGCTCGGAACCACCTTTTTAACGTTTCATGGTGCTGAGCACAGCCGTTTTAACCACTCTCTCGGAGTATATGAAATTGTCCGCCGCATTATTGATGATGTATTTGCAGGCAGACCGGAATGGAATGACGAAGACCGCCTCCTTACGCTATGTGCTGCACTTCTCCACGATTTGGGACACGGCCCATTTTCCCATTCGTTTGAAAAAGTGTTCGATTTTGACCATGAGGATTTTACCCAGAACATCGTATTAGGAAATACAGAGGTTAACGCCGTTTTAAAAAGGGTTGGTTCTGATTTCCCTCAGCAAGTTGCTGAAGTGGTTGCGAAAACATCTGCGAAAAAACGAGTGGTCAGCTTGATCTCCAGCCAAATAGACGCCGATCGGATGGATTATTTGCAGCGGGATGCTTATTTTACCGGTGTGAGCTATGGTCAATTTGATATGGAGCGAATACTTCGTGTCATGAGACCGAAAGAAGATCAAGTGGTGATTAAAAAGAGCGGTATGCATGCGGTTGAAGATTACATTATGAGCCGCTATCAGATGTATTGGCAGGTCTATTTCCATCCTGTATCCCGCAGTGCAGAGGTTATTTTGACCAAAATCCTTCACCGCGCCAAGCAGCTGTATGAAAACAATTATTCTTTTAAAAATGATCCCATTCACTTTTATTCTTTTTTTACTGATAGTGTAACGTTAGAAGACTATCTAAAGTTAGATGAATCGATTATTATGTTTTATTTTCAAATATGGCAGGATGAAGAGGACGCCATTTTAAGCGATCTTTGCCGACGATTTGTGAATCGAAACTTATTTAAATATGCCGAGTTTGATCCTGCAAAGGAGTATAAGAAGCTCGCGGAACTGACTCTTCTTTTTGAAAAGGCAGGAATTGACCCAGAGTATTATTTAGTTGTCGATTCATCATCTGACTTACCTTACGATTTTTATCGTCCGGGTGAAGAAGAGGAACGTTTGCCAATTCATTTACTAATGAAAAATGGGGATTTAAAGGAGCTTTCCCGGGAGTCCGAGATTGTGGACGCCATCTCTGGTAAGAGGAGAACGGACCATAAACTTTATTACCCTGGTGATTTCTTAGCCGACGAATCCACTGAAAAAGAGATAAAAAAACAAATACGTACCCTATTAGAGATATAACCCTGGAGTAGGAGCTGACGAGCGTTGTTAAAAGATCATGCTAAGCTGATGCAGGCTGTTTTAGTATCCGGAGAAATCATCGGGAGAAAAAAGCTGCAGAAGATGATATATATTGCAAAAAAGGTGTCCTTTCCGTTTCATGAGCGGTTTCAGTTTCATTTTTATGGTCCATATTCTGAAGAGCTGACACTGAGAGTCGAAGAGCTGTGCAATATGGGCTTTCTCAATGAAACAAAGGAGAAAAAAGGCGGTTATTTTCAATATCGCTATACCCTGACAGATACAGGCAAAGAGTTTTTGAGCTTAAATGAAGTCGATATGCCATTTTTACAAGATTGCCTTGAAGACATGAACGAACAGAATGCTAGATTCCTCGAGCTTGTTTCGACGGTTTTATATTTTGATAATCTATCGAAAGAAGAAGTAACCGACAAAGTATTTACATTAAAAAGCAGCCAGCGCTATACAGAAGAAGAAATCGATCAAGCCTATGGCTTTATTGAGGCATTAAAAGGAAAAGCTAAGCTCCATTAATTGGGCGCTTAGCTTTTTTACTATTTGTCGCTTGCTCTAACACCAGCAACACCGTAATGTTCTTTCTGCATTTCTTCAATAAAAACAACAACCGCTTCTTTTGGAGCGCCAGTCGTTTCACTGACAGCATCCGTTACCTTTTCAACAAGTGCTCTTTTTTGATCGTCAGTACGTCCTGGAAGCATTTTAACCGTAACATATGGCATTATGTATTCCTCCTTTGATTACTACAAGCATAGTTTAGCAAACATTTTCATTTTATATCCAGTTTAAGGTATACTTATAGGAAAAAAGAGGAGAAATGGGGAAACTAAATTGGAAGGATTTCTTGCCTATTCACTAAGGGAAATTCCCTATGTTGCGATTACGCTCATGATTGCGTTCACGTTTCATGAATTTGCACATGCTTATGTGGCCTATAAGTTCGGAGACCATACGGCTCAAAAGCAGGGACGATTGACGTTGAATCCACTGAAGCACCTCGATCCCTTTGGTACGATTTTAATTTTTATAGCTGGATTCGGCTGGGCACGTCCGGTGCCAGTTAATCGCTTTTTCTTTAAAAAGCCGCGCCTTGCAGGTATATTAGTTTCTGTCGCCGGTCCTCTTAGTAATTTTGTTCTAGCAGCACTTGGTTTTTTTATCGCCTTTGGATTAGCCCGGACACAATTAGCTGTAAGTCTTCCAGGTATTTTTGAGTTTTTTGAGATCTTTAACTGGCTCAATCTCGTTTTGTTTGTGTTTAATTTATTGCCGTTTCCGCCATTGGATGGCTATCGGATTGTGGAGGATTTAGCTCCAAACCATATTCGGGCGAAAATGACTCAATTCGAACAGTACGGCGTATTAATCTTTCTTATTTTGGTTATTACTCCTCTTGATCGCTACACCATTCAGCCGATTTTCCAATTTATTATCCCTGGAATCTGGCAGGGATTAAATAATTTCTTTTATAATTTGTTTTTTTAACATAGGAGGTTACTGCGTTAATGGAAGAAAATAAGAAAAAACCACTTGGCTTTAATATTATAAAACCCGACCCGACAGATGGACATAAAGGCTTTGGTAAGGGAGCGTTGAGCCTTGATAATGTTTCTCCAGTGATTATTGATGTCGAAGCCGGTGACGCTGTCATTGATGTTGGAGCGATGCATGCGCGCAGTGTGGTTGAAAAGGGAATTAAATTCCTTAAGACCAAGGAAGAGGTTCCCAACGCGAAACCGTACTGGCTGGTATGGGTGACAGTGGATAGGAAGCAAGAGGGTCCTTATTATGCTGGAGTGACTGCCTGTGAGATGACGGTGGACCGTGAAATCCGCCGTGGCTATAAATCACTTCCTGAGCATGTAAACAGGATGGATAAGTCATTGAAGCGTCATATTATCGTCGACCATATGGATGATAAATCGAAAAAAATCTTGTCTGATTTTCTCCAAAATCACAATCAAGAAATGTGGAACAACTCAGCGGAGGAGTTAAAAAAAGGCTTAGCTGTCGAATAATAATTTTTTACAATAGCAATTTTTGACGAAAAGTTGTAAAATATATGCAGTGTGTAAACACTGTAAGACTAGGACAGGAAAAAGCTCTGGGGGCAATACTCCAGAGCTTTTTCCATTTAATCCAGCTGCAGCGCCTAGGCGCCCCAATTAAAAATTTTCTTATACCATGGATCCTTTGTTTCCTGTTTCTTTTCTATTGGTTTATCTTTTTTATGATCAAGATGATCGGTACAGTATTCTGTCGGTTCGGTCCCGGCGACAAAATAGGTAAAACGGCGGACCGGGCAATCCTTTGAAGCAAGCTTGCCGTTTTCCGGATTAACGTAAACACCTACAACTCCCTCTTTCGGCGGGGTAAATGCCTTGACAGGCTTACCTTCTAACGATTCCTCCATAAAGTTCACCCAGATCTTTTTGGCGTAGCTTTTTTCAGTGGTAAGGGTAATCGGCTTTCCAACATCATGACCAGCCCAAACTGCCGTAACCAGCTGCGGTGTATAACCAATCATCCAGCTGTCTGTTTCGGTAGAGCCAGATTTACCAGCATATGGCCGTGTGATCTCATCAATCAGGGAGTTACCCGTTACTTTCGCATATCCGTTTAGCTTTTTATCGAACATGCCAGTCATCATATGTGTCATGACAAAGGCTTTAGCTGGGTCAAGCACCTTTTCAGGTTCATTGTTACTTTCAAAAATAACATCCCCATTATAATCTTCTACTTTTGTAATAAGTGTCGGGGTTACTTTTTTACCGCCATTGGCAAATAGACTGTAGGCATTTGCCATGTCAATGACCCGAACGCCAGAGGTACCAAGAGCCAGCGATGGAACCTTATCCATTTTTGTTGAGATACCAAACTTTTTAACATTTTTAATGAGTGTTTCAGCGCCCATAAATAAGTGTGTTTTAACAGCATAAATGTTATCAGACACAGCGAGGGCCTGAGCCAGTGTAATCTCTCCATCCGCATACTTATTATTAAAGTTATGCGGTGAGTATTCTGTTTTACCATCATCCAATTTAAAGGTGGTTAGTTCACTTCTCATCGTAGAGGATGGCGTAAAGCCTTGGCTAAGCGCCGCGTAGTACAAGATTGGTTTTATCGTCGAGCCTGGTTGTCTAACCGCTTGAACGGCCCGATTAAACGGACTTTGTTCATAATTGCGGCCGCCGACCATCGCTTTTACATAGCCGTTTTTCGGGTCCATAGCGACGAAACCAACTTGGATTTCAGATTCACTTGCGATGGTTTCTTGAATTTGTTTTTCAGCCTCTTGCTGCTGTTTTAGATCGAGTGTTGTATAGACTTTTAAACCGCCAAGAGCAATGGTGCGGTCGTCTAGTTTGAGTTGATTTTTTAAGGCATTTTTTACAGCATCTTGAAAATAAGGTGCTGCCTCCACTCGCTTATGTGGATGTTCCCCGACAAATGTAAGTGGCGTTTCCTTTGCCTTTAGAGCCGTTTCTTTTTTAATATAGCCGTTTTCTGCCATTGCGTTTAAAATAATTCCTTGTCGCTTTGTAGCATTTTCTAATGATTCCAGTGGCGAATAGTAACTCGGACCTTTAGGAACACCGGCTAACATCGCGCTTTCTGCCAGGGATAGCTCAGAAGCGTTTTTTCCATAATAAAATTTGCTGGCTGCTTGTACGCCATATGCACCATTACCATAATAAATGGTGTTTAAATAGCCTTCGAGGATTTCTTCTTTCGAATAGTTCATTTCAATACGGATTGCATAAAAAGCTTCATGTAATTTCCGTGACCATGTTTTGTCATGCTCAAGGAAGAGATTTCGTGCGTATTGTTGGGTGATTGTGCTGGCGCCTTGTACCTTTGCCCCTGCCTTTATATCGGCAAGAATGGCACCAACAATTCGTTTATAGTCGAAGCCACTATGTTCATAAAAGTTTTTATCTTCAATGGAGACGGTGGCATTGATTAGTTCTGGTGAGATTTCCTCAAGGGGAACCCAGTATCGCTTTTGACCGCTATTGCTCTCACCAATTAACGTCCCATCACTGGCAAAGAACAGAGTAGATTGCGGGACAGCTAACGGCGGTGCGCCAAGAATTTTGGCATAACCAAGAATCCCTAGAAAAACAATCATCATGCAGCCAAAGCCTAGCAAACTAATGATAATAAACGCACGCAAGTATTTTATTGTTTTTCGAAATCCATGATTCGTCATTACTTCCACAGCAATACCCTCCTTCGCCAATATGTAAAAATATCCATAGTTACAGTATTGAAAGAAGTGAGTGTTTTTAAACTAGTAAAAAGAAAATATTTCTAGAAAATTTGATAGATTATGCTAGACTTTTCTTTGTGTTTGTAATTCAATAGTTTGGGTACCATAAAAATGGAATGATATTCATGGTAATAAAGGCTTTATTATAAATGCTGTGTTAAAGAATACTGTTGCTTTTAGAACCTGTTGATTGGAGCGGAAGGCGCTCGACTCCTGCGGGATGAACGAGCTGAGTGAGACCCCGCAGGTCGGAACGACCGAGGAGGCCGTCGTGCAAGCCCGCGAACCGCTCGCGCCTCGGGACAGGCAAAAACCGCCTGTCCCTGCGATGATTATTCCAAGAAGCATTCCTTAGTGGAGCGCAAATCAACAGCCCAGTTTAACACAGCCATAAAAAAGATACGGAAGGATGTTGAACATGGCAATTTGGTTTACAGAAAAGCAAACTGAAAACTTTGGCATCACCATGAAAATAAATAAAACTTTACATACCGAACAAACTGAATTCCAAAAGCTTGATATGGTGGAAACAGAAGAATGGGGCAATATGCTTCTATTAGATGACATGGTTATGACTTCTGTTAAAGATGAGTTCGTTTATCATGAAATGGTGGCACATGTTCCTTTGTTCACGCATCCAAACCCAGAGAACGTTTTAGTGGTCGGCGGCGGCGATGGCGGCGTAATTCGCGAAGTTTTAAAGCACCCAAGTGTAAAGAAGGCTACGCTTGTTGACATTGATGGAAAGGTAATCGAGTATTCTAAAAAGTTTTTACCTGAGATCGCTGGGAAGCTGGATGACCCTCGTGTTGATGTCCGCGTCGATGACGGCTTTATGCATATCGCAAAAAGTGAGAATGAGTATGACGTGATTATGGTTGACTCGACTGAGCCGGTAGGCCCTGCAGTGAACTTATTTACAAAAGGATTCTACGCTGGGATTTCTAATGCCTTAAAAGAGGATGGTATTTTTGTAGCACAGTCCGATAACCCATGGTTTAAAGCGGATTTGATCCGTAGCGTCCAGCGTGACGTTCGCGAAATCTTTCCAATCACCCGTCTATATGTAGCAAACATCCCTACATATCCAAGCGGACTATGGGCGTTCACCATCGGATCCAAACAATACGACCCACTCGAAGTAAGCGAAGACCGCTTCCACGAAATCGAAACCAAATACTACACAAAAGAACTGCACAAAGCAGCATTTGTATTACCTAAGTTTGTGGGGGATTTATTGAAATAATTTATCGTTGCCGGTGCCTGTCACCGCTCGTGGACACTTTCCACCTGAGGCGGACAGTTAGTGACCGAAATTCATACTAAAAAGGATTCTTGGTCACTCAGATGGTCCAAAGAGTGATCCAAGAATCAAATCAAGATTTGTTAATACATAGAAGTGAGGGAAGTAACATGCGTTTTGATGAGACTTATTCTGGTAATGTGTTTATAAAGAGTCATCCGAGTTTTGAAGAGAGTCAGGTTGTACTTTACGGGATGCCGATGGACTGGACGGTCAGCTATCGTCCGGGATCACGCTTTGGCCCAGCTCGTATTCGTGAGGTTTCGATTGGTTTAGAAGAATATAGCGCGTACCTAGATCGTGAACTGGAAGATGTGAAATATTTTGACGCTGGCGATATTCCGCTACCTTTTGGAAATGCGCAAAAGAGCTTGGATTTAATTGAGGAGTTCGTCGATCAAGTTCTAGCAGCTGGAAAGTTTCCATTTGGTATGGGTGGCGAGCACTTAGTGTCTTGGCCAGTTATGAAGGCAGTTTATAAAAAATACCCTGATTTAGCGATCATTCATATGGACGCCCACACAGACCTTAGAGAAAACTATGAAGGCGAACCATTATCCCACTCCACTCCGATTCGCAAAATTGCGGAACATATCGGGCCGAAAAACGTCTATTCTTTTGGAATCCGCTCCGGAATGAAGGAAGAATTCCAATGGGCGAAGGAAAACGGAATGCATATTTCAAAATTTGAAGTGCATCAGCCGTTAAAAGAGATACTTCCTGAGCTTGCTGGACGTCCTGTTTATGTAACGATTGATATCGATGTTTTGGACCCTGCGCATGCGCCTGGAACTGGTACAGTTGACGCTGGCGGGATTACATCAAAAGAGCTGCTTGCTTCTATTCATGAAATTGCCCGCTCTGGTGTAAATGTAGTTGGCTGTGACCTTGTTGAAGTGGCTCCAATTTACGACCCATCTGAGCAAACAGCAAACACTGCGAGTAAACTAATCCGTGAAATGCTTCTTGGCTGGGTGAAATAATTTGATATCAGTGCCTGTCCCAACCTCGGGGCAGGCATGTTTTGAATTGTGGCTTTTATACAGGTATAATAGGAAAAGTGTGTTAACTAGAAATTTCAATGGACCTGCATAAGGTTCATTTTTAAAAAGGGTGTGCGTTTCATTGTCAATTCCTGAGGTACCTGTAAAAATTAACGTGAAAACCACAATTGATCACGATGAGACTTTTGAATTGATGGTATTTGGTACATACTTTGAAAAAGGAAATAGTGCTTATCTTCGTTATGAAGAAGCGGTGGAAGAGGGAAGTGTCCGGACAATTGTGAAGATGGCACATAATGATGCCCTTATTTTACGCGGAGGTGCCATTAAAATGCGTCTGCCGTTTGAATTGAATCGTAAGTTAAATGGCAGCTATGAAATGCCGTTTGGTCAATTTGCAACAGTGACAAAGGCAAAAAGAATAGATTATTCCTATGAAAATGGCAAAGGTCACTTCGGTGTGGTTTATGATTTTTCAATGGAAGGTGCTCCCACAAGTACATATCAGTTAGAAATAGCGTTTCAGGAGGAGAAGAAATGAACATAGTTGAACAGGTCCAAAGTCGTTTAAAAGAGGAAATTCGGGCAGCGGTTGTGAAGGCGAATCTTGCTGCGGAAGAGCAGATTCCTGATGTAATTCTAGAAATTCCAAAGGAGAAGGCGCACGGCGATTTTTCCACCAATATGGCAATGCAGCTTGCACGCGTGGCGAAAAAAGCACCGCGCATGATTGCAGAAGCACTCATCGAAAATTTCGATCGCTCAAAGGCTTCCATTGAAAAAATTGAATTAGCTGGCCCAGGGTTCATCAATTTTTATATGAATAATGCTTACTTAACAGATTTGATCCCGACGGTTCTAGAGGCAGGGGAAAAGTACGGAGAAACAACGGTTGGCGGCAAGCAGAAGGTTCAAGTCGAGTTTGTTTCCGCGAATCCAACGGGAGACCTCCACCTTGGTCATGCGCGCGGTGCGGCAGTTGGCGATTCACTTTGCAATATTTTAGCGAAGGCTGGTTATGATGTTTCGCGTGAGTACTATATTAATGACGCCGGTAATCAGATTAATAATCTGGCATTGTCTGTTGAGGCACGTTATTTTCAGGCACTTGGTCAAGACAAGCCAATGCCGGAGGATGGCTACCATGGTGCCGATATCATTGGGATTGGGAAGTCGCTGGCAGAAGAGTTTGGCGATAAGTATGTCAATGTGGATGAGCAGGAGCGTTTTGAATTTTTCCGTGAATATGGCTTGAAATACGAAATGGCGAAATTGCAAAAGGACCTTGAAGATTTCCGGGTTAAGTTTGATGTTTGGTATTCGGAAACATCTCTTTATAAGAACGGAAAAATCGATGAGGCTTTAAAAGTGCTTCGTGAGCGCGGCTATATTTATGAGGAAGAGGGCGCAACATGGCTGCGTTCAACAGATTTCGGTGATGATAAGAACCGCGTGCTGATTAAGCAGGATGGTTCGTATACGTATTTGACACCAGACATCGCTTACCATAAGGACAAGCTAGACCGCGGCTTTGAGAAGTTGATCAATATTTGGGGTGCGGACCACCACGGATATATTCCGCGGATGAAGGCGGCAATTCAGTCCCTTGGCTATGCTGCAGATGCCCTCGAGGTCGAAATCATTCAGCTTGTTCACCTTTATAAAAACGGCGAAAAGATGAAGATGAGTAAGCGTACCGGCAAGGCTGTAACCATGCGTGATTTGGTCGATGAGGTCGGCCTCGACGCCACTCGTTACTTCTTTGCGATGAGAAGTTCGGATACACATATGGACTTTGATTTGGATTTAGCTGTGTCAGAGTCAAATGAAAATCCTGTGTATTATGCACAATACGCTCACGCAAGGATTTGCAGCATCCTGCGCTCAGGTGAAGAGCAGGGCATTAAAGTTGATAAAAATGCTGATTTCTCCTTAATCGGTGCAGAAAAAGAAATTGAGTTATTGAAAAAGCTTGGAGAGTTCCCGCAGGCTGTAGGTGAGGCGGCATTGAAGCGTGTACCGCACCGTGTCACAAACTATATCATGGAACTGGCTTCAACCTTCCATAGCTTCTACAACGCAGAAAAAGTGCTCGACAGCGAGCAGCCGGAGCGCACTAAGGCGCGCCTCGCGTTAATTAAAACCGTTCAAATCACACTGCGCAATGCCCTCGCATTGATTGGTGTATCAGCACCTGAAAAAATGTAATGTTAGAATAGCTCCTTTAGAGGGCCATTGTGCTTTTGACTGTCCGCCTGAGGTGGACAGTGTCCACGAGCGGTGCCTGTCACCGAAAGGACCTTTCGGTGACAGGCACCAAACTTAAAATTTTACCTTTATCAAGAATAATAACCTGTATATGGTAAATATTATAAAGGTACTTTTTAGATGAGGAGTGGCCCTGATGAATGTGGGAAGAGCGAAGGAAATTGCTGAGTCGATGGATATGATTAATGTTACGTATGAGGGGACGCCTGTGATTATTCAGCATGTGGATGATAATACGAAAATGGCGCGGGTTTATTCGAAGTCTGATCCGGAAAATGAAATAGAAGTTCCTGTTTTGAATTTAATTGAAGAGTAAAGAGTCTCCTGTGAAGGGAGACTCTTTTTCATATATGTTTTGAATTAGATTACTTTCTAGCTACAGTTCACAAGCGCCCTAGCGGCTGAACAGGGCACTTCCGCTTTCTTATTAAACACCTTGTGAATGCTTATGGTTTGGCAATTTGCTTTCGGGGTCGTTATTGCCATGCTTTTGATTTTTCTTTTGCTTCTTTTCATTCTCTGCTAATTTTTGAACGAATTGGCTGGTGCTTTCCATCGACAATCCCTCCTTATGTGAATCTGTTGTTACTTTAACCATTCCCGCTTGAAAAAATGCTGGGAGTTATTTCACCTCAATGGTGGCCCCGCTGATTCGTTTAAAGCCGCGAACCTTGCTAATATCCTCGACTAATTTCAATGTTGCCTGATCTTTTGCCTTCGCCTCAATCATGAAATCCACATCTTGTCCGATTTCCTTTAGCATTTTTATAAATGGCATAATAAATTCGAGGTCAACAAAATCTGCATGTGACCTGAATTCTTTTTCACCCTTGGGGGAGGAAATATGGATTTTTGGTAATAGGTCAACGTGATCCCATGTTTTAAATATCCGCGGCAGTAACTCCTCCAGCGGTGGCTCGCAAAGGTTCGCCATGTGGTGGTGATAATCAAACACAAAGGGAATGGTTTCTTTTTCACAGGCAATTAATGTCTCCTCTGTATTGTAAGTTTTGTCATCATTCTCCAAGGTCATAGCGCGTTTAATATGTGCCGGTAGCTTTTTTAGATTCTCGTGAAAACGGCCAATTGTTTCCACCTTATCACCATAGGCTCCGCCGATATGAATGTTCATCATCCCTCTATCCTCGACACCCATGGCCTCAAACATACGGTAATGATAGTTCATATCAATCACTGCATTATCCGTTATTTTTTGCTGCGGAGAGGTAAATAACGTGTATTGATTAGGATGAAAGCTAACACGCAAATTATTCTTTTTGATTAGCTGACCAATTTCTTTCCATTGCTTCTTAAAGGGTGTAACGAAATCCCATAACACGTCTGGATGGGTAGCTAACGGTACAATCGAACTCGAAAGCCGGTACAATTCAATTTCATGGGCGAGATTGAAGTAGAACATTCGGAGCGTGTGGGCTAAATTGAGCCTTGTGAGCTCAAGTAATTTATTTTTACGCTCTTTTTCAGATAACTGCTGGTAGCGAGTAAACGTAAGTGTCTTCGATGGAGAAGCATCCCACAGGGTAATAGCTGTTGATACATAGCCGAAACGAATCTTCATCGCAATAACTCCTTACTATAAAAAGAATGAAATAGCCCCGGCAATGCCTTCCTTTATCGACCTGAAAAAGTTTCTCTTATTAAGGTCCTCCAGTTTCAACGGTTTTGAATCAAGAATATCTTTATGGAGTACATCTCTAAACCGTTCCACAAAGGCAGGGTCATAAAAGTAACAATTAATTTCTTTGTTTAAAAATAAACTTCTCTTATCAAAATTAGCGGTACCGATATCACACAGATGATCGTCGATAATGATTGATTTTGCATGGTAAAAACCATTCTTATACTGAAAAGCCTGTGCTCCTGCCTTCAACATCACACGTAAATATCGGTATGAAGCTTCTTGTACAAGCATATGATCAGTAATATACGGGACAACAATGGTAATTTTAATACCGCGCTTTGCCGCACGAAGCAGTTCATGGATGAGTTTTTTGCTTGGAATAAAATACGGAGTACCAATGGTAATCGACTTTTTTGCGTTTTGAATTAAGTGGAAATACTTATCTTCAAGGCGGCCTGCCTCCGTTGGAACAAGTTGATGTGGTACCGACCCTTTGGGCTGCTCAGGGGCATAACGAGAATCTACGACCACATGATCAGAAGCGTACTCATTCCAATCAATAAAAAACTCACGTTGCAGAAACGGGACACTTTCACCAGTGATTTTTAAATGGTAATCACGCCAGGGACTTAGCTTTGGATCTTGATCAATATATTCTTTACCAACATTAAAACCGCCAAGATAACCAATTTTGCCATCAATAATTGAAATCTTACGGTGGTTTCGCACCTGGGAGGAATAAAAAAGGAATGGAAGCCGTATTCGATTGCTAAAAGCAAATTGAACACCTGCATTACGCAATTCTTTTATTGCCGGCTTTCTCACCTTATAACTACCAACCCTGTCGACCAGCAGTCTAACTTCGACGCCTTCCTTTGCTTTTGCTTTTAAAATATCGAAAAACTGCTGGCTAAATTGATCATCTCTTACGATATAAAACAAGATATGAATATGGTTTTGGGCCATTTTCAATTCATGAAAGTAATCAGCAAACAGTCTTTTTCCATGTGGAAAAATATCAAAGTTTCCATGCAGAATCGGCGTTTCCCGTTTGCTGAAAAGTGAACGATGCTTCTTCCTTCCCAAGGAAAGATCGAGATAAAACCATACAATGATAAGAAGTATAAGAGCGATGACTATGGATGGTAAATTCATTCCGTATCGTTCCTCCAATCATTTCTTTTAGGTTTGCCAAACAGAGTCTATAGTATGAATTTCAATAATGTCGAATCATTTTTGCGAAAAACATTTGACTGAATGCTCATTCATTATATAATGGTGATAATAGTAGTCAGAAAATTTCATTGTTTTTAAATTTTCTACTAAAAACAAACAATTGGGGATCAGAAAAAAAAGGGGGCGTATTGAATGAATGGGCTTTTATGGGTGAATCTCATTGCATTTCTTTCTGTAACCGCTTACGCAATCAGTCTATTCGTTTACGTGGTTAAAACGAGGATTGAATTCATTAAGCTAGGGAAAAAAGTTGAGTTTGACAACAAGGTCAAAGAACGAATGCAAAAGATCTGGGTCAATGTTTTTGGTCAAAAGAAGTTATTAAAGGACAAGAAAAGTGGAATCATGCACGTGATGTTCTTTTATGGCTTTATTCTTGTCCAATTTGGTGCCATTGATTTCATTTGGAAGGGATTAGTACCAGGCTCTCATTTACCGTTGGGGCCGCTGTATGCAGGGTTTACCTTTTTCCAGGAAATCGTGACGTTAATGATCCTAGTTGCAGTTATTTGGGCATTTTACCGCCGGTATGTCGAAAAATTAGTCCGCTTGAAGCGCAATTTTAAATCAGGACTTGTGCTAATTTTTATCGGCGGATTAATGCTTTCCGTTCTTGTCGGTAACGGAATGGGCATCATCTGGCACGGCCACGAAGCCACTTGGACAGAACCAATTGCGTCGTTAATTGCGCTTATTTTTTCAGGGATTGGTGAAACCGCTTCAATTGTCATTTTTTATGTGGCTTGGTGGGTGCATTTATTATTCCTATTAACTTTCCTTGTGTATGTGCCGCAATCAAAACACGCACACTTAATTGCCGGACCGGCAAACGTATATTTTAACCGATTAGAAAAACCAGGTAAGTTGAAGAAGGTCGATTTTGAGGACGAGTCTCAAGAATCTTTCGGAGTTGGAAAAATTGAGGATTTTACTCAGCACCAAATGATCGATTTTTACGCTTGTGTAGAATGTGGACGCTGTACCAATATGTGTCCAGCAACAGGTACAGGAAAAATGCTGTCGCCAATGGACTTAATTGTGAAAATGCGCGACCATCTAACGAATCACGGTGCCGCCATTACCTCCAAACAGCCATGGGTGCCGACTTTCGCGTTTGGCAACACAAAGGGTAACCAAATCGCACTCGCTGCAAGTGGCCAAGGTGCACAAGAATCAGCAGCAACACTTGCTTATAATCCAAGCTTGATTGGCGATGTCATTACCGAAGAAGAAATCTGGGCTTGTACCACTTGCCGTAACTGTGAGGATCAGTGTCCAGTAATGAACGAGCATGTTGATAAAATTATTGACCTTCGCCGTTATCTTGTATTAACAGAAGGAAAGCTAGACGCAGACGCACAGCGTGCCATGACCAACATCGAGCGTCAGGGCAATCCTTGGGGCTTAAACAGAAAAGAGCGCGAAACTTGGCGTGAAGTTCGCGAGGATGTTGAAATTCCTACAGTAAAAGAGATGAACAAAAAAGGCGAAGAGTTCGAATACTTATTCTGGGTTGGTTCAATGGGATCCTACGATAACCGCAGCCAGAAAATTGCTCTTTCTTTTGCAAAGCTTTTAAATGAAGCAGGCGTCAAGTTTGCGATTTTAGGAAACAAAGAGAAAAACTCTGGTGACACACCGCGCCGTCTCGGCAATGAGTTCTTGTTCCAGGAGCTTGCGACAAAGAATATTGAAGAATTTGAAAAGGCTGAAGTTAAGAAAATCGTTACGATTGACCCGCATGCCTACAATATTTTCAAAAATGAATACCCTGATTTCGGTTTAGAGGCAGAGGTTTATCATCATACAGAAGTTTTATATCAGTTGGTTCGTGACGGAAAGCTTGTTCCAAAGCATGCTGTCAACGAAAAAATTACATTCCATGATTCATGTTACTTAGGCAGATACAACGATGTGTACGATCCACCGCGAGAGATTTTAAAATCAATCCCAGGTGTACAGTTGGTGGAAATGGAACGAAACAGAGAGACCGGAATGTGCTGTGGCGCTGGCGGCGGCTTGATGTGGATGGAAGAAGAAACCGGACACCGCATTAACGTAGCGAGAACTGAGCAAGCACTTGCTGTAAATCCATCTGTTATCAGTTCTGGATGTCCTTACTGTTTAACTATGCTATCAGACGGAACAAAGGCAAAAGAAGTAGAAGAAAAGATTTCAACCTATGATGTTGCAGAACTACTTGAAAAGGCAGTTTGTGGGGAAGTAGCTTAATATCCCGAGCAGAAGTTGTTTTGAGATACCTGAATTCATAAAATATTAGGAATTTTGTGTAAAATATTTCAACTTCTGCTCTTTTTTATGTAAAATAGATAGTGGGTAATAAAACGCTTACATTTTTTTAAACAGAAATCGAGCGAGCGTTCAGTCAATTAAAGGATTAAAGAATAGGGAGAGTGCTTTAAATGGGGAAAACAGTTATTTTGAGCGGGGTTAGAACACCATTTGGAAAATTTGGCGGAGTGCTAAGCAGTTTGACTGCTTCACAGTTGGGCGGTATTGCGGTAAAAGAAGCAATTGCTCGTGCTGGAGTGAATTCTGAGGATATACAGGAAGTGATTTTAGGTACAGTTTTACAAGGCGGGCAGGGACAAATTCCGTCACGCCAGGCAGCAAGGGAGGCTGGACTTTCTTGGGAAGTCAAAACAGAAACAATCAATAAAGTTTGCGCTTCGGGAATGCGAAGTGTCACGTTAGCCGATCAGATCATCCGTGCAGGCGATGAAGACTTAATTGTTGCAGGCGGCATGGAATCGATGAGTAATGCTCCATATATTTTACCAAAGGCACGCTGGGGCTTGAAAATGGGCGATTCATCGGTGAAGGATTTAATGATTCATGACGGCTTAAGCTGCAGCTTCACAGGGGTTCATATGGGTACCTACGGAAATTCAACCGCAAAAGAAATGGAAATCAGCCGCGAAGCGCAGGATGAGTGGGCATTAAGAAGTCATGAGCGGGCGATTGCCGCAATGGAAGGCGGAATTTTTGCAGAAGAAATCGTGCCTGTCACTGTCCCGCAGCGTAAGGGTGCGCCGGTTGTCATCGAGCATGATGAATCACCACGAAAAGACACCTCTATCGAAAGACTTTCAAAATTAGCACCTGTTTTTAATTCAGACGGAACCATCACAGCAGGGAATGCACCTGGAATTAATGATGGTGCGGCGGCCCTCGTTTTAATGAGTGAAGAAAGAGCCCTACGCGAAGGCCTGAAGTCCGAAGCTGTTATCCTAGGTCATACAGCGGTAGCGGTTGAAGCAAAGAATTTTCCTCAAACACCAGGACTTGTTATCAACAGCTTATTGAAAAAGACAGGAAAAACAGTAGAAGAAATTGACTTATTTGAAATCAATGAAGCCTTTGCGGCTGTTGTGTTAGCAAGTGAAAAAATTGCCGGCCTTGATCCAGAAAAGGTCAATGTCAATGGCGGTGCAGTCGCATTAGGTCATCCAATCGGTGCTAGTGGTGCACGTATTATTATTACGTTAATGCATGAATTGAAGCGCCGTGGAGGCGGAATTGGGATCGCAGCTATTTGCAGCGGCGGCGGACAGGGTGACGCGGTGATGATTGAGGTTCCAAGAGTGTAATTAGTTTCC
Source organism: Neobacillus niacini (assembly GCF_030817595.1). GTDB lineage: Bacteria > Bacillota > Bacilli > Bacillales > Cytobacillaceae > Neobacillus > Neobacillus niacini_G. The sequence goes on from NZ_JAUSZN010000001.1 coordinate 4,516,395, forward strand.
AGATAATGTCTAATTGTACAAAACGGCAAGAAAAGTGTTCAAAACTCCAAGAAAAATGTACAAAACCATATAGAATTTGTACAAAACACAGAAAAAAATGTACAAAACGCAAATAATCTAAAAACCCACTAGGGATTATTTTTTAAAAAAGGGCAATTGGAGGGGAAGTAATGAAGGTTGAAAAGGTAATGGTAATCGGAGCGGGTCAAATGGGATCCGGGATTACTCAGGTTTGTGCTCAGGCAGGCTACAAGGTGTATCTGAATGATTTAAAGCCGGAATTCGTGGAGCGCGGATTAGGTGTAATCAGCAAAAATTTATCTCGTAATGTAGATAAAGGCCGAATGACAGAGGAGCAAAAACAAGAGGTCCTTAAATCTATTACAGCTTCGACCAATCTGAATGATGCCCGTGCGGTCGACCTCGTGATTGAAGCAGCGGTTGAAAATATGGAAATCAAAACAAAAATCTTCACGCAGTTAGATGAAATTGCTCCAGTGCATGCAATTTTAGCGAGCAATACCTCATCCCTGCCCATCACAGAAATTGCGGCTGCGACAAAACGTCCGGAACAGGTAATTGGTATGCACTTTATGAATCCGGTGCCGGTTATGAAGTTAGTGGAAATCATCCGCGGCTTAGCTACTGTAGATGAGGTTTACCAAGTGATTGAGGATATGACCAAAACGCTCGGCAAGGTACCCGTTGAAGTAAATGACTTCCCTGGATTCGTTTCCAACCGAATTCTCATGCCGATGATTAACGAAGCGATTTATACGCTGTATGAAGGTGTGGCCACGAAAGAAGCCATTGATGAAGTCATGAAACTGGGGATGAACCACCCGATGGGACCGCTGACGTTAGCTGATTTTATCGGACTTGATACCTGCCTTTATATTATGGAGACCCTACATGAAGGCTTTGGAGATACAAAATACCGTCCATGCCCGCTGCTGCGTAAGTATGTGAAAGCTGGCTGGCTTGGAAAGAAATCTGGTCGAGGCTTCTACACATACGAATAGTTGGGAGTGTTACTATGAATCTTAGATTCTCAGAAGAGCAGGAAATGATGCGCAAAATGGTTCGTGATTTTGCTGAAAAGGAAATTGCCCCGTTTGTTGAGCGGATGGAACAGGGTGAATTTCCCCGTGAAATTCTTCGTAAAATGGGTGAACTTGGTTTGATGGGGATTCCCGTTCCTGAAAAATACGGCGGTGCAGAAATGGATTTTGTCTCTTATATCATCGCAATTAACGAGATTTCCCGGGTCAGCGCGACCGTAGGCGTCATCCTTTCTGTTCATACATCGGTTGGAACCAACCCAATCTTATATTTTGGCTCGGATGAACAAAAGCAACGTTTTTTGCCTAAATTGGCTTCAGGAGAGTATTTGGCGGCGTTTTGCTTAACGGAGGCGGGGTCAGGATCGGATGCCAAAAGTATGAAATCTCGTGCGGTAAAAAAGGATGACCATTATGTGATCAACGGCTCGAAGATGTTTATCACCAATGGCGGCGAAGCGGATGTTTATATCGTATTTGCTTCCACCAATCCTGAATTAGGCAGCAAAGGAATTTCGGCGTTTATTGTGGAAAAAAATTCACCTGGTCTTGTGATTGGCAAGGATGAACAGAAGATGGGACTCCATGGCTCAAGAACGGTACAGCTTACTTTTGAAGATATGCGTGTACCTGTAGAAAATCTTTTGGGTCAAGAAGGAGAAGGGTTTAAAATTGCCATGGCCAACCTGGATGTCGGACGAATCGGGATCGCCGCACAGGCGTTAGGGATTGCAGAAGGGGCACTTGATGCGGCGGTAGAGTATGCAAAAGAACGTCAACAATTTGGAAAGCCCATTGCGGCGCAGCAAGGAATTGGTTTTAAATTGGCTGATATGGCGACGAATGTGGAAGCGGCTAGGCTATTACTCTATCGTGCTGCGGATTTACGTGGTCAGGGAATGAAGTGCGGATTGGAAGCTTCGATTGCAAAGTTATTTGCGTCGAAAACAGCAGTTGAGACTGCGACTGAAGCGATTCAAGTGTTTGGCGGATATGGCTATACACAGGACTATCCAGTCGAGCGCTACTTCAGAGATGCAAAAGTGACCGAGATTTATGAGGGAACCAGTGAGATACAGCGGATTGTGATTAGTAAACATCTGTAATTTGTAGATATATGGTCATTATGTGTAGATATCGTATGAAACATATAGATTCTCTAGCTAATTGTAGGAACTGTACGGTTTTATGTAGAAACTGTATGGTTTTTTGCAGAAGCTGTACGCTTTTTTGTAGAAACTGTACGGTTAATGAGAGTAGTTACCCTAAGGAGGACATATAAAATGAATTTTCGCTTATCGGAAGAGCATGAAATGATTCGGAAAATGGTGCGCGATTTTGCTAGAAATGAAGTGGCTCCAACAGCGGCTGAGCGTGATGAGGAAGAACGTTTTGACCGTGAGATCTTTGACAAAATGGCGGAGCTTGGCTTAACCGGGATTCCGTGGCCGGAGGAGTACGGCGGAATCGGCAGCGATTACCTTGCGTATTGTATTGCAGTTGAAGAGCTCTCACGAGTTTGCGCGTCAACAGGCGTAACATTATCCGCACACACTTCATTAGCAGGCTGGCCAATCTATAAATTTGGCTCCGAAGAACAAAAACAACAATACCTTCGTCCAATGGCAGAAGGCTCCAAAATTGGGGCATACGGGTTAACAGAACCAGGCAGCGGCTCAGACGCCGGCGGGATGAGAACAACTGCAAGACGTGAAGGTGACAATTACATTCTCAATGGTTCAAAAATTTTCATTACGAATGGTGGAGTAGCTGATATTTACGTGGTTTTCGCCTTAACAGATCCATCCAGCAAACAAAAAGGAACCACAGCATTCATCGTTGAAAGTGACACACCAGGATTCTCAGTAGGGAAAAAAGAAAAGAAACTAGGAATTCGTTCGTCACCAACAACGGAAATTATTTTTGAAGATTGTAAGGTGCCTGTCACCAACCGATTAGGTGAAGAGGGCGAAGGCTTCAAAATTGCGATGATGACGCTTGATGGCGGCCGTAACGGGATCGCGGCCCAGGCGGTTGGAATTGCCCAGGGTGCGCTTGACGCTGCCGTCGACTATTCAAAAGAGCGCCAGCAGTTTGGAAAGCCAATTGCGGCGAACCAAGGAATTGCCTTCAAGCTTGCGGATATGGCGACAAATATTGAAGCAGCAAGACTATTAACCTATCAAGCTGCATGGCTGGAGTCGCAGGGTCTGCCGTACGGCAAGGAATCTGCGATGTCAAAATTATTTGCCGGTGACACAGCGATGAAGGTGACGACAGAAGCGGTACAGGTATTTGGCGGATACGGTTATACAAAGGATTATCCTGTAGAGAGATTTATGCGTGACGCAAAAATCACACAAATCTACGAGGGAACACAGGAAATCCAACGCCTTGTTATATCGAGAATGATTACTAAGTAGGTGGTAGCAGGGATGAAAAAGCGAGAAGTGCAGGCTTCAGTGAAAGATGAACGCCTTGTACAAAGAAGACGGGATCAGATGATCAAAGGGGCAGTTTCACTTTTTAAAGAAAAAGGGTTCCACCGGACGACGACCAGAGAAATTGCGAAGGCAGCAGGTTTTAGCATTGGGACCTTATATGAATATATTCGGACGAAGGAAGATGTCCTTTACTTGGTTTGTGATAGTATTTATGACCATGTAAGCGAGCGGCTTCAGGAGGACCTTGAGCGTAAGCAAGGGACTTTAGAAAGCCTGAAGCACGGAATCGCCAATTACTTTCGTGTCATTGATGAAATGCAGGAGGAAATCTTGGTCATGTATCAAGAGACCAAATCACTTAACAAGGAAGCCCTTCCATATGTGTTGAAAAAGGAAATTGAAATGGCAGATATGTTCGAAAAACTGATAACGTTATGCGTGGAAAATGGGGAATTGAACTTAACTGAAAAACAAATCAAAATCCTTTCTCACACGATTATCGTTGAAGGACAAATGTGGAGCTTCCGACGTTGGACGCTGCAGAAATTATTTACCTTAGAAGAATACATTGAAATGCAAACCGAGTATTTATTTTCAGGGATAAACGGGGTAAGTCAGGCACTGCAAAAAGGGATAATCACGAAGTGAATTTTTTAGAAACAAAGGGGGAGACAAATGAGTACGACGGAGGTTTATCAGCCGAAGCATCATATTCGTTTTGTTACGGCGTCTAGTTTGTTTGATGGGCACGACGCTTCGATTAATATTATGAGAAGAATTCTGCAGGCGAGCGGAGCCGAGGTCATCCATCTTGGCCATAACCGTTCGGTTGAAGAGGTCGTTAACGCGGCGATTCAAGAGGATGCACAGGGGATTGCAATTTCTTCTTATCAGGGCGGTCATATGGAATACTTTAAATATATGTACGATTTGCTAAAGGAAAAGGGCGCGCCGAACATCCGCATTTATGGCGGCGGCGGCGGTGTCATTATACCGCGTGAGATTAAGGAGCTTCATGATTACGGGATTGCTTGGATTTTCTCACCTGAGGACGGACGGACGATGGGTCTTCAAGGAATGATTAATCGAATGCTGGAGGAATGTGATTTCCCTACGGTTACGGCTGATCATGCCGAACATATTGAAAAACTGCCGAGTGGCGACGTTAATGCGATTTCAAAATTGATTACTCTTGCCGAGCTTCATGTGGACAGTAACCGGGAAGCCGCAGCTGCAGCGGAAAGCCTCCTTGAAAAGGTAAAAACGTTGACAAAAGAGATTCCGGTGGTCGGAATCACGGGTACAGGTGGTGCGGGTAAAAGTTCATTAACCGATGAATTAATTCGTCGTTTTATCAATGAATTACCTGATAAAAAAGTCGCAATTCTATCAGTTGACCCGACGAAGCAGAAAACGGGCGGCGCACTTTTAGGCGACCGGATTCGGATGAATGCCATCTTTAATCCAAATGTTTATATGCGAAGCCTGGCGACTCGTTCATCAAAATCGGAACTATCGCTTGCGATTAAAGATGCCGTTTCAATAGTGAAGGCAGCCGGCTTTGACCTTGTGATTGTCGAAACGAGCGGTATCGGCCAGGGCGATGCAGAGATTACGGAAATCTGTGATGTTTCCCTTTACGTCATGACCAGTGAATTTGGTGCACCTACACAGCTTGAAAAAATAGATATGATTGACTTTGCTGACCTCATTGTCATTAATAAATTTGAGCGCAAGGGCTCTGAGGATGCACTTCGTCAGGTGCAAAAGCAATACCAGCGCAGTCACATGTTGTTTGAAAAAGACACAAGTGAAATGCCTGTATATGGTACAATTGCGAGCCAATTTAATGATCTAGGCACCAATGCACTTTTTGCAGCTTTAATCGAAAAAGTAAATGAAAAAATGGGTACGAATTGGGTCACTTCTTTTACAAAAAATGCAATAGTCGAAAAGCAAAATGTGATTATTCCAACCGATCGTCGCTATTATCTCCGGGAAATATCGGATACAGTGCGCCGCTATCATCAAAAGGCTGAAGAGCAGGCAAATATTGCCCGGAAATTATTTCAGCTTGAAGGCGCAATTGCTGCCGTCAAAGAAACAGATGCAAACGCTGAAGTTCTTGCTTCCTTAGAGGCTATCAAACAGGCAACAGAAGAGAAATTAACACCAGAGTCGAAAAAGATACTCGACGGCTGGGAGAGTACAAAGGTGGCATATAAAGCTGATAAATTTGTAACGAGAATTCGTGACAAAGAAATCATTACTGTCTTAAAAACAAAGAGCCTTTCGGGCATTGAGATTCCAAAGGTGGTTTTACCGCGATATAAAGATTACGGTGAAATCCTCCGCTGGGTGTATCGCGAGAATGTCCCAGGTTCCTATCCGTTTACAGCAGGAGTGTTCCCGTTCAAACGGGAGGGAGAAGATCCGAAACGTCAGTTCGCCGGAGAAGGAACGCCGGAGAGAACGAATCGCCGCTTCCACTATCTTTCAAAAGATGATACAGCAAAACGTCTGAGTACGGCATTTGACTCGGTGACATTGTATGGAGAGGACCCGGATTATCGTCCGGACATTTTTGGAAAGATCGGCGAGAGTGGAGTGAATGTTTGTACGCTGGATGATATGAAAAAGCTTTATGATGGCTTTGACCTCTGTCATCCATCTACATCGGTGTCGATGACGATTAATGGTCCTGCGCCGATTATTTTAGCGATGTTCATGAATACAGCGATTGATCAGCAGGTGAAGAAAAAAGAGGCTGAGCTTGGCCGCGTGTTGACAGTCGAGGAATTCGCGCAAGTGAAGGCTTATACGTTAAAAACCGTTCGTGGTACAGTGCAGGCTGATATTTTAAAGGAAGACCAAGGTCAAAACACATGTATCTTTTCAACGGAGTTCGCCTTACGAATGATGGGTGATATTCAACAATATTTCATCGATCAGCAGGTACGTAACTATTATTCTGTTTCGATTTCTGGCTATCACATAGCTGAGGCAGGGGCGAATCCAATTTCGCAGCTGGCGTTTACACTATCAAACGGATTTACCTATGTCGAGTATTATTTAAGCCGCGGGATGAAAATTGATGATTTTGCACCAAACCTATCGTTCTTCTTTTCCAATGGCTTGGATCCGGAATATACGGTAATAGGTCGGGTGGCGCGTCGTATTTGGGCAACGGTAATGCGTGATAAATATGGTGCCGCTGAGCGCAGCCAAAAGCTGAAGTACCATGTTCAAACATCCGGCCGTTCGCTGCACGCGCAAGAGATTGACTTTAATGATATTCGTACGACGTTGCAGGCATTGATGGCGTTACACGATAACTGTAACTCTCTTCATACCAATGCTTATGACGAGGCAATTACAACACCAACAGAAGAATCCGTTCGCCGTGCGATGGCGATTCAGATGATTATTACAAAAGAACACGGCTTAACAAAAAATGAAAATCCACTTCAGGGTTCCTTTATTGTTGAAGAGCTTACGGACCTTGTAGAGGAAGCGGTACTTCAAGAATTTGAACGCTTAAATGACCGCGGCGGTGTTCTTGGTTCCATGGAAACGCAGTATCAACGCGGAAAAATCCAAGACGAATCGATGTACTATGAAATGAAAAAGCATACAGGCGAGCTACCGATTATCGGCGTGAACACGTATCTAAATCCAAATCCTCCTTCAGAAGAAGACATCGACAGCATGGAGCTGGCACGCGCGTCCTATGAGGAAAAAGAATTACAAATTACCAATTTACGTGCCTTCCAGCAAGCACATGAACAAGAAACCTCAAAGGCTCTAGAGCGCTTGAAGGCAGCAGCAGTAACCAACGAAAACATTTTTGCCGCACTAATGGAAACCGTAAAAGTAGCCAGCCTCGGCCAAATCACAAAAGCACTATATGAAGTAGGCGGGCAATACCGTAGAAATATGTAAGTGTATTACAATGGCTTAATAAGCATCAGCTTGTAAGCCATTGTTTTATTTATGCGATGTAAAAAGTATTATTGATATTAGCACCTATTGATTTGCGCGGAAAGCACGAAGACTCCTGCAGGAGTACGGAGCAGGTGAGACCCCACAGGCGCAAGCGCCGAGGAGGCTCGCCGCAACGCCTGCGGAAAGCGAAGTGCCTCGGGACAGACAAAGACCGCCTGTCCCTGCGATGATTATTCAAAGAAGCATTCCTTAGTGGAGCGCAAATCAACAGTCCATTTTCGAAGCTGATGTAAAATTAATTTTTCTACAAGTACTAATAATGCCTATTTTTCTTATATAATAGATGAGCAAACATCAATGATTCCCGGGGCAGGTGTTGACCATGAAGATAAACTATACGTTTTTGTTTTTAATCATTTCGGCATGGCCATTATACTATCTCTATCAACACCAATTAGGTGCAATTTCCTTTCTAGTATTAGCTATCTTCTTCTTTTTAAAGTCTATGAAAGAGTTGAAAATGATAAAAAAAGAGGAAAAACCTGATGATAACCAGCCTAAACGGGAAAAAATCAAGCAAAACAGTAGATAGAACTAGCATAAACGGGAGAATATTGTTTATAATGAAGAATATGTCAAAAAACTAGCACTCTTGTGCTAATATTTTTGCCCGTTATCACTCATTTTAGAGAGTGTTAAATAGAGAAAGGAAGTGCCGATATTGAGTTTACAAGGTTACTCAAAAGAGCAATTAAAAGAGTTATCCCTCATTGAGATGGCGTATGAATTTCTAAAAGGCAGCAAACAGCCAATTTCCTTCCACGATTTAATTAAAGAAATTGCTGCAGCTACAGAAATCACAGAGGATCAAATTAGATCGAGAATTGCACAATTCTATACAGACATAAATATTGATGGCCGTTTTCTTTCACTAGGTGACAACCGCTGGGGTCTTCGCGTATGGTATCCAATCGATACACAGGAAGAAGAAGTGGTTACCGTTATTAAACCTAAGAAGAAAAAGGCGAAAAAGGTTGTCGATGAAGACGATCTTGAAGACTTTGATGATATTGATGAGGATTATGATGAACTCGATGACTTTGTCGATGAAGATGATCTCCTTGACGACGATGAGGACGATTTACTTGATGACCTCGACGATGTCGATGATTTAGACGATGATGATGATGTAATCGAGGATGACGATGAATTCGATCTAGATGAAGAAGAAGAACTTGACGAGGTCCTTGATGAAGAGGAAGAAGATTTAGATGAAGTAGAGGATGAAGACGACGACCTATTATAGGCTTGACTTTTTATCTCTCGGCTTGTACAATCTTTTTTGGGCTCCTTTAACAAGGAACGGATCATAATTTGCTTATAGAGCGCTCCCTTACATTGCGTAAGCGGAGTGCTTTTTTATTTTGTCAGTCGATGATACATAGCTCTTTCGGCATTGACCGAGACTTCTTTAAAAATTTTTATAAAAGAAGCCTTAAACAGCAAGAAGATTGCACAAACTGAAATAGAGGAGGATTTTTTTATGACGAAGTATATATTTGTAACTGGCGGTGTTGTTTCATCGTTAGGAAAAGGAATTACCGCAGCCTCATTAGGCCGTTTGTTGAAAAATCGTGGATTGAACGTTACGATTCAAAAATTTGACCCTTATATCAACGTGGATCCAGGAACGATGAGTCCGTACCAGCACGGTGAAGTATTTGTAACCGGTGATGGCGCAGAAACGGATCTAGACTTAGGTCACTATGAACGCTTTATCGATATTAACTTAAATAAGTACAGCAACGTAACAACTGGGAAAATCTATTCTACTGTGCTGCGTAAGGAACGCCGCGGCGATTATTTAGGCGGAACGGTTCAGGTTATCCCGCACATTACCAATGAAATTAAAGAACGTGTTTTCCGTGCCGGCAACGAAACAAATGCAGATGTTGTCATCACTGAAATTGGCGGAACAGTAGGGGATATTGAGTCACTTCCATTCCTAGAAGCAATCCGTCAAATCAAGAGCGATATCGGAAGCTCTAATGTAATGTACATTCACTGTACATTAATTCCTTATATTAAAGCGGCAGGCGAAATGAAGACGAAGCCAACACAACATAGTGTAAAAGAGCTTCGCAGTCTAGGTATTCAGCCAAATATCATCGTTGTTCGTACGGAAATGCCGGTTTCACAGGACATGAAGGATAAAATTGCTTTGTTCTGTGATATCGATGCGAAAGCAGTTATTGAATGCCGTGACGCAGATACGCTTTATTCAATTCCATTAGCTCTTCAAGAACAGCACATGGATCAAATTGTTTGTGACCACTTGAAGCTTACAACACCAGAACCAGAAATGACCGAATGGAAAGCTTTAGTTGATAAGGTTCTTAACCTTTCAAGTAAAACGCGTATCGGTTTAGTTGGTAAATATGTTGAACTTCAGGACGCCTATATTTCTGTTGTTGAAGCGATGAAACATGCAGGCTATGCGTTTGATGCCGATGTGGAAATTAAGTGGATTAATGCGGAACATGTAACAGCTGAAAATGTTGCAGAACTTTTGGCTGACGTGGACGGAGTCCTTGTTCCAGGCGGCTTCGGTGACCGTGGAATTGAAGGGAAGATTCAAGCAACACGCTATGCCCGTGAAACGAAAAAGCCTTTCCTTGGTATTTGCCTTGGAATGCAGCTGGCTACGATTGAATATGCACGCCACGTTCTTGGCTACTCAGATGCGCATTCTGCAGAGTTCGTACCTGATACCAAGCACCCAATTATTGATTTACTTCCTGAACAAAAGGATGTTGAAGATCTAGGCGGAACATTAAGACTTGGTCTTTATCCTTGCCGTGTGGTGGAGGGTACAAAGGCGTTCGCTGCTTATGAAGATGAAGTGGTGTATGAGCGTCACCGCCACCGTTATGAGTTTAACAATCATTACCGTCAAGAAATGGAAGAAGCAGGCTTTGTTTTCTCTGGTACAAGCCCAGACGGACGCCTTGTGGAGATTATTGAGCTTCAAGACCACCCATGGTTTGTTGCGTCACAGTTCCATCCGGAATTTGTTTCAAGACCAACACGTCCACAGCCGCTTTTCCGTGACTTTATTAAAGCTTCTTTGCAAAAATAAGATAATTGGGCCAGTTCTCTTTGTTGGAGGACTGGCTTTTTTATAGGGTTGCGTTTCCATATATTGTCTAAATGTACAAAACCTATTAAAAAATGTCCAAAACATCTAGATAAATGTACAAAACTCCTCAAAAAATGAACAAAACCATCCTAAAAGTGTACAAAACAAAAAAACGACCCTAACAAGGTCGTCTATAATCATTCATATTCCGCTAAAATCTCATCAATAGTAAATTTCAAGCCATAATAAACATACAAACCAGCCATCGAAGACGGATATCCATACCGATTACCGAAATCATCGGGCAACAAACCCTTTTTAAGCTGTAAATTAATATAAACATCTGCTAACTCCTCAAGTTTACCGTCCTCCGAAATCGATGTCGATACAGCTACAAACGGGATCTCTTTTTCAACAAGCTTATCAGCCAGTTCCATAGCTTCTTGGTCATCGGAATGACGTGTAAACAAAAGAACTCTGTCAGCACTAGTTGCAGACTCTACATTTGTTAAAGCACCTTTCAATGGTTCTGCACCCTCTAAAGCTTCAAATTCAACACCTTTCATTTCCTTGAAGCCAACAACATATATATTCTGACCCTGGGCGAGCAGGCGGGCACCGTCCTCAAAGGAAAACTCCTCTTTTTCTTCGATCCGCTTAAATAATCCGGTCAATTGGGTCGTAAACATTTTTAACAAGCAAAACCCCTCCTTCACAAAGATATTATAGCCTTTTCAAAATAAAAGACAATTACCATAAAATACCTTGAACAAAATAGAGGATTTTTAGCAAGAATGTCGAAGATTAACTAGTGGAAGAAATAGGAATCCATTTATAGATAAAATTAGGGTGGAAGAGGTGGAGTTATGAAAGAGAAAATCTTAATTGTTGACGACCAATTTGGGATCCGCATTTTATTAAATGAGGTGTTCTCAAAGGAAGGGTATCAAACCTTCCAGGCAGCAAATGGAATACAGGCACTTGATATTGTTACGAAGCATGACCCAGATCTCGTCCTCTTGGATATGAAAATACCTGGTATGGATGGTATTGAGATTTTAAAAAGAATGAAAGTAATCGACCCGGATATTCGCGTTATTATTATGACCGCTTACGGTGAACTTGATATGATTCAAGAGGCGAGAAACTTAGGTGCGATCACCCATTTTGCGAAGCCATTTGATATTGATGATATTCGTGCAGCGGTAAGAAAACATATTCCTCAAAAAACAAATTAGGCATTTTATTGAAAAAATAAATGTCGAAAACTGTTGCCGCTTTCATTGTGAACGTTTATAAAAATGCGTTTCTTTAATGGAATTTTATGAATCTGTTTGGTATGATAACTATGAACTTTTACTGGTCACATTATCCTTCTCGAGTATACATAATCAGTAAAATGGTAGGAAATCCTTAATAGGAAAGCCTAAATTCGAGGAGATATAAACAATATCAAGGAGGAAATAAAATGCCTTTAGTTTCAATGAAAGAAATGCTCATCAAAGCAAAAGAAGAAGGCTATGCAGTTGGGCAGTTCAACTTAAATAACCTTGAGTTTACCCAAGCTATTTTACAAGCAGCTGAAGCAGAAAAATCACCAGTTATTCTTGGTGTATCTGAAGGAGCAGCTCGTTACATGGGTGGCTTTAAAACAGTTGTAAAAATGGTAGAAGGTTTATTAGAAGATTACAAAATTACCGTTCCTGTTGCGATTCACTTGGACCACGGTTCAAGCTTTGAAAAGTGTAAGGAAGCAATCGATGCAGGCTTCACTTCTGTTATGATTGACGCTTCTCACCATCCATTTGAAGAAAACGTAGCAACTACATCAAAAGTGGTTGAATACGCTCATTCAAAAGGTGTTTCTGTTGAAGCTGAATTAGGTACTGTTGGTGGACAAGAAGACGATGTTGTTGCTGAAGGCGTTATTTACGCAGATCCTAAAGAGTGTGAAGAGCTTGTTAAGCGCACTGGTATCGATTGCCTTGCTCCTGCATTAGGTTCTGTACACGGTCCTTACAAAGGTGAACCAAAGCTTGGTTACCCTGAAATGGAAGCAATCGGAAAAGCTACTGGTCTTCCACTAGTTCTTCATGGTGGAACTGGAATTCCAACACATGATATCCAAAAATCTATTTCTCTTGGAACTGCTAAAATTAACGTTAACACTGAGAACCAAATTGCATCTGCAAAAGCAGTTCGTGAAACATTAGCAGCAAAGCCAGAAGAGTACGATCCACGTAAATACTTAGGACCAGCTCGCGATGCGATCAAAGCAACTGTAATCGGCAAAATGCGCGAATTCGGTTCATCAGGCAGAGCATAATAAAGATTCTTATCTCTTTTTAAAAACTATCAACGTTGTTTAATTGGTAGTAACCTTGAAACCGCCTCTTTTTTGAATGGGCGGTTTCAAAATGTAAGGAGAAGACTGAAAATTTGCGAAATTCATCATAACGCCTAAATTTACCAATTTTAAAAACTTTTTTTGATATTGATACATGAAAATAAAATATTGGTGTAAACTAGATGATAGACAAATTGTCGGATTATGTAAGTTGCTGTTGGAAAAAATTACCTAAAGACAAGTGGATTATCAATTTAGTTGTTGAATAAAAGGTCACATTCCATCCCAATGGCATAGAAGGGAGTCGAAAATGGAAAAACTTAAAATTGCGGGCGGATATCCGCTTAAAGGAACCGTAAGAATAAGTGGTGCAAAAAACAGTGCAGTTGCGTTGATACCAGCGACCATTTTAGCAGAATCACCGGTAACAATCGAAGGGCTGCCGGATATTTCCGATGTGGAAATTTTGAAGGACCTGCTTGAGGAAATTGGCGGGAAAGTCGAGCTTTCGGATGATTTTGATATGACGGTTGACCCATCGACGATGATTTCAATGCCATTGCCAAACGGAAAAGTGAAGAAGCTTCGCGCATCTTACTATCTCATGGGGGCGATGCTAGGTCGTTTTAAAAAGGCCGTCATCGGTTTACCAGGTGGATGTCATCTTGGACCAAGACCAATTGATCAGCATATTAAGGGTTTTGAAGCGCTTGGTGCTCAAATAACCAATGAGCAGGGAGCTATTTATTTGCGAGCGGACGAGCTTCGCGGTGCACGTATTTATCTTGATGTTGTTAGTGTTGGGGCTACCATTAATATCATGTTAGCCGCTGTTAGAGCAAAAGGTCGGACGATTATTGAAAACGCTGCAAAAGAACCTGAAATTATTGATGTCGCAACCCTTCTTACAAATATGGGTGCGAAAATAAAAGGCGCTGGAACGGATGTTATTCGTATTGATGGTGTTGATAGTCTTCATGGCTGCCGTCATACGATTATTCCTGATCGAATCGAAGCAGGAACGTATATGATTTTAGGTGCTGCCGTTGGTGAAGGAGTATTAATTGATAATGTCATTCCGCAGCATTTAGAATCGTTGATTGCTAAACTTCGGGAAATGGGTGTGCAGATTGAAACCAGTGACGACCGGGTGTTTGTCAATAGTTCGGATAAGCTGAAGCCTGTCGATATTAAAACACTCGTTTATCCTGGATTCCCAACCGATTTGCAGCAGCCATTTACAACACTGTTAACGAGAGCAGCAGGCTCGAGTGTGGTAACGGATACAATTTATGGTGCACGTTTTAAACATATTGATGAATTAAGAAGAATGAATGCAAACATAAAAGTGGAAGGCCGCTCAGCCATTATTAGCGGACCTGTGAAGCTTCAAGGTGCAAAAGTAAAGGCGAGTGACCTGCGTGCAGGAGCGGCGTTATTCATTGCGGGTCTAATGGCTGAGGGAATCACGGAAGTCACAGGGCTTGAGCATATTGATCGTGGTTATAGCCAGCTTGTCGAAAAATTAAATGGACTTGGTGCAACCGTTTGGCGTGAAGCCTTATCAAAAGAAGAAGTAGAACAGCTAAAGAATACGTAATTAAGCTATACTAATCTCCTAAATGTGTTATACTAATGTTATTGACGATGTATAATAGATCATTTAGGGGGACCTGAGAACATGGAGAGAAGTCTATCAATGGAGCTTGTCCGCGTGACGGAAGCTGCTGCACTTGCTTCTGCACGCTGGATGGGACGCGGGAAAAAAGATGAAGCGGATGGTGCTGCAACCTCAGCGATGCGTGATGTGTTTGACACAATCCCGATGAAGGGAACCGTTGTCATTGGCGAAGGCGAGATGGATGAGGCTCCAATGCTTTATATTGGTGAAAAACTTGGTACGGGCTATGGACCTCGTGTAGATGTAGCTGTTGATCCACTTGAAGGTACAAATATTTTGGCTGCAGGTGGCTGGAACGCTCTAGCTGTTTTAGCGATTGCTGACAATGGCAACCTGCTTCATGCACCTGATATGTATATGGAAAAAATTGCAGTCGGTCCTGAAGCAGTAGGTCTAATAGATATCAACGCTTCCGTACTTGATAATTTAAAGGCAGTGGCAAAAGCGAAAAACAAGGATGTCGAAGACGTTGTTGCAACCGTTTTAAACCGTCCACGACATGAGCATATTATTGCTCAGTTACGTGAAGCGGGTGCTCGTATTAAATTGATCAATGATGGTGATGTAGCAGGGGCCATCAATACTGCTTTTGATAACACAGGCGTTGATATTTTATTCGGCTCTGGCGGTGCGCCTGAGGGTGTAATCTCAGCTGTTGCATTAAAGTGTCTTGGCGGTGAAATCATCGGTAAATTGCTTCCTCAAAGTGATGCCGAGTTAGAGCGCTGCGTAAAAATGGGACTAGATGTTAATAAGGTGCTTCGCATGGAAGACCTTGTTAAAGGAGACGATGCCATTTTCGCAGCCACTGGGGTCACAGACGGTGAATTACTGCGCGGTGTTCAATTTAAGGGGTCATATGGCTCAACACATTCAATCGTCATGCGTGCTAAATCAGGTACGGTTCGATTTGTTGAAGGGCGTCACAGCTTGAAAAAGAAACCGAATTTAGTGATTAGATAATTTTTAATAGCAAATACTTATATAAGAGACTAGATTCTCTTCTAGTCTCTTATCTCCATGAGAATCTATGATCCCCCGCATATAGAAAATTTCCAGTTGATTATTTTTTTACACAAAGGGTACAATAGATAGTGTTTTATTAAAAAAAAGATTCTGCTATTCTATTCATTTCTACTATTTCCTCAACTTTTTTTAATGTTATGAAAACCCTCTATTATCCTTAATGTAAATCCGGGAACGGAATAGAGTAAAAATTTTAAAGTGTGGTGTACTATGGAATTAACTATATCAAGTTTAGAAAACATGAAGCTGAAAGAGCTTTATGAGCTTGCGCGCGAATTTAAGGTAACTTATTACAGTAAGTTATCGAAAAAAGAACTTATTTTTGCCATCTTAAAATCACGTGCGGAACAGCAAGGTTATTTTTTCATGGAAGGCGTACTGGAAATAATCCAGTCAGAAGGATTTGGATTTTTACGCCCGATCAACTATTCTCCAAGCTCTGAAGACATTTATATCTCTGCATCGCAAATTCGCCGGTTCGATTTAAGAAACGGGGATAAAGTATCAGGTAAGGTTCGACCTCCTAAAGAAAACGAACGTTATTACGGACTTTTACATGTAGAAGCAGTTAACGGTGAAGACCCAGAATCAGCAAAAGAACGCGTTCACTTCCCAGCATTAACTCCTCTCTATCCAAATCGACACATGAAACTTGAAACCACTCCAAAATATATCTCTACAAGAATTATGGATGTAGTTGCTCCAGTTGGTTTTGGACAAAGGGGCTTAATTGTAGCGCCGCCAAAGGCAGGAAAAACGATGCTGTTAAAGGAAATCGCTAACAGTATTACAACGAATCATCCTGAAGTGGAATTAATTGTGCTCTTAATCGATGAACGTCCTGAAGAGGTTACCGACATCGAGCGCTCCGTTGCTGGCGATGTTGTCAGCTCGACATTTGATGAGGTGCCAGAAAACCATATTAAAGTCGCCGAGCTTGTCCTTGATCGTGCGATGCGTCTCGTTGAACATAAACGCGATGTTGTCATTCTGATGGACAGTATTACTCGTTTAGCTCGAGCATATAACCTGGTTATTCCACCAAGCGGAAGAACCCTTTCAGGTGGTATTGACCCGGCAGCTTTCCACCGTCCAAAGCGTTTCTTCGGTGCTGCGAGAAACATTGAAGAAGGCGGAAGCTTAACCATCCTTGCAACTGCATTAGTTGATACAGGATCACGTATGGATGACGTCATTTATGAAGAATTTAAAGGGACAGGTAATATGGAATTGCATCTGGATCGTCAGCTTGCAGAACGCCGTATCTTCCCTGCACTTGACATTCGCCGTTCAGGAACCCGAAAAGAAGAATTACTTCTTCCAAAGGACCACCTGGACAAGCTATGGGCAATCAGAAAATCCATGTCCGACTCACCAGACTTTGCCGAGCGCTTCCTGAAAAAACTAAAACAAACCAAATCCAACGAAGAGTTCTTCGCACAGATTGGGGAAGAATTAAAGGGTAGAAGATCTTAGATTTAATTCATGGGCTGTGTTAAAGGAAACTAGTGGTTTTAGAACCTGTTGATTGGAGCGGAAGGCACGAAGACTCCTGCGGGAGGACGGGGCAGGTGAGACCCCACAGGCGCTTATGCGCCGAGGAGGCTCGCCGGCCCGCCCTCGGAAAGCGAAGTGCCTGGAGCGGAAATCAACAGACCTGTCTAATGCAGAAAAACCATAAAAACCCAACTTGCCAAAATAGGTTCACCTTGTTATAATGTGAACAGTGTGTTTTTAGTATTTGATGCTTGTCCGAGACAGGCATGTATATAACTCTGTTTCGAATGATTCAGGGCGGAAGGAGATGAAAAGAATGAAAGCAGGAATTCATCCAAATTATAAAACAGTAACGGTGACATGCGCATGTGGTAACACATTTGAAACTGGTTCTGTTAGAAACGAAATTCGCGTTGAAACTTGTTCAGAATGTCATCCATTCTATACTGGTCGTCAAAAGTTTGCTGAAGCTGGTGGACGTGTAGACCGTTTCAACAAAAAATACGGCCTTAAAGATCCAAACGCGCAACAACAATAATTACACAAAACAGGCAAGCAGAAACTTACTTGCCTGTTTTTTAATTGAATAAAACATGTTGAATTTTAAAAATATAGACGTAATAGGTTTCGTACATAGGAAGGAGACGCCGATTTATGTATTTAATGAAGCAACTCGGATGGGTTGAGGTTATCTGCGGCAGTATGTTTTCAGGAAAATCAGAGGAATTGATTCGTCGGGTGAGACGGGCTCAATTTGCTAAACAAAAAATAGCTGTTTTCAAGCCGAAAATTGACAATCGCTATAGCGAACAATCTGTCGTTTCTCATAATGGCAACTCTTTTCATGCGAAGCCAATTTCCCATTCGATTGAAATTTTACATCATGTAGAGGCGGATATCGACATTATTGCCATTGATGAAGTGCAATTTTTCGATGAAGGGATTGTAAGAGTGGTTCAGCAGCTTGCTGACAGCGGGCATCGTGTTGTCGTAGCAGGGCTGGACATGGATTTCCGCGGCGAGCCTTTCGGGCAGATGCCGGCATTGATGGCGGTTGCTGAAACGGTAACAAAGCTTCAGGCTGTCTGCAGCGTTTGTGGTTCACCGTCAAGCCGGACACAGCGTTTAATCGATGGAAGACCAGCCTCTTATCATGATCCTGTAATCTTAGTGGGTGCGTCAGAGGCCTATGAGCCGCGCTGTCGTCACCATCATGAAGTACCTAAAACTGCATCCTACCGCATACAAGAATCTGTGGTGAAATAAAGTGTAAGAGGCGACGCCTTCTTACACTTTTTTATTTGGAATAATCTTACTAGAACCTTCCTTCAACTGCTTGGGAAAGATAGTTGTAGGAGGTGTAAGTAATGAAAAAGTGGTTGTTTTTTACTTTTTTTGCGGTTCTACTGCTATCGGGTTGTATGAAAGGAAACGACACGGATAATACCGCCTACGATTTAAAAAAGGACACGATGAACCCGAACTATATGTCCAACCGTGCTGATAATCGACCGGAACGCGACATGGGAGAAATGTCTGACCAAAATCCTAACTTCCTTAATTTGAGAGGAACGAGTTTGAATGACGCCTCAAATAGAAATAATATGGGCAGAGATATAGACGTTGCCAGAGATATTGTAAACGGCACCGATAATTTTAGATCCCAATCCATTTGGATCAACAACGCAGGGGATCAGATGACCGTTACTGTTGATACAAAAGGCAATCTCAACGGCAAAGAACGTGCCATTGACAAGCTTCGGAGAAAACTTGAACAGGCACTTCCGCGCTATACCATTAAAATAAGGGAACAATAACATGCTCTGGCTTCAGGGCGTGTTTTTTTTCTTTACGTACCCACGATCCATCTCCAAACAACCCTCCAAAAATTTTTACGGATGAATTTGGTTTTGACGGGGGTTTTCACCTATACTATAATTAGAATGTTATGGACAAAAACTAGAGGTGAATAACTGTGTTTGATCGTCTTCAATCCGTTGAAGATCGCTATGAGAGATTAAATGAACTCTTGAGCGATCCAGAAATTATTAATGATTCAAAAAAACTTCGTGAATATTCAAAAGAACAATCTGATATACAAGAGACTGTACAAACCTATCGTGAATATAAAGACGTCCGCGAACAACTTAAGGATGCCAAGGCAATGCTTGAGGAAAAGCTCGACAACGATATGCGTGATATGGTCAAGGAAGAAGTTAATGAGCTTGAAAAGCAAATTGAGGAACTAGAAGCAAGAATGAAGTTCCTGATGATTCCGAAGGATCCAAATGATGACAAGAACGTTATCTTTGAAATCCGCGGCGCTGCTGGCGGTGAGGAAGCGGCGTTATTCGCGGGTACGCTTTATCGTATGTACAGCCGTTATGCGGAAGCACAGGGCTGGAAAACTGAATTGATTGACGCCAACCCGACTGGTCTTGGCGGCTACAAAGAAATCAGCTTTATGATCAATGGGCAGGGTGCTTATTCTAAACTGAAATTTGAAAATGGCGCTCACCGAGTTCAGCGTGTACCGGAAACGGAATCAGGCGGACGGATTCATACTTCAACCGCTACCGTTGTTTGCTTACCGGAAGCAGAAGATGTAGAAGTTGAAATTCATGATAAAGATATCCGTTTTGATGCGTTTGCTTCAAGCGGAGCCGGCGGACAGTCTGTTAATACAACGATGTCAGCCGTTCGTTTAACCCATATTCCAACTGGAATCGTTGTTTCCATCCAGGACGAAAAGTCTCAGCATAAAAACAAAGACAAGGCGATGAAGGTATTACGTGCACGTGTTTATGACAAGTTCCAGCAGGAAGCACAGGCTGAGTATGATCAGGTTCGTAAGTCTGCCGTTGGTACGGGTGACCGTTCTGAACGTATTCGTACTTACAACTTCCCGCAAAACCGTGTGACCGACCACCGTATCGGCTTAACCCTTCAGAAGCTTGATCAAATTATCGAAGGTAAGCTTGACGAAATCATCGACGCATTAACGCTAGAAGACCAAACAAGCAAGCTTGAAAGTGGTCAAGATGAGTAAGAAAGTGTATGAAGCTCTGCAATGGGCTTCTTCTTTTTTAAAAAAAGCAAATCGGGACGAAAACGCCGGAGAGCTGCTGCTCCGACATTTTACTGGAATGTCGCGGGCACAGCTGTTTGCTAATGTCCGTGATGACCTGCCAGGGGAACAATGGGAAGTGTTTGAAAAGGCGGTCCATGAACATGTAAAAGGAACGCCGGTGCAATACATAATCGGCTCAGAGGAGTTCTATGGACGGAAGTTTATCGTTAATGAAGAGGTGCTAATTCCGCGGCCTGAAACGGAGGAACTCGTTTATGAAACGTTGAAACGAATCAATAAGCGGGAACTAAAGGTGGTCGACATTGGAACGGGCAGCGGGGCAATTGCGATTAGCCTAAAGCTTGAACAGCCTTCTTTAACGGTATATGCCTCTGATATTGCGGAAGAGTCATTAAAGGTGGCACGAGAAAATGCCCGCCTGCTTGGTGCCCACGTTGAATTTGTTCATGGTGATTTACTGCAGCCTTTCCGCGGGCAAAAGTTTGATGTGGTGATTTCGAATCCGCCGTATATTCCTGTAAGTGATATCGAAACCATGTCTGTAGTGGTAACAGAGCATGAACCGCACCGGGCTTTATTTGCTGGTGAGGATGGTCTGGATTTTTATCGCCGCTTTATGGTGGAGCTTCCGGAGGTGATCGCTTCGCGCGCGCTGGTTGGCTTTGAAATTGGGGCCGGTCAGGGGGAGGCGGTAGCCGACCTTTTTAAAAAGGCGTTTGTGAATGTGAAGGTAGAAGTTCTTAATGATATAAACGGCAAGGACCGGATGGTGTTTGCTGAGATAGCAGAGTGATTCTAAACGAATTGCTCTGTTTTTGTTATTAACGCCGTTTTTGCATAGATTGATGTTTAATGAAGGTTATTGAGGACAAATCGGGTGGCATGGTAGAAGGATTAGTCCTTAATCTAGGGTCTTGAGGACAAATCGAATGGCATGGCAGAAGGATTAGTCCTTAATCCAGGGTCTTGAGGACAAATCGCAGGACTTGGCGAAAGGATTAGTCCTTAATCCAGGGTCTTGAGGACAGATCGAATGGCATGGCAGAAGGATTAGTCCTTAATCCAGGGTCTTGAGGACAAATCGAATGGCATGGCGGAAGGATTAGTCCTTAATCTAGTGCCTTGAGGACAAATCGCAGGACTTGGCGGAAGGATTAGTCCTTAATTCAGGGTCTTGAGGACAAATCGCATGGCATGGCGGAAGGATTAGTCCTTAATCTAGGGTCTTGAGGACAAATCGAATGGCATGGCAGAAGGATTAGTCCTTAATCCAGGGTATTGAGGACAAATCGCAGGACTTGGCGGAAGGATTAGTCCTTAATCCAGGGTCTTGAGGACAAATCGAATGGCATGGCAGAAGGATTAGTCCTTAATCTTGTGCCTTGAGGACTTATCGCAAGACTTGGCGGAAGGATTAGTCCTTAATTCAGGGCCTTGAGGACAAATCGCATGGCATGACAGAAGGATTAGTCCTTAATCTAGTGCCTTGAGGACAAATCGCAGGACTTGGCAGAAGGATTAGTCCTTAATCCAGGGCCTTGAGGACAAATCGCAGGACTTGGCAGAAGGATTAGTCCTTAATCCAGGGCCTTGAGGACAAATCGCATGGCATGGCAGAAGGATTAGTCCTTAATCCAGGGTCTTGAGGACAGATCGCTCAAGCTGAAAAGAACCTTACATAAAAAAAGCGATCCTCCGTGACCGAAGCATCGCATTTCCTGTGATTACTTATTGTGTTGTCGTTCCTGGGCTTTTAAAGCGACTTTTTCAAGTCCGGTATGCGCAAATTCCACATCGGTTTTGGGCATAGCAGGATTATGCTGTACTTTCTTGTTCTTCTGTTTAGACATGTTTTCACCACCTTCTAAAAAAAGATGCCAACATCTCTGTTAGTTTGCATTCTTTTTGGAAGGCTATGAATCCAAAAGTTACCAACATACTATTACGAATAACTTAAGCTATCTCATTCCAAACTATAAGTGTAAAACAATTACACTATAGGAGATGATACAAAATGGCAAGAAGCAACAATAGCAATCAGCTTTTAGTTCCAGGAGTAGAACAGGCACTTGAACAAATGAAGTATGAAATTGCACAAGAATTTGGAGTACAGCTTGGAGCCGACACATCTTCACGCGCTAACGGATCTGTTGGTGGCGAAATTACAAAGCGTTTAGTTAGTATGGCTGAGCAGCACTTAGGCGGAACTTTCCGTTAATCCACATAAGCACCCGCACGCTTGTGCGGGTTTTATTTTTTTGCTTTTTGTTAAAAGGAAATCTAGTTTTTTTAAATTTACTAGTTTAAGATTCTTGGCATTTGTCCACAATGAGGATAGTGAAGGGACGGTGCGAGAATATGAATATGAACAGTAAAGTTTTGGTGTGGTCTTATTTAATCATTTTATCGTTAGGAACGATATTAAACTTATATATGCCGAAAACGGAAGCGGTGGCAAAGGATTCAATCGTTATTCCAGCTGAGGCGATTCGCCTTCGTATTCTAGCAAATAGCGATAGTGCAGAGGATCAGGAAATTAAACGAAAGGTCCGTGACGCAGTCAATGCACAAATCACGTTATGGGTTCAGGATTTAACATCTTTGGATAAAGCAAAATCTGTCATTAATTCAAAGCTTCCAGAAGTTCAAGCTATTGCGGAAAAGGTTGTAGCAGAGCAAGGGTCGATTCAAAGCGTGAATGTGGAGTTTGGGAAAGTTCAATTTCCAACTAAATTGTATGGTGAGTTTTTATATCCTGCAGGCGAGTACCAAGCGATCTTAATTACTTTAGGTGAAGGGACAGGCGCTAACTGGTGGTGTGTGCTTTACCCGCCATTATGTTTCTTAGATTTTTCTAATGGAGTAGCCGTACAAAGTGATGGTTTTGAAGATAAAGCATATGCAGCTGAGAAGGAAGAGCAAGTGGCAGAAGCTTCGGAAGAACTAGAAAAAGTAGAAGAGAAAGTGACAAATTCCGTTAAGAATGTAAATGCTAAGAAAGAACAGATTCAAGTAGAAGAGCAGATCGAAGAAGAAGTTGAAGAGGTAAAACAGGTTGTAGTAGAAAAAGAAGTTAAGCAAGTTGTCGAAGGAAAGAAAGTAGAAGTAAAAGAACCAGTTGAGAAAGAAGTAGTAGAGGAAAAACAAACACCTGTTAAAAAGAAAGCGGTAAAAGAGGCTCCGGTGTATACTGCAGAAGATGAAGAACCGGTTAAAGTGAAGTTTTTTGTAGTAGAAATGTTTGAGGGTATTTTTAAATAAATAATGCCAGTCCTGAATGCGGGGCTGGCTATTTTTTTTCTAGTAATTCTAGTTCTAACTCTCTTAAATTTTCATAGTAATAGAGTATCAACTAAAAGAGGTGGTAGGGATGCAAGCAGTTATTCGATGCGCGAACAAAGAGGATTTGAACGGTTTAAGAGAGTTTTTGACGAGGGCGAATCTGGGTTGTGAAGGACTAAGTGAGGAAACTGTGGAGTTCTTTTTATTGCTAGAGGATGAGGATGGGGCGATTAAGGGTACACTTGGAATGGAAGTATTTGCAGAGTGTGGTTTATTGCGTTCGTTGGTTGTTTCACCGGGACAAGCTGAAAAGGATATTTTCCTGTTGATCACACAGATGATGCAATTAGCGAAGGAAAAAGGGTTAAGAAGTTTGTTTTTGGCGACTAATAAGGGAGTGGCGCTGCCATTTTTTGAGTTGCTTGGGTTTGAGAAGGTGGCACGGGACCAATTACCTGAGGAAATGTATAGCTTAGAGCATATTCGACATGTATTTAATGTGGATAACTCGTTATTTTTGAAATTTTCATTATAATTGTGGATTAATCCACAAAGTTATCCACTTTTTCGGAAAAGTTATACACAAATTGTGGACAAAGGGTTGTGTTTATCCCCACCTTCTACTATACTTTCAAATGGAATATGAGACAAAGAGCCTAAATTCGGCAAATTTCGATATCATTTGCGCTTTTGATAAAGGTGGATAACTATGAACACAAAAGTTTGGAAAGTGGATAAATGTGTGGATAACCTCAAAAATAATCCACAGGTTGTGGATGCCGCTCAATTTTTACAAGAAAATGAAGTGGTTGCACTGCCTACAGAAACAGTTTATGGCTTAGGGGGTAATGCTGAAAGTGATGTGGCTGTGGAAAAAATCTTTGCTGCGAAAGGCAGACCAAGCGATAATCCACTGATTATCCACATTGCTGACAAACAGCAACTCAATTCGTTTGTTACGGAGGTTCCAGAAAAGGCGGCTGTTTTGATGGATGAGTTTTGGCCAGGACCCTTGACGATTATTTTTAAAAAGAAAGATGGGGTCTTGTCAGAAAAGGCAACCGCGGGCTTGGAAACCGTCGGTGTTAGAATGCCGGATCATCCTGTGGCATTAGCACTGTTGAAAAAATGCCAGCTGCCGATTGCAGCACCGAGTGCGAATAGCTCCGGGAAACCAAGTCCTACAAATGCACAGCATGTCATCGAGGATTTGAACGGGAAAATTGCCGGAGTGCTTGATGGCGGTTCGACGGGTGTCGGTGTAGAATCAACGGTTTTAGACTGCACGGAGGAAATTCCGTTAATTTTAAGACCGGGCGGGGTGACGAAGGAGCAGCTTGAAGCTGTTGTGGGTGAGGTCCGTCTCGACTCCGCGCTGCTTGATGAAGCTTCAAAGCCGAAAGCTCCTGGCATGAAGTATCAGCATTATGCACCAAACGCACCGCTCTATTTAGTAAATGGAAGTCCCTCTTTTTTGCGATGTTTAATAGCAGAAAAGCAGAAGGAAGGGCTGCGTGTCGGCGTGCTCACAACGGAGGAAAGTGTCGAGGCTTATCCTAGTGATGTCGCAATCGCTTGTGGAAAAAGAAGTGAGCTTGAAAGTGTTGCTGCGGCGCTTTATGACACATTGCGGAAGTTTAACCAGGAAAAAGTGGATATTATCTATAGTGAAATGTTTCCGAATACCGGTGTAGGTCATGCTATTATGAATCGATTGCAAAAGGCCGCTGGCAACAAAATAATTAGTGAGTAGGTGCAGGTTCTCCTTAAAGAAGGAGGCCTGTTTTTTTGGAATTGTCCAGCTCCAGGCGCATCGGCTCGTCTTCTACTGTTGCGTTTACGCTGGGGGCTTTGCGCTTTTCTTAATTCTAAATCCTTTTGGACGTGCATATGTTAAATCAGGGCAAGTCCGAGGGGGTAGAGTTAGCGTGTATGGGATGATTGGAGAATTAGTGACGCTTATTTTAATGGCGTTTGCACTAGGAATGGATGCCTTTTCTGTAGGTCTAGGAATGGGCATGTTCAAGTTAAGGCTGCGGCAAATTTTTAAAATAGGAATTACGATTGGGTTATTTCATGTGTGGATGCCGCTTGTGGGCATGCTCGCGGGTAAATTTTTATCAGATAAGTTTGGGACCTTTGCATCCATAGTCGGTGGATTATTACTGATGGTGCTCGGGGTGCAAATGATTTGGTCAAGCCTCAGGAAAAGTGAGGAATCGGTGATGACACCGGTTGGATTTGGCTTATTAATCTTTGCAACGAGTGTGAGCCTCGATAGTTTTTCCCTTGGGCTTACGTTAGGGATCTATGGAGCAAAAACCATTTTGGTGATTATTTGCTTTGGGGTTGTTGCAACGATATTAACATGGGCAGGCTTGCTGCTTGGGAGAAAGGCTCAAGGCTGGATAGGCTCCTACAGCGAAGCACTTGGAGGAAGTATCCTGCTCGCATTTGGGATCAAATTACTTCTTCCTTTTTTATAAAACCTTTCCGTATAACAGTGAAAGGTTTTTTCATTAGGGATGGAAAAATGATAGTATAGATACATATATGAAAAGGAGGGCATGCCGCATGAAGCGCATTTTATTTGTTTGTACAGGTAATACTTGCAGGAGCCCTATGGCTGAAGCGATTTTAAAAAGTAAAAAGATTGACGGTCTAGAAGTGAAGTCTGCGGGGATTTATGCAGCAACGGGAAGTGAGGCGTCTGCTCATGCCAAAAAAGTCCTGGAAGATCATCATATCGAACATAATCATTCATCCAATATGCTAACCTTAGAATCTGTTCATTGGGCAGATTTAATCTTAACGATGACGGGTTCCCACAAAAATGTGATTCTTCAACAATATCCCGAAACAGCGGGTAAAGTTTTCACCTTAAAAGAGTTTACAGGTGAGGCCTATGATATCGATGTGGTCGATCCGTTTGGTGGAAGTGTGCAGATCTACCAGGAGACCTATCAAGAGCTCGACAAGTTAATAACAAAAGCAATTGAAAAAATGTAAAGCCCTCAGTGTTGAGGGCTTTATATTTTTTTATGGGTATGTCAATATTAAGTCAGAAAAGCGGAAGGCGCCTGTTTATCGGCGACAAGCATAAGACGAGCCGGCATGAAGGTTGCTCTTTAACCTTCTTGACGGATTGGCTTATGTCTCAAGCCGATGGCGCCTGGAGCTGGACAGTAATCGAAGTTGAGTTATATATTTGATTAAATAGGATTAATAGGGAGGTTTTTAATATGAGAGTAGCATTAGCATCTGATCATGGCGGGGTTAATATCCGCAAAGAAATCGCTAGTTTAATGGATGAGCTGGGTATTGAGTACCAAGATTTCGGCTGTGATTGTGAAGGATCAGTGGATTATCCGGATTATGCTCTGCCAGTGGCTGAAAAAGTGGCAAGTGGTGAGTTTGATAGAGGAATTTTAATTTGTGGTACCGGAATTGGAATGAGCATTGCCGCAAATAAGGTAAAGGGAATTCGCTGTGCACTTGTGCACGATACTTTTAGTGCCAAAGCAACACGTGCTCACAATGACACCAATATGCTGACAATGGGTGAACGTGTTATCGGTCCTGGGCTTGCACGTGATATTGCAAAAATTTGGCTGACAGAAGAGTTTGAAGGCGGTCGTCATGCCACTCGCGTTGGAAAAATCAGCGAATACGAGCAGAAGTAGGATGAGACGATGATTCAAGTATGGGAAAAAGAGCTTGAAACCATTCTTTTTGAATTTCAAAGCCAGGCTTCCTTAAAGCCAGGTCAGCTGTTTGTAGTCGGCTGCAGTACGAGTGAGGTAATCGGCGAGAAAATTGGAACGGCCGGTACCAGTGAAGTCGCTGAAATGATTTTTCGTCAATTAAGTCTGTTTGCAAAGGATACAGGTGTCGCGTTAGCTTTCCAATGCTGTGAACATTTAAACCGTGCACTTGTGATTGAACGTGCGGAGGCGATTAAACGTGGATTAGAAGAAGTCTCCGTTGTTCCTATTAGAACCGCTGGCGGGGCAATGGCCACCTATGCATTTGAAAAATTTTCGGAAGCTGTTGTTGTTGAATTTTTAAAGGCGGATGCAGGGATTGATATTGGTCAAACCTTCATTGGTATGCACTTGAAACATGTTGCTGTACCGATTAGAGTAACGCAGAAAAGTGTTGGACATGCACACGTAACGTTGGCAAAAACACGGCCAAAACTAATTGGCGGTGCTCGAGCGGTGTATGAAAAGACTTCGGGTAATTCTAGCTGCAGCTGAGTCCCTTATACGAACATTTGGGATAAAATTTAATATAACGTTCGTATTTAAGGTGTTTTCTTAATCAAATAAATAGGGTAAAATAAAAAAAACGGGGATTTTACGAATCCCCATTTCTCTTTTAGAGAGAAACGTGCTATTATATAGAGGGAATTTTCAAAAGATTAATTCAGGTTCATACATACAGGGGGGATTACCATGAAGCATTTGTCTAATCAGGACAAGCAGGTATTTGAAGCGATTCAACAGGAATTAGGCCGTCAGCGCGGAAAAATCGAATTAATTGCCTCAGAAAACTTTGTAAGTGAAGCGGTAATGGAAGCACAGGGTTCTGTGTTAACCAATAAATATGCAGAAGGCTATCCAGGCCGCCGTTATTATGGCGGTTGTGAATACGTGGACATTGTTGAGGATCTTGCTCGTAATCGTGCGAAGGAGATTTTTGGTGCGGAATACGTAAACGTGCAGCCACACTCTGGCGCGCAGGCAAACATGGCTGTTTACTTTACGGTCCTTGAACAAGGCGACACTGTTCTTGGTATGAACCTTTCACATGGCGGTCACTTAACACACGGAAGCCCAGTAAACTTTAGTGGTGTTCAATATAACTTTGTTGAGTATGGTGTAGATGAAACCACTCACCGCATTAATTATGATGATGTTTTAGCAAAAGCACGTGAGCATAAGCCAAAGATGATTGTGGCTGGAGCAAGTGCCTATCCACGTGAAATCGATTTTGCGAAGTTCCGTGAAATTGCAGATGAAGTGGGCGCATACTTAATGGTGGATATGGCTCATATTGCGGGTCTAGTTGCAGCTGGTCTTCACCAAAATCCGGTTCCATATGCTGATTTTGTTACAACTACTACTCATAAAACACTTCGCGGACCTCGCGGCGGAATGATTCTCTGTAAAGAAGAATGGGGCAAAAAGATTGATAAATCAATTTTCCCTGGAATTCAAGGCGGTCCATTAATGCACGTAATCTCTGCAAAAGCAGTTGCGTTTGGAGAGGCTCTTCAAGACAGCTTTAAAGAATATGCAGGTCAAATTATTGCGAATGCAAAGCGTTTAGCTGACGGATTGCAAAAAGAGGGCATCAGACTTGTTTCTGGCGGCACCGATAACCACCTACTTCTTTTAGACATGCAGACACTTGGTTTAACTGGTAAAGTTGCTGAAAAGGTACTTGATGAAGTAGGAATTACCGTTAATAAAAATACGATTCCATTTGATCCACAAAGTCCGTTTGTAACAAGCGGTATCCGTATTGGTACAGCTGCTGTTACAAGCCGTGGTTTTGGGTTGGAAGAAATGGACGAAATCGCGTCAATTATTGCATTTACTTTGAAAAATCATGAAGACGAAGCGAAACTTAAGGAAGCGGCTGCTCGTGTTGAAGCTTTAACAGGTAGATTTACGCTTTATCCTGAATATTAAACATCTATGAATCGACTCCATTGTGGGTCGATTTCTTTTTATGTAAGTTGCTCATTGTGATTTTTTTCTGTACAATGAGACGAAGTTAATTTTTATATAAAAGGGGCGATTATTGTGGCAAAGGTATACGTCTTCGACCATCCACTTATTCAGCATAAACTTACATACATTCGTGATAAAAATACAGGAACAAAAGAGTTCCGTGAATTGGTAGACGAAGTTGCAACACTCATGGCATTTGAAATCACAAGAGATATGTCACTTGAAGATATCGAGATTGAAACGCCAGTATGTTCGGCAAAATCAAAGGTATTATCAGGAAAGAAAATTGGGATTGTACCGATTTTGCGTGCAGGAATCGGTATGGTTGATGGTATCTTGAAGTTAATTCCAGCTGCGAAAGTAGGACATGTCGGATTATACCGCGATCCAGAAACATTAATGCCTGTTGAATACTACATCAAGCTCCCAAGTGATGTGGAAGAGCGTGAATTCATCGTCGTTGACCCAATGCTCGCAACAGGGGGGTCAGCAAATGTGGCGATCGAAAGCTTGAAAAAGCGCGGCGCCAAAAATATCAAATTTATGTGTTTGATTGCGGCACCAGAGGGTGTAGAAGCTGTTAAGGCAGCACATCCTGATGTAGATATCTATATTGCTGCGTTAGATGAGAAGTTGAATGATCATGGTTACATTGTACCTGGATTAGGTGACGCTGGGGATCGGTTGTTTGGGACGAAATAAGGGTTTTCTGAAGCTGAGTAGACTGATGTCTGCTCAGTTTTTTTGTTGTGGTTTTTCCAAATATTGTATAATTGTACAAAAGGGTTTGAAAAGTGTACAAAAGCCCTCGAAAAGTGTACAAAAACCACTAAAATTTGTACAAAACCCCATGAGAAATGTTCAAAACTCAAGGCAGACCAATAATGTTCACCATATCTACCAATAATCCTTAAAGGAATTCGACAATATTTCTAGAATTTAGACAACAAATTCCTAAAAAGAGGTGACAATAAGTGATCAAATTAGAACTAATCGTTCCGGTTCAGGCGGAACAATGTATAGCTTTGTTGAAAAGGATGCCAAAAGGGCACCCAGTAAGACCAATGGTAGAAAAAGATTTACGAATTTGGCTGAAAGGGTATTATGGAGAACTGAATGTGGGTTACCATCTATCATTTTTACCAGAAGAGGAATATTTCATATTTCATGGATTGCGATTGAAGGACAAAAAGTCATTTCAAATGGATTTACTGCTGGTATCAGCCAAATTTGCTTTAATTATTGAAGTGAAGAATATATCAGGTAAATTAAAGTTTAAAAAGGGATCGGACCTGATGACTAGAGAATTAAATAACCTGGAAGAAGGTATGGATAACCCGATTCAGCAGGTCAAACGGCACCATCTCCAATTCAATAATTGGCTAAAGGATCATCAATTTAAGGGAATACCGGTGGAGCGCCTAGTGGTTATTAGTAAAACGTCGACGATTATAGAAACTACCCAGGACAACTTACATATCTTTCAAAAGTTGATTTATGCTGAATCATTGATTGATAAAATAAGGGAGTTGGAAACAAAATATACGAAGCCTCGAATAACCAAAAAAGTTCTAACCCAACTATCTGATACCCTCCTGAAAGAACACGATCTCATCATTCCTGATGTCCTCGAAAAATATAATCTTTCCCCATCTGACATAAAGCCAGGAGTTCAATGTACCAGTTGTAACTCATTTAAAATGAAGTACATATCAGCCAGTTGGCGGTGCGACATATGTCATTTCACTTCCAAGAAGGCACATCTAGCAGCGATTAAGGATTATTTCCTAATTTTAAATACAACGATCACTAGGAAACAGCTTGCTGAATTTCTCGAAATTGCTCCGACTAAAGCTAGGTACATTCTGCTCTCCCTAAACCTCCCATCCACCGGCACAAAACGTAGCACCAAATACTCTCTACCAAAAAACTGCATACTTTCCCCGTTAAATGAAAACGATATGAAAAAAGGGGAATTTTTCACATGAAAAAATGGACACTTTTATTGGTACTTGTTTTCTCCCTCCAAACAACGACTTCGGCCCGTTCACTTGATACACCTCCGATTCCAAAAGAACGGATTGCGATTGTGGTTCTTGATAACCCGCAATCCCCTCAGGATATCCAACTGCTCATTAAACCATATAAGGACATTCATCTTCGGCATGTGTTTCAAGAAGCGATTTATGGTTTTTCTGTTGAAGGGAACCCTGAATCGATCGAGAAACTGGCGCAACAAAACAGCAAGCAAATCATAAGCGTTTCCCCTGTGAACGAGTATAAAGCACAGGGTGAGGAAGGGGTTAAGATTATCGGCGGCGAAGAGATTCGCGGTCTCTTTGATAAACAAAATCGGCGCTTGACGGGTAAAGGTGTAACCGTGGGGGTTATTGATACAGGTGTGGATTACACCCATCCTGACCTTAAAAGAAATTTTGCCGGCGGGCGTGATCTCGTCGATAATGATTCGGATCCTATGGAAACGAAAACCTTAGGAAGAGCGACAGTCCATGGCACCCACGTTGCTGGAATTATTGCGGCGAATGGAAAATTAAAAGGAGTGGCACCCGACGCGAAAATTTTGGCTTACCGTGCACTTGGGCCTGGCGGCGGGGGCACAACCGAGAATGTTCTGGCTGCCATCGAGCAGGCGATTAAGGATAAAGTCGATATTATGAACCTTTCGCTTGGAAATGATATCAACGGTCCCGATCTGCCAATCAGCCTTGCCCTCAACCGAGCTGTCGATAGAGGAATCGTTGCGATTGCCGCATCGGGGAATTCTGGGCCAAATGTTTGGACAGTGGGATCTCCAGGAACCGCCTCGAAGGCGATATCGGTTGGAGCTTCCACCCCCACGATCGAGGTCCCTTATCTATTAATAGAAGGAATGCGGGAAAAATTACGAATTCAACCGCTGGAAGGGTCCGCAAATTGGGACCTTGACCGCTCTTATCCAATCGTAGATGGCGGTATTGGTACAGCAGCAGATTTAAAAGAAGTTACGGGAAAAATTGTTCTCATTAAAAGAGGAAAAATAACGTTTTCTGAGAAGGCGAAAAATGCTCGTGAGGCTGGAGCTAAGGCAGTGATTATCTATAATAATCTAAGCGGCGGCTTTATGGGCAATCTCGAGGAGCAGATTGATATCCCGGTCGGTTCAATTACGAAAAAGGATGGGGAGCTTTTAAAAAGCAAACCGAACACCTTGGCAACTATCGCTATCTCAGAGGAAAAGGACCTCCTTGCAGATTTTAGTTCGCGGGGACCGGTCACGGACACGTGGGAGGTAAAGCCTGATATTGTGGCGCCTGGTGTTGCGATTAACTCAACCATTCCTGGCGGCTATCTTTCACTGCAGGGCACGAGCATGGCGGCACCACATGTGGCGGGTGCATGTGCACTAATTAAACAGGCACACCCAGAGTGGACACCGGATCAAATTAAGGCGGCGTTAATGAATACAGCTAAACCGTTAGAGAAAAACGGAAAACTATATCGGACGTACGAGCAGGGGGCAGGGAGAATTCAGGTGAATGAAGCAGTGAAAGCGACTTCCCTTGTCAGCCCAAGTTCACTTCGATTTGGAAAGTTTGAAAGTGAAGGGGACAATCACAAGACCTTTTTACATGTAGAAAACCTAGGTGGTAAACCTGTACGTTATACGTTCGACATTCCGAAGCAGGCAGATGGTTTGAAATGGAGTTTCCCGTTGGCGTTTACACTGCAGCCTGGAGAGGCGCGGGATGTAAAGCTGGAATTAGAAGTAAATCCAGCTGAGCTGAAGGGGAAAATTCATGATGGTTATCTAACCATCCATGCCGGGGCAAATCCGATTCAAATTCCTTATATCTATGTTCTTGAAGAACCGAACTATCCGAGAGTAATGGGCTTTGACTTTAAGGACGGGGATCGGCAGGGAACTTATCGGTATGAAGTGTACCTGCCAGGTGGCGCGGAGGAGTTTGGTATTGCTCTTTTCAATCCAGATGATTTCCGATTTGTCGGCTTCTTAGATACCAATCAGAATGTTAAGAAAGGATTAATGAGCAAGGAAATAACAGAAGAAAATCTCCCGCCTGATGGCGTTTATCTTGCAAAGGTGTTCGCCAAAAAGGCTGGAAAGGAAGACTTTATTGAAACGATGCTCGTAATCGGAGAAGCCGTTCGATAAGACAGAAAGGGGTGGACATATGGAGCCACTCCTTGTCAATTTTGTTCACAAAATTGTCACAATTACATCACTAAAATAAAGCGAAATTACACTACAATTATAGTGTTAACTAAAACTTCCAAATGGAAGAAATTACTCAGAATAGTTTGTGGATTAATTCACGTAAATCCATTGACATTGGAAAATGGCTGAGGTATGCTAACAAAGGATGTAAAATGAGAGGGTTTTCATGTAATTTGACAAAATTCTCGAAAATTCGACACATTCTCATACGTACATAAACCTCGTATTTTGATGTATTCTCTAAAGGTGAGGATGCGATAGTATGCGTAATGAAAACCGCAATCCGCTCAAGGCGTATGCCCTAATGTCCGCCATCCTAGCTTCCCTTGTTGGTTCCATTTTGATTGGGATTTTTGCAGGCAGATGGCTGGATAAAGTGTGGGGTACCGAACCAATTTTCTTAATAATTGGACTGTTTATAGGTTTAGCGGCTGGGATTTACTCTATGCTCTTTTCAATCCGCAAGTTCTATTCAGGAGATTAAACCAACCATGCCAGAATTTCAAACAATGTTTACCCGACAGCGAAAGTGGATGTTTTTTTTATTGTCTTTTTATGTGCTTGGCTGGGGGTTCACTTCGCAGCAATCAATCTTTCTTGGATTGATTCTTGGGACAAGTTTGAGCCTTTTTAATTTGTGGTTGATGGCTCGAAAAATCGACAAATTTGGACAAGCGGCTGCTGAAGGGAGAACGGTTCGTTCACTTGGATCTTTTTCACGAATGGCAACCGGTGCACTGGCGATTGTCATCACAATGAGGTATCCTGAACAGTTTCACCTCATTAGTGTGGTTATAGGATTAATGACATCCTACATTGTCATTATGATAGATTTTTTTACGCACAATTTATTTTCAGATAAATAGCGGGGGAAGCGAGGTGAATACTGTTGCATCACGAAGCTCCAATAGTTACGTTTCTTGGGCTCCAATTTAATTTGGCAAACATTTTGATGATTACCATAGCTAGTGCAATTGTCTTTTTGTTAGCCGTCCTATCCACTCGTAGACTGGCCATGAAACCAACCGGAATGCAAAACTTCATGGAATGGGTTATGGATTTTGTTAAAAACATTATTAACAGTACGATGGATTGGAAAGATGGCGGACGATTCCATATTCTCGGAATTACCATCATCATGTATATCTTTGTAGCAAATATGCTGGGACTACCATTCTCAATTGTAGTTGACGGAGTTCTTTGGTGGAAATCTCCAACAGCAGATCCTGCTGTAACCTTGACCTTAGCCACATTGATAGTAGGATTATCTCACTACTATGGTGTCAAGATGAAAGGTGCAGGAGCATATGGAAGGGAATTCTTTAAACCATTCTGGTTTATGTTCCCGATTAAAATTATTGAAGAGTTTGCAAATACTTTGACTCTCGGTCTCCGTCTTTACGGAAACATCTATGCGGGGGAAATTTTATTAAGCTTACTCGCAGCTGGTTTAGCAACCGGTGTGGGCGGAACAATTGCCGCTGCACTGCCAATGCTAGTATGGCAAGGCTTCTCAGTCTTTGTCGGTGCCATCCAATCTTTTATTTTCTGTATGTTAACAATGGTGTACTTAGCTCACAAAGTGAGCAGCGACCATTAGCATAAAACCGTTCTTTTCATAAGAACAAAAATTAAGAATTCATTTTTTTATACATTAAAGGAGGAAATTTTCAAATGGGTCTTTTAGCAGCAGCAATCGCAATTGGTTTAGCAGCACTAGGTGCTGGTATCGGTAACGGTCTTATCGTATCAAAAACTGTAGAAGGTATCGCTCGTCAACCAGAAGCTCGCGGTATGCTTCAAACTACAATGTTCATCGGGGTTGCGTTAGTTGAGGCGATTCCTATCATCGCGGTTGTTATCGCGTTCATGGTTCAAGGTCAATAATCGAGCACACTCGTGTTCATATAAATGGCGAAGATCATTCGTGAGAACCTTCGCCATTCGTTTATGTTCATTCCTATACATAAACGATTGATTTCGACAATTATTTCGACTGATATATAGGTTGTTTTAAGGAAAGACCTTGAAGGGAGTGAATCGCAGGTGTTAACAAATAGTTTTGTATTAGGTTCTGCTGAAGCAGCAGCACATTCTGGTGTAAACTGGGGAGATATTATTTTCCAACTTGTTATGTTTATCATCTTAATGGTATTGCTGAAAATATTTGCTTGGGGTCCTTTAATGGGCATCATGAAACAGCGTGAAGAGCATGTTGCTGGAGAAATTTCAGCAGCAGAACAAAGTCGCGTTGAAGCAAAGAAACTATTAGAAGAGCAGCGTTCTCTTTTAAAAGAAGCTCGCTCAGAAGCACAAGTTTTAATTGAAAATGCGAAAAAACAGGGCGACATTCAGCGTGAAGAAATCATTGCTGTAGCTCGTACTGAAGCAGATCGCATAAAAGAGTCTGCGAAGCTTGAAATTGAGCAGCAGAAAGAAAAAGCGGTTGCCGCTATTCGTGAACAAGTTGCTTCCTTGTCTGTCTTAATTGCTTCTAAAGTGATAGAAAAAGAATTGAATGCAGCAGACCAAGATAAACTGATTAACGAATATATTCAAGAGGCAGGAGAAAAGCGATGAGCAACTCCATGGTAGCAAAACGCTACGCGTTGGCTCTTTTTCAAATCGCAAAAGAACAACAGCTTCTTGAAGTAATAGAAGAAGAACTTCGTGTAGTAAAGGAAGTTATGGTATACAATGCTGATTTAAAGGCAGTATTAAACTCTTCAAAACTTACACTTGATAAGAAAAAAGAGATACTAAAAGCAGCCTTTTCAACTGTAAATCCATATGTACTGAATACACTATTGATCTTGATTGATCGCCACCGCGAAGACGAGATCATTGAAGTAGCTAACCAATTCTTTGAATTAGTAAATGATGAAAAGGGAGTTGCTGAAGCTGAAGTTTACAGCACACGTGAGCTTACAGAAGCAGAACGTGAAGCAATCTCTGCAACGTTTGCAGCAAAGATTGGCAAGAAATCACTAAGAATTGAAAATATCGTGGATTCCGAACTGCTTGGCGGCGTTAAGCTCCGTATCGGAAACCGTATATACGACGGCTCTTTGCGCGGAAAGCTAGACCGTTTAGAACGTAAATTGTTAAGCTAAGATTCGTAGATAGGGGTGAAACTCATGAGCATCAAAGCTGAAGAAATTAGTGCCCTGATAAAACAGCAAATTGAAAACTATCAGGCTGAAATTCAAGTGAGTGATGTAGGTACAGTTATCTCTGTTGGTGACGGTATCGCACGTGTTCATGGCCTCGACAATGTCATGGCCGGAGAACTTGTTGAATTTTCAAACGGCGTTATGGGAATGGCTCAAAACCTTGAGGCAAATAACGTAGGTATTATTATTCTTGGACCTTACACTGACATTAAAGAAGGTGACGAGGTTCGACGTACAGGACGCATCATGGAGGTTCCAGTAGGTGAGGAACTAATTGGTCGTGTTGTTAACTCTTTAGGACAACCAGTTGATGGTATGGGTCCAATCAATACAACAAAAACTCGCCCTATTGAAGCAGTAGCTTCAGGCGTTATGGCTCGTAAATCCGTTCATGAGCCGTTACAAACAGGTATTAAAGCCATTGACGCGCTTGTGCCAATCGGCCGCGGTCAGCGTGAGTTAATTATCGGAGACCGTCAAACAGGTAAAACGTCTGTTGCAATCGATACAATCTTGAACCAAAAAGGTCAAAACATGATCTGTATCTACGTTGCAATTGGTCAAAAGGAATCAACAGTACGTGGTGCCGTTGAAACCCTTCGTAAGCACGGTGCGTTAGAGTACTCTATCGTAGTAACTGCATCTGCTTCACAACCAGCTCCATTGTTATTCTTAGCTCCTTATGCTGGGGTTGCAATGGGTGAAGAATTCATGTATAACGGCAAGCACGTCCTAATCGTATATGATGATTTATCAAAACAAGCGGCTGCATACCGTGAGCTTTCCCTATTACTTCGCCGTCCTCCAGGTCGTGAAGCATATCCAGGGGATGTATTCTACTTGCACTCCCGTTTATTAGAGCGTGCAGCAAAATTGAACGACACACTAGGTGCTGGTTCGATCACTGCATTGCCATTTATCGAAACACAAGCAGGTGACGTTTCTGCTTATATCCCAACAAACGTTATCTCCATCACAGATGGACAAATTTTCTTACAATCTGACCTTTTCTTCTCCGGTGTTCGTCCAGCGATCAACGCAGGTCTTTCCGTTTCTCGTGTAGGTGGATCCGCGCAAATCAAGGCGATGAAGAAGGTAGCAGGTACACTGCGTCTTGACCTTGCTTCATACCGTGAGCTAGAAGCTTTCGCACAGTTCGGGTCAGACCTTGATAAAGCTACACAAGCGAAGCTTAACCGCGGTGCCCGCACTGTTGAAGTTCTTAAACAAGATCTTCATAAGCCGCTTTCTGTTGAAAAGCAAGTAGCAATTCTATATGCATTAACACGCGGATTCCTTGATGATATTCCATTAGAAGATATCCGTCGTTTTGAATCAGAATTCCTTAATTGGTTAGACCACAACCGCAAAGACTTGTTAGACCATATTGTGAAGACGAAAGATCTTCCTTCTGATGACGATATGGCTGCTGCGCTTAACGCTTTCAAAAAGACGTTCGCAGTTTCCGAATAAGTAGGGTCTGACATTTAGTATAGGGTGTTTAAACAGTGGAAACTCAGCACCCAAAACCGTGCCTGTCACCACTGTTTAACCCCAAACACAATCTTTGTAAGAGGGTGGTGAGAACCTATGGCATCATTACGCGATATAAAAAATAGTATTAATTCTACTAAAAAGATGAGTCAGATTACCAAAGCAATGGAGATGACATCCGCTGCTAAATGGAACCGTGGAGTTATGAATGCAAAAGCATTTGTTCCTTACATGGAGAAAATCCAGGAAGTTACTGTGGCTGTCGCAATGGGCAGCAACGGAATTAATCATCCAATGCTTCAATCTCGACCTGTCAAGAAAACTGGTTATATTGTTATGACATCCGATCGTGGTCTAGCTGGTGCTTTTAACAGTAACGTGATCCGTCGTGTGTTTCAAACAATCCAAAATCGCCACAAATCGAAAGATGAATATTCGATTATTGCAATC
The DNA here is from genome assembly GCF_030817595.1 of Neobacillus niacini. Lineage (GTDB taxonomy): Bacteria > Bacillota > Bacilli > Bacillales > Cytobacillaceae > Neobacillus > Neobacillus niacini_G. Next base: position 4,555,003 of record NZ_JAUSZN010000001.1, read on the forward strand.
GGTCGTGTTGCACGTGACTTCTTTGCGAAACGTGGTATTAATGTCGATCTCGAAATTGTTGGTATATCCGATCAACCGAGCTTCGAAAGCGTTAAAGACATTACTAGTAGTACAGTAGGTATGTTCTCCGATGGGACCTTCGATGAACTTTACTTATATTACACGCATTATAAAAGTGCCATTACTCAAGAAGTTACTGAGAAGAAGCTGCTTCCACTAACGGATCTTTCAACTTCTTCAAAGCTTACTTCTTATGAATTCGAGCCATCTGCAGAAGAAATTTTAGACGTTCTCCTGCCTCAATATGCTGAGAGCTTAATTTATGGCGCACTTTTAGACAGTAAAGCGAGTGAGCATGCAGCCCGGATGACTGCGATGAGAAACGCTACTGATAATGCGAAAGAAATGATCAAAAATTATTCACTTATTTACAACCGTGCTCGTCAGGCAGCGATTACACAAGAAATTGCAGAAATCGTCGGCGGTGCGGCGGCACTAGAGTAGATTCATATTTTTAAATAACCCCCATTTTGGGGCCGTGATAAGTCCTGCCTGAGGGAATGAGTTCATCGTTCCCGACTGCATTTTAGAGGACGATAACTAGCAAAGTGAACTTCACATCGTTCCTTTTTCAAAAGGGGTTTTGTGACAAAGTAAGATAGGAGGGAAAATGATGAACAAAGGAAGCGTTCTTCAGATTTTGGGGCCAGTTATTGACGTTAAGTTTGAAAATGGCCATTTACCTGAGATTCATAATGCTTTGCGCATTGAATACAAAGCGCAAAGTCAATCTGAAGTTGATATCCACTTAACTCTTGAAGTAGCCCTTCATTTAGGTGATGATACAGTTCGTACAATTGCGATGGCATCCACTGATGGTGTAATGCGTGGAATGGAAGTTACCGATACAGGTGCTCCAATTTCCGTACCAGTAGGTGAGCCAACACTTGGCCGTGTATTTAACGTACTAGGTGAAGCAATTGACCTTAAAGAGGAAATTCCAGCAAGTGCTCGTCGTGATTCCATTCACCGTGAAGCACCAACGTTTGAAAACCTTTCTACTGAAGTAGAAATTCTTGAAACTGGTATTAAAGTAGTAGACTTACTTGCTCCTTATATTAAGGGTGGTAAGATCGGTCTATTCGGTGGTGCCGGTGTAGGTAAAACCGTATTAATCCAGGAATTAATTAATAACATCGCTCAAGAGCACAGCGGTATTTCGGTATTCGCTGGTGTTGGTGAGCGTACCCGTGAAGGTAATGACCTTTATCATGAAATGACTGATTCAGGCGTTATCAAGCAAACCGCGATGGTATTCGGACAAATGAACGAGCCGCCAGGAGCACGTATGCGTGTTGCACTGACTGGTTTGACAATGGCTGAATATTTCCGTGATGAGCAAGGACAGGACGTTCTTTTCTTCATGGATAACATCTTCCGTTTCACGCAAGCAGGTTCTGAGGTTTCTGCGTTACTCGGCCGTATGCCTTCTGCCGTAGGTTACCAGCCAACGCTTGCTACTGAGATGGGTAAATTACAAGAACGTATTACTTCTACAAATAAAGGTTCTGTTACATCCATTCAAGCGATTTATGTACCTGCCGATGACTATACGGATCCGGCTCCTGCTACAACATTCGCTCACTTAGATGCGACAACAAACCTTGAGCGTAAGCTTTCTGAGATGGGTATCTACCCTGCGGTGGATCCACTTGCATCAACTTCTCGTGCATTGTCACCTGAAATCGTTGGTGAAGAGCACTACAATGTTGCTCGTCAAGTACAATCAACATTACAACGTTACCGTGAATTACAGGATATCATTGCGATCCTAGGTATGGATGAACTTTCTGATGATGATAAGTTAGTGGTACTTCGTGCACGTCGTATCCAAAACTTCTTATCACAGAACTTCCACGTTGCTGAACAGTTCACTGGACAGCCGGGATCTTATGTACCTGTTAAAGAAACAGTTCGTGGTTTCAAAGAAGTCCTTGAAGGTAAGTATGACCACCTTCCAGAAGATGCATTCCGCTTAGTCGGCCGTATTGAGGACGTAGTGGAAAATGCAAAACGTATGGGTGTAGAGGCCTAATACCGACCAGGAGGGTAAAAAATGAAGACGATTAAAGTCAGTGTTGTTACTCCCGATGGCCCGGTGTATGAGTCAGACGTGGAAATGGTCAGTACCAAGGCTCAAAGTGGTGAACTAGGTATTTTACCTGGACATATTCCTATGGTTGCTCCGCTTGCAATTGGGGTTGTACGCCTCAAGAAGGCAGGAGGCAAAGAACCGGATCTTGTTGCTGTGAGTGGCGGCTTCCTTGAAGTTCGTCCTGAAAAAGTAACGATCCTAGCTCAAGCCGCTGAAAAGGCAGAGAATATCGACGTGGAACGTGCACTACGAGCAAAAGAACGTGCCGAGCAGCGTATGCGAGATCAGAAAGCAGAAGACATCGACTTCCGTCGTGCTGAACTAGCCCTGCAGCGTGCCATCAACCGTCTTACGGTTACCGGAAAACAATAATAGTTTTGAATTAAACCCCTGCTGGTTCACGGACTGGCGGGGGTTTTTTGTCGTATGCATAACTTGCTGCTAAATGGAAAATAGTAAGTGTTGGAAGGTTTTTACCAAAATATAGGCCAGCCTGCTTGAAGGTGAATAGGGATGAATACCGAAAAAATAAGTGGACTGCAACTTTTTTATTTAATGGCTGGTTATGTATTAGGGACAGCAATTATTTTAGGGTTAGGCTTAAATTCCAAGCAGGATGCATGGATTTTTATATTAATTGGTATGTCAGGCAGCTTAATCTTAATGGCTGTTTTTACCCAATTAGCGGCCTATTATCCAGGCGATTCACTGGTTGAAATGCTGCCTAAGATTATCGGGAAGTTTCTTTCCTATCCGGTCATTTTGCTTTATATTTTACATTTTACTTATTCTGCTGCTAGAGCAAGCAGGGAATTAGGCGATCTTATTGTAACAACGATTCTATCTGAAACTCCGATTTTTGTTGTCATTGCAAGTTTTATGGTGCTGATGATTTATTGCCTGCGGGGTGGAGTGGAAACGTTTGCCCGAATGGCGGAAATCGTTTTTCCCATTTATATTTTTTCTCTTATTCTTATTTGGATTCTACTCTTTAGCGTAGATCAATTTGATATTAAAAATCTCACTCCTATATTAGGAAATGGAATAATGCCAGTGTTGAAAGAAGCTATTCCTATTGCGATTAATTTTCCATTTGGAGAAACCATTGTGATTATGATGTTATTTCCTTATCTAGGAAATAGCAAGCATACAAGAAGGATAGGGATGTCAATCATTTTGGTAGGCGGTCTTCTGTTAACTATTAACTCGATTATGATGATATCCGTTTTAGGACCGGAAATTTACAGCAGGGATATTTTTTCCCTTCTATCCGCTACGCAAATGGTATCGGTTGCAGATTTTCTCGAGCGTTTTGACGCACTTGTCATTCTAATGATGGTAGCGGGAGTGTTTTTTAAGGTAGGGGCGTTTACTTTTGCGGCGGCTGTTGGAATTTCTCAATTACTGAGGTTAAAACAGACTCGGTCGGTCTGCCTTGGACTTGGTTCCATCATTCCCCCGTTATCACTAGTAACCGCATCCAGTTTCGTTGAACATATCGAAATTGGATTTAAATATTATGTTACCTATGTACATACCCTTTTACAAATTATCCTGCCAATCCTATTCCTGTGCATTGCTTTTATCCGAAAAAAATGGGGTCAACGATAGGTTTATTTATGATTAGGTGGTGCTGGCATTGAAAATTTTTCGACAGATGAAAAGATTAAGTGCTAAAAATAAACCTTATATGAAGGAGCAGAGTGTTCAAGAGCAAGGTAACAACGAGGGGTTAACAGGTAATCTGGAGGAAGATTTTCAGCAGATTAAACAGCTTTTTGAAGGGGCCGCAGATTTTGCTTATCGGGAGATTGAGATCAACGCTGCTTACTCGGCGCTCATCTTGTACTTAAATGGTTTAGTTAATGTAGAAAGAATGGAATTACATGTTATTCATCCATTAGTAAAGGCTAACGAGAAATTACCGAGGCGTGCGGAAATAACCATAGATGATATGAAAGGGATTCTTAGTTCAGCCCAAGTAAAGCATGGGACAACCTTCCAAGAAGTGATTGATCAAATTTTAGCAGGCGGAACAATTTTACTCATGAATGGCTCGAAAAGTGCACTTTTTATTAGCGAGCAGTCGTGGGAGCAGCGCTCGGTTGAAGAACCAGTGTCTGAAGCGGTCGTTTTAGGTCCAAGAGAAGGTTTTACCGAAAATATCCGAACGAATGGAAGTATGATTCGAAGACGGTTAAAAACAACGAAACTCAAGTTTGAATATATGAAGCTCGGAAGCCTTTCACAAACGGAAGTGATGATTACCTATCTTGAGGATATTGCCCAGCATTCGATTGTAGAGGAAGTTCGGAGCCGATTAAATCGAATTGAGATTGACGCCATTGAGGATAGCGGCTACATTGTCGAATTTATCGAGGATCAGCCGTTCTCTTTGTTTCCCCAGGTGCTGCAGACGGAACGGCCGGATCGAGTGGTTGGTAATCTTCTCGAAGGGAAAGTCGGGATTTTGGTGGCCAACAGCCCATTTGCCCTTATTGTTCCGGTCACTTTTTTTGAAATGATGAATTCACCTGAGGACTATTATGGAAGGTTTATCATAACTTCGTTTATTCGATTTATCCGCTATTTATTTTTAGCTGTGGCTTTATTGTTTCCTTCCATTTATATTGCGGTGACCACCTTCCATCATGAATTACTGCCAACCAATCTGATATTTAGTGTCGCGGCTTCAAGGGAAAAAGTGCCGTTTCCAGCGGTGGTTGAAGCATTGTTAATGGAAATAACCTTTGAGGCATTGCGTGAAGCGGGGCTGAGGTTGCCGAGACCAATCGGGTCAACGGTCAGTATTGTCGGTGCATTGGTGGTAGGGCAGGCAGCGGTTGAGGCTGGAATTGTTTCTGCTCCATTGGTCATTGTGGTCGCAACGACAGGGATTGCGTCGTTTATGTTTCCGAGTTACCCCCTAACAGGAGCGATTCGCCTCCTTCGCTTTTTTATGATTTTCTTAGCGGCGACGCTGGGTTTTTATGGCATTCTGCTTGGAATTTTCTTTATATCGGTTCATCTCGTCAAACTTCGGTCGTTTGGTGTTCCCTATATGGCTCCAATCGCTCCCTTTCATTTTAATAATCTTAAAGATATATTTATTCGGGCTCCATGGTGGAAAATAAATGAACGCCCACATGAAACAGGAAAAAGGAATTTGAAACGGTTAAGCTCCCGGAAACCTAAATATTAATCGTTTTTTAACTGGACAGGATGGTCTTAATGAAAGTGATGAGAATGCTTTTAATTTGGGGAATAACACTGATTTTGCTGGCGGGTTGTTGGAACCGGGTTGAAATTAACGATATTGCTATTGTGACAGCCATTGGTCTTGACCTTGTCGAGGAGGATCAACTCCGCTTAACACTTCAAGTGGCCGTTCCCTCAAAGTTAGTAACGGGAGGTACAGGCGAAAGCGGCGGGAAAAGCACCATTGTCATTTCAGAAACGGGTGCATCGGTATCGGAGGCATACCGAAATATTCAAGGAAAGTTGTCAAGACGAATCTTTTTTTCCCAAAGCCGTGTCCTTTTGATTGGTGAGGATTTAGCTAAAAAGGGAGTTTTTCATATTGTCGACTTCCATACAAGGTACGCTGAGCCTCGAATTAATAGCTTTATTATGTTCACAAAGGGTAAAGCCTCTAAAATCATCAATAGTATGCCAAAATTTGAAGGTGTTTCGGCAGAGGAAATGAGAGAGCTCGCCAAAATGAGTGTAGGGTTTAAAATTTATGTCAGGGATTTTCTGAATATGCTTCTGACAGAGGGGATAGAACCATTTGCTTCACAGTTTACCTTAAAGCCCTTAGAAGTGAATACAAAGAATAAATCAGGTGAAGCGCAGGCTGTAAATGGAATCGCTGTGTTTAAAGGGGACAAGCTAGTAGGCTGGATGGATGAGGTTGAAACGCGAGGCCTGTTATGGCTTCGTAATGAAATCAAAACGGGTGTTATTACGGTCAATATCCCTGAGGAAAAAGGCGGGGGAAACATTAGTATGGAAATCGTAAGAGGAGAAACGAATATTGTTCCCATACTCAAACGAGGGGAATTAAAACTGGACGTGGATGTGGTTACAGAATTGAGCGTAATCGAAAATGACTCGAAGTTAAACCTCTTTGATACAAAGGTAATCGAGGAGATTCAAACATATGCTGAGGAGAAAATCAGCAAAAGGATTGAAATGATTGTAGAAAAGGCGCAAAAAGAGTATGAGTCAGACATTTTTGGCTTTGGTCAATCGGTCTACAAGAAATATCCGAAGGAATGGAATACTCATTATAAAGAGAACTGGGAGAACGAATTTGCCCAAACAAAGGTTGCCATCCATTCTAAAGCCTTTGTAAGAAGAATTGGTTTAATTAAATGACAAAGAGGAATGAAAAATGCTCAAGTTTTTAATGATAATTCTCATCTTTGCAGTAATTTTTGCATGGGAAATTCCACAGTTAGTACGAAAAGGGGAAATGAAGGAATTAGTGGTGTTTTCATTTCTTGCTTTAATCGGATTGGCATTAAGTATTTTGATGGTGGTACGGTCGTTTATTTAGGTGATGTTTTATCAATTAACCCCCTGCTGGTCGACGGACTGGTAGGGGTTTTTACTTTTTCTGGTATTTGTTTTGATTAAGTTCGATTAATGACATATAACGTATTATGATGTTATATTTAATATAATTGGAAAAAGTAGGAGGGATATAAGGTGAAGTTAGTAATTTTTGATATGGATGGATTGTTGTTTGATACGGAATGGCCGTCGTTTCAAGCATTAAAGGAAGCGGTTGAAAGACGAGGTTTTACGTTTACGATTGAGAACTATAAACAGTTAATCGGGTTGGCGCATGGTAAGTCAATGGAAGTAATGCAGCAAATGTATGGCGGTAAACTTCCGTATGAAGAAATCATTATCGATTATCGGAAGCGGTTTAAGGAGATTTTAGCGAACGATGGCGTTGGTATAAAGCGGGGAGCCATAAAACTACTAGATGCGCTTGATCAGCGGGGAATGAAAAAATGCATTGCTTCCTCCAGTGCACGGGAAACGATTGCTTCATACTTGAAGCTGACAGGCCTTGAGGATCGCTTTGATTTTTATATTAGTGGGAATGAAGTGAAAAAGGGTAAGCCTCATCCGGATATCTTTTTAGAGGCGTGTAAAATCGCTGGGGAACCGGTGGAGTCTGCTTTAGTGTTAGAGGACTCATTGAATGGGTTGAAGGCAGCTTGCGCGGCAGAAATTCGTTGTATATTGGTACCTGATCTAATTGAGCCTACGGAGGAAATGAAGGAAAAGGCATATAAAATTATCGAAGATTTAGAAAAAGTGATAGAGGTATTGGAGTAGCCCCTTATTAAAATAAGGGTTTTTTTGTGGTTTTGTCAGACTTTGTCGGAAAAAAGTAATTAACAGAATCTTTAAAAGTGTTTGACTTGCGGGACAAGTCAGTTTATACTCTAATTAAGACATCATATGATGTCATATAACATTAGGGGGTAAAGTAAATGAAAACTGAACATGTTAACCAAATTGCTGCTGCTATCAATGCAGTTAAAGCAACAGAAGTGAAGAATGTTTATTTTGTAGCTTGTGGAGGTTCGATGGCATCCCTTGCTACTGGGGATTATTTCTTAAACAGAGAAATTGAGATTCCAAGCAGAGTTTATACTTCTAATGAATTTGTTCATGTGAACCCACCAGGACTTGGTGAAGGAAGCGTTGTTATCCTTCGTTCACATTCAGGAACTACACCAGAAACAGTTGCTGCTGCTAAATTTGCAAGAGAAAAAGGAGCAGTTACGATTGCGATTTCCATGGAGGTTGATTCTCCACTTTGTCAAGAAGCCGAGTATACAGTTCATTACAACTATAAGGATGGCTCAGATGCGATTGACGGAGAAACTGGTGTATATTACAGCTTAATTTTCGGTATTTTGAATGCGGTTTCACCAAATGAAAAATACGAAAGAGTATTAAAACAATTAAATAATTTAGAAACTCTTTTTGAATCAAACAGAAAATTAAGTTATGACCGTGCATTCCAATTTGGAAGCGAATACAAGCGCGATAAACTGATTTATACAATGGGTAGCGGTGCTTACTATCACCAGGCATATTCGTTTACAAGCTGCTTGTTAATGGAAATGTTATGGATCCACTCTAATGCGATTCATACTGGCGAATACTTCCACGGACCATTTGAAGCAACTGACTTTGATGTTCCATTCCTAATTATCAAAGGAGAAGGCGCTACTCGTCCATTAGATGAAAGAGCGATTAACTTTGCACAAAAATTCAGTAAAAAAGTTGAGGTTGTCGATGTAGCGGAATTGGATTACACAGGTATTGATGAAGATCTTAAAGAATACTTCGGTCCAGCTCTTGCAGGTGTTGTATTACGTCAATATGCAGATGGATTGGCAGAGCATACAGGTCATCCGCTTTCAGTAAGACGCTATATGTGGAAAATGGAATATTAATCTACCAACATTAGTCACTTAACAACTCGGGTTCAACATGATAGATTATAAGAAAGATTTTCTAATATACTTACGGGACACGTTTTACAAGTGGACAAGGTTCAGTTGAAGGTTAATCTAATCTACGTTGTTGACTAGGACACTTAATTGAACTCACTCCATTTCATTATTTTAAAATTTATAATCAGAATATTTTAAAGGGAGTGAAAAAATGAAAAGATTTTTAGCCATTTTCATGACAGTTCTTTTATTAGCGTTAACAGCTTGTTCCTCCTCAGCAGGAAACGAAGAAAAAAAATCTTCTGATAAAGATGTAGTAGAAATCAATTTCTTCCATAGATGGCCGAATGAACCACGGAAATCTTTCTATGATCAGAAAATTAAAGAATTTGAAGAGGCTAATCCAGGGGTTAAAATTAATGTCAATTCTGTTTTAAACGACTCTTACAAAGAGAAAATTAGAGTACTCGTTTCTAACGACGATCTTCCAGATATTTTCTCATCTTGGTCTGACTCATTTGCTGAAAACCTTGTATCATCTGGTCGTATTATGGAGCTAGATAATATTTTAGCAGAGGATTCTGAGTGGGCAGGAAAGGTAATTGAGTCTCAATTTGCAGGTTTTACATTTGATGAAAAGAAGTATGGAGTACCATTTACGGTTGACGGAAAGGCATTCTTCTATAATAAGGAAGCCTTTAAGAAAAATAATCTTGAAGTTCCTAAAACCTATAAAGAATTTATCGCAGTTCTAGATAAGTTACAGGATGCTGGCTATGAAACGCCGTTAGTAGAAGGTTTAACCAATGCATGGGCGATTTCGCATTACATGGGAACTATTTTCCAAAGGGTTGTTGATCCTGCTGTAACAGCAAAAGATTATAACGTCGAAACAGGTGAGTTTACAGATCCAGGTTATATTAAAGGATTAGAAATCTTCAAGGAACTTACTGATTACATGGGAGATCTATCAACTGCAATTGACCACGAGGCTGCAAGAAATATGTTCGCTAGTGGTGAAGCACCAATTGTTTACATGCAGTTTGCTGAAGTTAAAATGGTAGAAGATCAAGGTATGAAAGACTTCGGTTTCTTTGACTTCCCTGAAATTGAGGGCGGTAAAGGTGATTCTAAGGCACTTACTGGTGCACCTGAAGGATGGATGTTAAGTAAAAATGCACCAAAAGAAGCAGTTGATTTCTTGAAGTTCTTAACATCTGAAGAAACAGCTTACGATTTCACAAAAACAGATGGACAATTGAATGCCGTACAGGGTGCTGTTGATGAAGGCAATACTTCTCCTGCCAGATTAGAAGCGTATGAGCTCGTAACAAATGCTTCTGCAACTACACCATGGTTTGATAATGCTGTTAATATCAATATTGCCGATATCTTCATGAGAGGCGGACAGACATTAGCAAATGAGCAAACGACTCCTGGAGACATTATGAAGGAAGTTCAAGCTGAAGCAAAACGTTTGAAAAAGTAGAATGAATTCCCCTTCCCCAAGGTTCGAGGACAGTGTTCCCAGAATCTTGGGGAAAATCTAACAAACGAGTCAAAAATATTAGGGGTGGGGTCAATGCAAAGAAGGAAATTTAATATTATCCCTGTACTATTCTTATTGCCGAGCATCGCCTTGCTGCTCGTATTTGTCTATATTCCGCTTATACAAAACTTTTACAATAGCTTCTTTGATTTTTCTGTATTCTCTCAAACCAAAACTTTTGTTGGTTTGGAAAATTTTAAAAACCTATTAGCCGATAAGGTAGTAAGTGTTGCACTTCTCAATAACGTTAAGTACGCAATCATTTCTGTGATCTTACAGGTCGGAATTGCTTTAGTGTTAGCTTATATTTTGGAAGATAAATTATTTCACAGAGTAGCCCCTTTCCTTAGGGTCGTTTACTTCATGCCAGTTATGATTTCCATTTCTGTTGTTGCTTTACTATTTGGGTTTGTTTACAACCCGCAAATGGGACTTTTAAACAGTTTCCTTGAATTAATTGGTTTGGAAAACCTGAAAGAGGTATGGCTAGGCAATCCTGAGACAGCCATTTATTCCGTCATTGCAATGTCACAATGGCATAGTATTGGGTTTGTTACCCTTTTGTTTATCGTTGCGATTCAGAAAATTCCGAAAGAGCTTTACGAAGCTGCTGATATAGATGGAGCTGGAAAAATAAGAAAGTTTTTTAGCATTACAGTACCACAAGTAAGAGAAGCTATATTTGTAAACACGTTAATTACGATCACTGGATCTATGCTCGTTTTTAACGAACCTTATATTTTGACGAATGGCGGACCAGGCTTTAGTTCAACGGTTATGTCTGTACATATGTATCAGACTGGATTTGTGAAAGATAACATGGGCTATGCTTCCACACTGGCGATTATTATCTTTCTTTTGACAGCGGTGCTGGCGCTAATACAAATTAAATTGTCTCGGACGGGAAAGGATGATTAACATGGAGCAGGTAATAAAACCATCTGTGGAGCAGGTAATAAAACCATCTCGGAAACTACGGAAATTTAGTATCGGCCAATTTGTCACCATGTTAATGTTGGCCGCTTTTGCAATCGTCATCCTTTATCCGCTTCTTTGGATGGTTATCTCTTCGATGAAGAGCTATAATGAGATCTTCAATGATGTCTGGGGCTTACCAAGTACTTGGATTGTTGAAAACTACTCACTTGCCTGGTCAAAAGGTATATCCGGCTATTTTATGAATAGTTTTTTCGTGACAAGTGTAACCATTATTGCGGTTCTGATTATTGGCTCGATGGCGGCATTTGTACTGGCCAGATATAAGACAAGATGGATTGACATTGCGCTGATTTTTACCATCGGCGGAATGATGATGAATCCACAGGTTGCCTTAATTCCATTGTTTAATATCCTTACGAATCTAGATTTAATCAATACCCATTGGGCGTTAATTTTAACGTATATCGCTTATCGATTGCCATTAACGATTTTGCTTTTGAGAGGGTATTTTTTAAGTATTCCAAAAGAACTGGAAGAGTCAGCCATTATTGATGGATGTACGGAATTCGGTATCTATCGAAGAATCTATTTGCCGATGTCCGTGCCAATTTTGTTGACAACGATCGTACTAACTGCATTCTTTGCATGGAATGAGTTCTTATTTGCTACAGTCTTTATTGATTCGGAAACATTGAAAACAATTCCATCAGGATTAATGAACTTTAGGGATGCTTTACGGACAGATTGGGGCGTACTCCTTGCGGGGATGGTACTCGCTTCGCTTCCAATGATTGCGCTGTTAATCTTCTTGCAAAAGTATCTAGTTCAAGGACTATCTGAAGGTTCTGTAAAAGGTTAAAGAAAGGGTGAGCACGTGTGAAGATTATTGCAATTGGAGATAATGTGGTAGATTGTTACTTGGATCAGGGGAAGTATTATCCTGGCGGTAACTGTGTCAATGTCGCTGTAAATTGTAAGCGTTCAGGAGCGGAAGATGTCAGTTATATTGGGATTTTTGCCACGGACGATAAAGCAGACCATTTGAAAAACGTACTTGAGCTGGAAGGTATTCCTTATCACCGCTCACGTATGGCAGAAGGAATCAGTGGACAACCCCGCGTAAATCTTACCGAGGATGGCGATCGTGTATTTGTGGGCGGACCAAAGAATACGGTTCAACATATTTTGAAATTAAGACTTACCCCTGAGGACTATGAATATATTAAAGAGTTTGATGTTGCTCATACTAGCTGCTATAGTTCAATGGAAGAAGAACTTCCGGGCTTGGCGCAGCATATTAACGTATCCTACGATTTCTCGGATAAATATAATGCCGCCCAGCTTGAAAAAGTTTGTCCTTATATCAAACATGGGTTTTTCTCAGGAGCTCATTTAAGTGATGAGGAGCTTGAGAATTTAGTAGAGAAGCTAGGGAAATATGATTTGGAAACAATCGGTATTACTAGAGGTTCCAAGCCTGCTATTTTTCTCCACAGGGGAAAAAGGTATAGTCAAGAAGTGTTTGAAACCGAAATCGTTGATACAATGGGAGCAGGTGATAGTTTTATCGCTGGGTTTTTAACAGCGATATACAAGCAGAAAGACATGAAGGAAGCCTTAGTCTTTGCCGCTGAACGAGCTAGCATTACTTGTGGGTTTTATGGCGGGTTCGGCTACCCGAAGGATTTGGAATAGCATAAATGTTATAGCCTTACGCCATCAGGTAAAGGCTATTATTTTTCTTTGAGAACTAGTTTTGGAGTCGTTTTCTTATTATAATTACTATAATTACTAAAAATTTGAAAATTACAGAAGAGGTAACTTATGAATAAGGAAAAATCGGTTGAAACAGAGAGCCCAGTGTTTTTGTATGATCAGGTAAAGCATGGCATTATGGAAATGATTAATACGGGAAAAATAGTTTCCGGCCAAAGACTGCCGAATGAGAAGGAATTATGTGAAGCCTTCGACACAAGCAGAATTACCATTAGGCGAGCGTTGAAGGAACTTGCAAGTGAAGGGGTCATTGAAATCATTCATGGAAAAGGGACCTTTGTCAAAAACGTGAAACAAAAAATCCATATTCTTAATTTGCAAGGCTTTTCGGAATTGTCAGTAGCGGCAGGGGATGGCAATTTCTCAAAAGAAATTTTGGTCAATCAAATTGAAACCGCTGACAATGAGCTTATGCAGTATTTTGAACGTAATGAGCCATTTGAGGTGGTGAAGCTTGTGCGACTAATAAAGGATGGAAACAATATCTTTAGTGTTGACTTTGCCTATTTACCATGTGATATCTACCCTGGCATTTCTGAAAAAATAAAGGATAATGTTTCAACCTTTAAAGTTATACATGATGATTACGGAATAAAGTTCGGCAAAGCGCGGAAGGAAATGGAGTTTATTCTTCCTCCTCAAGATTTAAGCAAGCTTCTTCAAGTCTCTCGAATGGAAACCGTTATTCAGGTTAAGAAAGTAATAAAGGATGATCATGAAAGACCGGTACATTACTCCGTGTACTACCTCCTTGCTAATAAAGTAAACTTCTATATTGACGTCGATATGGACAGTGATCTTGATTTAACGAAATAATGTAAAACAAAGACCTTTGGCTTGTTGCATGGGTCTTTGTTGTTTTTATACAAATACTTCGTGATTCAAATCTTAGTATTTTTTGAGTTGGCGAGCAGGTAAGAGAACCAAATTGGCAGGTAGAGGAGGGGATTGTGCAGGTAGGGGATGAGGAGGAGGAAATTATGAGGGGATCTGAACCGGAAAAGTAGGAATATGAACCTTTTTTGGGGGAAGGAAAATGACGAGTGCCAGTCTTACGACTGGCTTTTTATAGGAGTTTAGTAGGATGTTGATTATATTTATTCCTTTTTAATAGAAAGTTTTGAATGATTTGGTTTATTGTGAATATGATAGTGTTGATGGGTTGTACGATGTTGTTATTTAGATAATGAGTTTTTTGCTTGGTGTAAATCGATGTGTTTGTACGAAAGGGTACGATTTGATGTACTTTTTATGACAATTCTCACTGACAATAATAGGATTTTTGTTGTTAAATGTCGTTATAAGGAATAATTTGGCTCTTGCGTCATCTCTGAAGTGATTTCAGGGAGCCTTTTCTGCGAGATCACGCAAACGCTCAAGGGTGGTGGGCCCCTTGTATCGACAAACCAGGCTGCGGACAAAATTGGAAATTCTATCGCCATGTGCTAACGCAGATTATGCTTCCGCTATCCGAGTCCGCTTGCAAAATTTCACATTCCAAGGCGTTTCTGAGAGCGAGCTCTCAAAAGCTTGTAATGTGAAATTTTGCGGCGATAGAATTTCCAATTTTAATGGGGTGGTGTTGTCGACACAAAGTTGTAACAGTGCTATAATGTTATCGGTTACAAATTTCATTGTTATGAAAATTTACAACATTGGAGGGGATGGACATGGAACTTTTGAATTTATATCAGAATAATTATCTGATAGTTTTTGTGTTCCTCTGTCTTGGGGTGCTGCTGCCGTTGGTGGCGTTATATTTAGGTAAACTTTTGCGTCCTCATAAGCCGAGTGTCGAGAAGTATACCACATATGAAAGCGGTATTGATCCATTTCACGATTCCCGTGTACAGTTCAATGTCCGCTATTATATTTTTGCCCTTATGTTTGTTATTTTTGATGTAGAGACTGTGTTTTTATATCCATGGGCGGTTGCCTATGATAAACTGGGAGTTTTTGCGTTAATTGAGATGCTGATTTTCGTAATTATGCTGTTGATTGGCTTAATCTACGCTTGGAAGAAGAAGGTGCTACGATGGACTTAAAACTAGATGACCTTTCACCACAGGAAATGAAAGAATTAGAAAGAAATGTGTTTTTTGCGACGCTAGAGCAAATTAAAGCATGGGCACGCAGTAATTCATTGTGGCCGATGACATTTGGTCTGGCTTGTTGTGCGATTGAAATGATGGGTACGGGCGGAGCTAACTATGACCTTGACCGATTTGGAACGATCTTCCGGACATCACCAAGGCAATCGGATTGTATGATTGTATCTGGTACGGTTACGAAGAAGATGGCGCCGATTGTCCGCCGTTTGTATGATCAAATGCCAGAGCCGAAATGGGTTATTGCGATGGGGTCTTGCGCAACTGCAGGAGGTCCGTATGTGAAGTCTTATTCTGTTGTTAAGGGTGTCGATCAAATCGTCCCTGTTGATGTTTATATCCCTGGATGCCCACCAAACCCGGCCGCATTAATTTATGGAATTAATAAATTAAAGGAAAAGATTCGCTATGAGGCGAAGACTGGGAAGAAGGTGATCTAACCGATGAGCGGGGAGAAGGATCTCGATCAATTAAAAAGAGAAGCGGCTGAGAAAGCGAAGGCGGCAGCGTTAGCGAAGCGTCAGGCAAAGGCAGCAGGAGAATCTCAAGGTGCACAGAAACAGGAGGACAAACCTTCTGAACAAACGCTTAGTCAGGTTGAGTTGCCAGCCCAACAAGAACAGCCAGCTGGAACACCAGCAGAAGATGGTGCAGACCTTGCGAAGAAAAAGGCAGCTGCAGCAGCGAAGGCAAAGGCGGCAGCACTGGCAAAGAAAAAGCGTGAAGGTATTGTGGAGGAAGAAGCTCCTGTTCCTGTTGAAGCAGTGGAAGGAACTACAGCAGCAACTGAAGCGCCAGAGGATGGGGCCGATCTTGCAAAACAGAAAGCTGCAGCAGTAGCAAAGGCAAAAGCGGCAGCAGCGGCGAAGCGGAAGGCGATGGAGTTAGCGGCAGGCAATACGCCGGCAGAAGAAACCCCAGCAGCAGAAGCTGAAACCAGCGATGCCGGTGACGACCTTGCGAAGAAAAAAGCAGCGGCAGTAGCGAAGGCAAAAGCGGCGGCGGCAGCGAAACGCAAAGCGATGGAGCTAGCGGGAGAATCAGCTCCTGCAGAAGAAACACCAGCGGCTGAAGCTGAAACCAGCGATAACGGTGATGACCTTGCGAAGAAAAAGGCTGCTGCGGTAGCAAAAGCGAAAGCAGCGGCAGCGGCGAAGCGTAAAGCAATGGAGCTTGCAGGTGAAGGTGCATCAGCGGAAGAATCTGCAGGAGATGACGCTAAGGCGAAAGCGGCAGCGGCGGCGAAGGCAAAAGCAGCGGCCGCAGTGAAAGCAAAGGCGGCAGCAGCGGCCAAAGCCAAGGCAACTGGAGCCGGTGAGGCAGACACTGCGGCGACTGGCGATGATGAAAAAGCGAAAGCGAAAGCAGCAGCAGTTGCCAAAGCGAAAGCGGCAGCAGCAGCGAAGGCAAAAGCAGCAGGCGCAGCAAAAGGTGGCGACGTATCGCCAGCCGATACGGCCGATCAACCATCACCAAATCAGCCTTTCTTAGACAAGTATAGAAAGGTTATCGAGGAAAATTTGGGTCCAGATGTTTTAGAAGATTCTTATATTAATAAATTATCGAAAGATGTTCCAACACTTGTTGCAAAGAAAGATACATATTTCAAGGTAGCTCAATTTTTGAAATATAATGAGCTCCTAGGGTTCGATTATCTCTCTGAGCTGCATGGAACAGATTTTGTCACACATATGGAAGTTTATGTTCACTTATTCTCATACAAAAATCGCCAATCAGTGGCGTTAAAAGTAAAGATTGACCGCGATGAACCAACAATCGAGTCCTTGCAGCCAATTTGGGCAGGAGCTAACTGGCCTGAGTGCGAAGCTTATGATTTACTAGGAATTAAGTTTACCGGACATCCGAATTTACATCGGATTATGCTAGGAGAAGATTGGGTTGGCCATCCACTGCGTAAAGATTATGAACCGTATGATGTGGAGGTGTAACCAGTGATAAGAACAGAAGAAATGCTGCTAAACGTCGGTCCTCAGCATCCAAGTACGCACGGAGTATTCCGTCTTGTTGTCAAGATTGACGGGGAAATCATTACTGAAGCAACCCCAGTCATCGGTTATTTACACCGCGGAACGGAAAAATTGGCCGAGAACCTGCAATATACACAAATAATCCCGTACACCGACCGGATGGACTATTTGTCAGCGATGACAAACAACTATGTCATCTGTCATGCGGTGGAAACAATGATGGGTATCCAAGTTCCAGAACGTGCCGATTTCCTCCGTGTAATGGCAATGGAATTAGGGCGAATCGCCAGTCACCTGGTTGCATGGGGAACGTATATCCTTGACCTAGGTGCGACGAGCCCATTCATCTATGCTTTCCGTGACCGTGAAATGATTATCAATATGCTTAACGAATTATCAGGTGCTCGTTTGACCTTCAACTATATGCGTGTTGGCGGGGTAAAGTGGGACGCACCAGAAGGCTGGGTCGACGGTGTAAGAGAATTTGTTCCTTACCTGCGTGAACAGCTGAAAGGCTACCATAACCTTGTATCCGGAAATGAAATCTTTTTAGACCGTGTAAAAGGGGTTGGCGTTTATTCAAAGGAAGATGCCATCAATTATTCACTCAGTGGTCCAAACCTTCGCAGTACCGGTGTGAAATGGGATTTACGTAAAGATGAGCCATATTCAATCTATGACCGTTTCGACTTCAATGTTGTCACAAGGGATGAAGGAGATTGTTTGGCCCGTTACCATGTGCGCCTTGAAGAAATCGAAGAATCATTAAAAATCCTTGAACAGGCGTGTGAGCAATTCCCTGCTGAAGGTGAGATTATGGCGAAGGTGCCAAAGATTATCAAAGCACCAAAAGGGGAAGCTTTTGTAAGAATTGAATCTCCTCGTGGAGAAATTGGCTGCTATATCTCAAGTGACGGTAAAAAAGAACCGTATCGCTTAAAGTTTAGGAGACCTTCATTCTATAATCTGCAAATTCTCCCGAAATTATTAGTAGGCGAAAACATTGCAAACTTGATTGCGATTTTAGGGGCAGTTGATATTGTCCTTGGGGAGGTGGACGGCTAATGATAGAGGATTTACTCCAATCCAGTCCAGGCTTGATGAACTTTGGAATCTTCTTTTTACTTGCCGTTGTCTTACTATTAGTAGTCTTAGGTTTCGTAACCTATGCGATATTAGCAGAGCGAAAGGTTTTAGGATACATGCAGGCCCGTCACGGCCCTAACCAGCTTGGCGGTAAGTGGGGATTATTACAGACGGTAGCGGACGTTCTTAAACTTTTATTAAAAGAAGACGTTATTCCGAAGGCAGCCGACAGACCGCTATTTATCCTGGCACCAATCATTGCCTTTACTCCAGCTTTCATGGTACTGGCAACGATCCCATTCACAGACAAATTTCAATTTGCCGATATCGGAGTCGGGTTACTCTATTATATTGCCGTTTCAGGAATGACTGTATTTGGAATGGTACTCGGCGGCTGGGCGTCCAACAATAAATACGCGCTTCTAGGGGGCATGCGTGCAGGCGCACAGATGATCTCCTACGAGATTCCGCTTGTTATGTCCGTTTTAGGTGTTATTTTGTTAACGGGAAGCTTGAATTTATCTGATATTGTACTTCAGCAGGAGCATGGCTGGTTCATTCTTTATCAACCGATTGCCTTTATCGTGTTTTTCATCGCATCGATTGCAGAATTAAACCGGACACCATTTGACCTTCCTGAATCAGAGAACGAACTGGTTGCAGGATACTTTGTTGAGTACTCAGGATTCCGTTGGGCATTCTTTATGCTCACCGAATATGTTTACATGTTTGCGATGTCATCATTGATTACCGTCATTTTCTTAGGCGGATGGCTGCCGCCGCTGGATATCTTAGGATTTATCCCTGGCGCAGTATGGTTTGCACTGAAATTTAGCGTCGTTGTCTTTGTTTACATGTGGTTACGGGCTACACTTCCACGTTTTAGAATCGACCGATTAATGGAATTTGCGTGGAAAGTACTATTCCCAGTCGCATTAGCAAACATTTTCTTAACAGCATTAATCAAAACATTATTTTTCTAAATATTATAAAAGGATTTGTTAAGGGTAATTGTGATTTTGCACCCTGTTGATTGGAGCGCAGGGCACGAAGACTCCTGCGGGAGTACGGGGCTGGGGAGACCCCACAGGCGCTTTTAGCGCCGAGGAGGCTCCCCGGCACGCCCGCGGAAAGCGAAGTGCCCGGAGCGGAAATCAACAGGCCTAATTAATACAGCAAACTAAATAGAAACCTTATAGTGTGTTCGCGGTTGACTGAGCACCTCAAGGAATTTATAAACGATTAAAGTAAGCAATTTTTAAAATGAAAAAGGGGTGAAAAACGTGCTTGGATTTACAAAAGGCTTGAAATATACCCTAAAACAGCTAACGAAAGAAAAGGTAACCTATAATTATCCAGATGAGCCGCTGCCGCTGCCGGACCGCTTCCGCGGTATTCAAAAGTTCTATCCGGAAAAGTGTATTGTGTGTAATCAGTGCATGAACATTTGCCCGACAGAATGTATTAATTTAACGGGTAAAAAACATCCGGATCCAACGAAAAAAGGAAAAATCATTGATACGTATGATATCAATTTTGAGATTTGTATCTTATGTGACCTTTGTACGGAGGTTTGCCCGACTGAAGCGATTGTCATGACCAATAACTTTGAGTTAGCGTCATACAGCCGTGATATGTTATTTAAAAACCTTGAGTGGTTAGACGAGAACGATGAAAACGTACGGCAGGTGAATAAACCATGACAATTACAGGCGAGTTTATCGCATTTATGGGCCTCGCCCTTGTCGCCATCATCGGCGGTGTCCTGTTATTGAACCTTACTAAAGTCGTGCACATGGTCGTGGCCCTCATTTTTACGTTCGTCAGCATTGCCGGTATTTACGTGCTGCTGTCAGCTGAATTTGTCGCAGCGGTTCAAATCTTGATTTATTCCGGTGCGATTACCATTATCATGTTATTTGGAATCATGTTAACGAAGCATGATGATGAAGGGGAAACCACCACTGGCAAGGGAAGAAAGGTTCTATTATTTCTAGGTATACTTGGATTTGCAGCAGCTGTTTACATTGGAATCTATGATTTCAACGTGGTACAGGTACCAACAGACTTACATGTGGACAATACGATGAAAATAGGGGAAGCCCTCTACTCTAAATGGGTGATCCCATTTGAATTAACATCTGTACTACTATTAGTCGCACTTGTCGGAGCGATTGTTCTGGCGAAGAAAGAGGAGAAGGAGGGTGACAAGGAATGAGTTCAGTTCCTGCTTCAGCCTTCTTGGCACTCGCACTAATTTTATTCTGTATCGGCTTATATGGGGCATTGACAAAAAGAAACACCGTAATCGTCTTAATCTCTATTGAATTAATGCTGAATGCCGTTAATATTAACCTGGTAACCTTCAGCAAATACGGTGTAGCACCATCCATCACCGGTCAAATCTTCGCGCTGTTCACGATTTGCGTAGCCGCTGCAGAAGCAGCAGTCGGTCTGGCCATCTTAATGGCCCTATACCGCAACCGCAAAACCGTCAACATCGACGATATGGACACAATGAAAAACTAAATTTTGCAGATAATATTTTTTTCAACACTGCGGTGCCTGTCACCGCAGAAAGACACTGTCCGTCTCAGGCGGACAAATTGGTAATTATTGGTGTATCCCCTCGGTGGACAGTGTCCACGAGCGGTGACAGGCACCATTTCTAAAAAAGGGGATTGTGATGATGATGGAAAATGCATGGATCATACCGCTTTTCCCGCTATTATCGTTTTTGATTCTTCTTCTATTTGGTAAGAAGCTGAGGGATGTGAGTGCGTACGTAGGTATACTGCTTACGTTGGCCTCGCTTGTTTATTCGTTGTTGGTGTTGTTCGAGCGTTTCACTCAACCAACGTTTAAAACTTCAACGGAGTGGCTCAGAATAGGAGATATTTCTTTAACAGCGGGCTTTGAAGTGAATCAATTGAATGCATTAATGCTAGTAATTGTCTCGCTCGTCAGCTTCCTGGTACATACATATTCGAAAGGGTATATGCACGGGGATGAGCGGTTTCCAGTATTCTATGCCTATTTAGGACTATTTACGTTTGCAATGCTCGGGCTTGTCATCTCGCCCAACCTGCTGCAAACTTATATTTTCTGGGAGCTCGTCGGAGTCGGTTCCTTCCTCTTAATCGGATTCTATTTCTACAAAGAAGAAGCGAAGGCTGCGGCGAAAAAAGCGTTCATTATGACCCGTATCGGGGACGTTGGTCTCTTAATCGGGATGATTTTATTATTCTGGGAAACAAAAAGCTTTGAATACAGTGAAATTTTCCGTGCTGTTGAGGCTGGCGCTGTATCAACCACGATGATTACTCTAACAGCAATTCTAATCTTCATCGGGGCTGTTGGTAAATCAGGTCAGTTCCCGCTGCACACATGGCTGCCGGATGCGATGGAAGGTCCGACACCAGTTTCTGCTTTAATCCATGCAGCAACAATGGTTGCAGCAGGTGTTTACTTAGTTGCTTCCCTTTTCCCGCTGTTCGCAGCGAGTGAAACAGCACTATTAACTGTGGCCGTCATTGGTGGATTTACAGCAATTTTTGCTGCCAGCATCGGTCTTGTCCAAACAGATATTAAACGCGTTCTAGCCTATTCAACCGTCAGCCAGCTTGGCTACATGATGCTGGCTTTAGGCTCTGCAGGCTATGTGGCGGGTGTATTCCATTTGATGACACATGCTTTCTTCAAAGCATTGCTATTCTTAGCAGCCGGAAGCGTGATTCATGCGGTACACACACAGAACATCGAAGAGATGGGCGGGCTTTGGAAAAAGCTAAAGCTTACTGCACCATTATTCTTAATCGGAACACTTGCGATCAGCGGTGTACCATTGTTTTCAGGGTTCTTCAGTAAAGATGAAATTTTAATCGCAGCGTGGGAAGGCGGACATCCGATCTTGTTCTTACTTGCGCTTGCCGCGGCATTTATGACCGCATTTTATATGTTCCGCTTGTTCTTCATGGTTTTCACCGGAGAATCACGGACACCAATGAAAAATGTACACGAATCACCATCGATGATGACGTTCCCAATGATTATTCTTGGCGTGTTGGCGATTATCGCAGGTTATGTGCAAACACCATTCAATCACAACCTTGGCGAATGGCTGGTTGATGGAAATGAAGCACTTGGTCATGGGCATGTCGAAGGTCCAATTTGGATCATGATTGCCGCAACTGTTGTTTCCTTAGCAGGTATCTACCTTGCTTACTTGATTTACTATAAGCGATCCATCGCACGCAACTGGCTATCAGGAAGCGGCGATACGCTTCACAGCATTTTACTGAACAAATATTACATTGACGAATTCTATCAAATGTCAGTAGTGGCGGTTACAAAGGGTATTAGTTACTTCCTACGCTTCATCGATGTCTTCCTAGTGGAAGGAATCATGAAGGGCGTAGCAGGAATTGTTCAAGGTCTTGGGGCAGCAGGTTCAAAGCTGCAAACCGGTCAAACGCAAACCTATGCAGCCGTAGCATTTGTCGGCTTGGCACTGCTAGCGGTCATCTTTGTGTTAACAGGGGGGTACTTATAAAATGGATCTTTCTTTCGTTCTATCATTACTAGTATTCTCCCCGTTACTCGGTATCGTAGTGTTGGCTTTCATGCCAAAAACAGAGGAAAAAACAATCAAAATCGTGGGCTTTCTAGCAACACTGCCTGCACTGGTTATTGCCATTGGCCTTTATCTTCACTACCTGGCAGGTAAGAAATTGAGCGATTTTGACGTGGCAAAGGACTGGATTACCTTCGGAGGCTTGCAAGGTGCCGAAGCTGGATTCTGGAAAGTAAACTATGAACTTGGCGTCAGCGGCTTCACGATGCTTTTAGTAGTTCTAACAGCCGTAGTCGCAACACTCGCAGCGATTGCCTCCATTTATATTAAAAAAGAGTGGAAAGGCTATTTTTCTCTATTCCTGCTTTTAGAAATTGGAATGCTTGGAGTTTTTACAGCTGAAAACTTAATTCTATTTTTCTTATTCTTTGAAATTACATTAATCCCAACCTTCTTCTTAATTGGGAAATGGGGTTATTTTGAAAAAGAAAAAGCTGCTTATAGTTTCTTAATCTATAACGGTTTAGGCTCAGCCGTACTGTTAATTGTAATTATGATTCTATTTGCAAAAACAGGAACGACCAATATTGATATGCTCACGCAAATCATGAGCGATCCGAACGTTCCGATGACAAGTGGATTAAAATTAGGCTTATTGATTTCGCTCTTAGTCGCTTTTGGCGTTAAGCTGCCAATCTTCCCGTTACACAGCTGGATGCTTCGCGTCCACGTGCAGGCACCGCCATCCATTGTTATGATTCACTCTGGTATTCTATTGAAAATCGGCGCCTACGGGTTAATTCGCTTTGGAATGGGAATTTTTCCTGAACAGTTTGAGAAACTTGCCGTACTTTTGGCCATCCTTGGAGTGGTAAACCTTCTTTACGGAGCGTTCTTAGCGTTCATTCAAACAGACTTTAAAATGGTCTTGGCGTACTCATCGATTTCACACATGGGAATCGTGTTAATCGGGTTAGCGGCGTTGAATGAAGCCGGTGTACAAGGCGCGATTTTCCAAGTGGTGTCACATGGTTTAATCTCAGCACTTCTTTTCTTCTTAGTTGGTGCTTTCTATGAGCGGACGGATACGTCACTTATGGAAAACCTGGGCGGAATGGCAAAGGGAATGCCGGTTGCTTCAGGCTTCTTGCTTGCAGGTGCATTGGCTTCACTCGGATTGCCAGGAATGTCCGGATTCGTCAGCGAATTCATGGCGTTTTTAGGTTTATTTGAAGAACTGCCTTGGATTGCCGCAGTCGGAACAATCGGAATTATCATGACCGCTGTTTATTTATTACGTGCCGTGCTCGGCATTACGTACGGCCAAGCACACCGTGAATTTGCAGGACTCGTCGACCTTAAGGGCGTCGAATTCGTACCAGTTGTTGTATTAATCGCTTTAATAGTCTTAATCGGGGTAATACCAAGCGTTCTAAGCTCACCGCTTCAAGCCACACTTGAAACGATTATGCTAGGGTTAGGAGGGTGATGAAGGATGAGTCTTGAGGAATTAACATCATTTAATTGGAGCATCATGACACCTGAGTTCTTCATCGTTGGTGTAGCAGCGCTTCTCACAGTAATCGATTTATTTATGCCGAAAAAGCAAGATCGCAGAATCCTCGGATGGATCGGAATTGCTGCGATTTTCGCAGCAATGGTTTCCCTTGTCGGACTACTTGGTGCCGCACCGGATTCGATTTTAGACGACACCTTTCGTCTTGATTCTTTTGGAAAAGCATTTAAACTCCTTCTGCTTGCAGGCGGGGCGCTAGTATTATTTTTAGCTGTCTCCTACAAGGCTGACCAGGGGATGGAAGAATACCGCGGTGAATTTTATTATTTATTCCTAACCGGATTACTCGGCGGAATGATTATGACATCGAGCGGTGACTTAATCACGTTATTTATCGGGTTAGAGTTGTTATCGATCTCTTCCTATATCTTAGCGGGTATGCGCAAAAATAATTTACAATCTAACGAGTCGGCCATGAAATATGTCATCAACGGCTCGATTGCTACTGCGATTACCTTATTTGGTATGAGTTATGTATACGGGTTAACAGGTACAACCAACTTGTTAGCTATCGCTGGAGCGCTTCAGTCCTTGGCTGATGCACAGCATGCGTACTTGCTAGGACTGGCATTCTTAATGATTTTTGTTGGATTAGGCTTTAAGTTGGCTGCTGCTCCATTCCATATGTGGGCACCAGACGTTTATCAAGGTGCACCAACACCAGTTACTGCTTTTTTAAGCGTTGTTTCAAAAACAGCAGGTTTCGTTATTGTTGCTCGAATTTTAATATCCGTCTTTGGTGTAGCAGCTACAGAAGGTCCTGGCTCGATGCCAATTCTTTATAACATGCAGGACTATATTGCGGTTGTGGCAGGAGCTACGATGATCATCGGAAACGTGGTTGCTCTGAAACAAAGCAATATTAAAAGAATGTTTGCTTACTCGAGCATTGCGCATGCAGGCTATGTTCTAGTGGCGTTCACGTCTTTGAGCTCGAACTTCTTTTACAGTGTTTGGTTCTATTTATTAGCGTACTTGTTCATGAACCTTGGAGCTTTTGCGGTAATCCAATTAGTAGAGGCTAAAACTGGTTCAACAAAGATTGCAGATTTCGCTGGGTTGTATCGCCGTTCACCTGTGCTTGCTGTTACAATGGGAATCTTGTTAATCGCATTAGCAGGCTTTCCAGGTACTGCAGGCTTCATCGGTAAGCTGAACATCTTTATCGGTGCTTTCATGGTGCAGGAACCGCATTATGTATTGGCGTCCGTCATGATTGCCACAACCGTAGTATCGTATTTTTACTACTTCGGTATCATGACACAAATGTTCTTCCGCCCAGCAGCGGATGACAGCAAGTTCTCAAAAATTCCAGTGGGAATCGTTGTTGTTTTATTCGTCACCGTCGCAGCGTCCGTTCTGTTTGGAGTATTCCCAGACATCGCTATCGACTTCGTGAACGAAAACTTCAACCAATTCTCAGACTTTCTACAATAGACCGGCAACTTTGGGGGAAGGACCTGGTCTAGGTCAAACAAAGAGGGGTAACGATATATAATGAAAGAAGAGGCATGGGGGCCTCTTCTTAACAAGCAAAACGGTCCTTTGAAAGGGACCGTTTTTTGTGGTTATTATTGGATAGGGTCAGGAACTTGTCTTTTATCCTTCAGTTCATCCTTAGAATCACTATTCTGCATTTCACCGCCAAGCTTTTTCACTTCATCCCAATCCTGTGCCATTGAGCTATTGTTTGCTGCCGCTAATGTATTCCTGTCATCCTGATTAGGAGTCCTTCTATTCTTCGTTAGCACCAATATTTTACCTTCTTTAACAGAATTCCCGTATAATTCGGCCTGATCATCTGGAATTCCTATTCCAATTAATGCTCCGGTTAATCCGCCTAAACCGGCGCCCGCTACGGCACCAATTAAACTTGAAGCAATCGGTCCTGCCGCGATGATTGGGCCCACTCCAGGGATGGCAAGAGCACCAACTCCTACAAGTAAACCTGTTAACCCACCGAGTGTTCCACCTGCTAAAGCACCTGTAGCCGCACTTTCTTCTGCAACTGTACCTGTTTCGTCCGCAATATAATTCACATTTTTAAGGTCTTTACCAATAACACAGATATCTTGTTTGTCGTATCCCTGTTTTACAAGGTCCTCAATGGCGATAATCGCTTCCTGTTCGGTATCATAAACGCCTATAACATTCTTTTCAATCCTGTCCATATTTGTTTCCTCCTCTTTTATTCGTTTCGAAAGATTAATCATTTGATGACTATCTAGATAATTTATCCTTTACTTCCCCAACTTCTTCTTGTACTTTACCTTTAGCCTGATCGACTTTACCTTCCGTTTCTGTTGAACGATCATCCGTCAGTTTACCCCATTGTTCTTTTGCCTTGCCTTTCACGGTATCTACATATCCATTCATTTTATCTTTGTTCATTTTAAGTTTCCTCCTTGTGTGTTTATATTTACTGCATCACCAATGGTTATTGGTTAACACCATCACTAACACCGTTATCCTCAACTTTTTTCTCTAAATCTTTTTGTGCTTGTTTTAATTCTGTTCCAACTTTATTGATGGTTTCTTCGGCTTTTTGTTTTGTGCCTGTATCTACTTCATCCTTCTGTTGTCCATCACTGACTCCATTATCCTGGTCAACTCCATCGCCGCACCCCGTTAATCCTGCTAAGGTAAGCGAAACAGCCAATCCGCCAACTAGTAAACTTTTCTTCATGGTTTACACCTCCAAGAAATATTTGTACTATGCATAATGGTTTTTAAGTAAAGAATCCTGATGCCTAGGCGAGTTATAGCAGGAATGTAGTGATAATTTAGCTAGCTTCTGTTTTGCAGCCTCGATTAAACTCATGCCTCTCTAGCTCCCTTCATCTTGTTTTGTTCTGCCCTTTTTATATTCCCGTTCATAAGGATCTGAAACTTTTTTTAGTAGAAAAATACTTGGAATCCGGTTTCTTTCTATTTAATAGTTTTTTTAGAAAAACATTTAGTTGATAAAAAATGAAGATTTTTTGTTTGGTTCACTTGCTAAAAGGGTAAAAGCATACTAGACAAATTAAAGGAGGAAATAACAATGGAAAAAACGTTGAAAAAGAAATTAATCATGACAGGTATGGTATTTGCTTTAACATTTGGTGCGCTGACAGGCTGTGGAGACGGAGTGGACCAGGATAATGGAGTAACTGATGGAGAACAAAAAGATGAGATGGATAACAAAAATCCAGAAACAAACTAAATGCTGTGGAGATTGGATAGGAAACAGAAGAGAAACTTCTTTTCCTTATCTATTGGCTGTGTTAAAGAAGACTATTGATTTTAGAACCTGTTGATTGGAGCGGAAGGCGCTTGACTCCTGCTGGATGCACGAGCTGAGTGAGACCCCACAGGTCGGAACGACCGAGGAGGCTTACGGCCGAGCCCGCGGAAAGCATAGCGCCTCGTGACAGGCAAAGACCGGCTGTCCCTGCGATGATTATTCCAAGAAGCATTCCTTTGTGGAGCGCAACTCAACAGCAAAGTTTAACACAGCCTACCTATTAAAAAGTAGAAAAGGAGATTGGTAGAATGAATGTAAATGAAATGATGGCGGGGTGGACCTCGTACTTTTATCAGCTTCCGAACCTATTATTTGCTCTTCTAGTCTTACTGGTTGGCTGGCTGATTGCCAAAAGCATTGGTAAAAGTGTGGAAGCTCTTCTGAGGAGAACTAAATTTGATGACAAGTTGTTTGCCAACGTTGGGACAAAGAAATATTCTTCAGAAATCATAATAGGAAAAATCGTTTATTATATTTTACTGGTTGTCGTGTGGATTATCTTTTTTAATATGCTTAACTTAAGCTTAATTGCGACACCGCTCGTACAAATGCTGACGATGATTACAGCAGCGATTCCAAACTTATTGAAAGCTGCCCTTATTTTACTATTTGCTTGGGGTGTTGCTTCGCTACTTCGTATCCTTTTTAAAAAGGGAGCGGCTATGGTTCATTTGGAACGCCGCTTCGTTCAATGGAAAATCGCCATAAGTCAAAGTGAAGCGGTAAACAAGGTAAACGGTATTGCAAAGGCAATCTTCTATTTTGTACTTTTACTATTCTTGCCGGGAGTATTAGGAGCGTTACAGATTGAAGGCGTTTCTGAACCATTTGCCGATACGCTTTCAACCTTACTAGCCTTCATACCTAAGCTATTTGCGGCAGCCCTTATTGTGTTTGTCGGTTGGCTGATTGCAAAAATAGTCCGAGATATCCTAACAAACTTCTTGAGCAGTATTGGGACAGAAAAACTTGGTCAACGTATAGGAATCGTAAAAACGAAGGATAGCATTAGTCTATCAAGTATTATCGGAAACATTGCGTTTATTTTAATCTTAATCCCTACCATCATTACTGCTTTAGAAAAACTTGATTTAAAAGGCATTTCGGATCCAGCCATTGCGATGCTTCATGATGTTGTATCGCTTATACCAAACATTGCCGTGGCTGTTATTCTGATCTTAGTGGGGATTTGGCTTGGAAAATGGGTGGAGAAAATCGTCACTCAAATGCTTTGGCGTTTAAAGATTGATAGTGTGTTTACCCAAATGGGTGTCGGCTCACTTAAACCTGAGCAATCAACGTATACGCTTTCTCAAATTATCGGAATGCTGGCTAAAATTGTCGTTATATTATTATTCGCAGTTGAGGCCTTACAAATTGTTCAATTAGAATTCCTTGTTGTTCTAGGAACAGCAGTGATTTCGTACTTACCAATGTTGTTCGCCGCCCTTATTATTTTGGGAATTGGTTTATATCTTGGTAATTTAGTTCAGCGTATTTTACAGAATATCCTTAAAAACAGCTATTCAAGAACTCTCGCAGCGATTGCGAAATATGCCATTTTTTCGATTACCATCTTTATGGCTTTAGATCAGCTGGGTGTAGCACACTCCATTGTCAATGCTGCATTTATTCTCCTATTAGGCGGATTAGCATTAGCGTTTGGACTTGCATTCGGACTTGGAGGCAAAGACTTCGCTTCCAAATATCTGCGTAAACTGGATCAAAAAATCGATAACAAAATAATAGAATAAGAGATTCGTTGAAGCTAAACGAAATAATAACAATCCGGATCTACGTGATTTCGGATTGTTATTTTTATAGGCTGTGTAAAAGGACACTGTTGATTTTAGAACCTGTTGATTGGAGCGAAAGGCGCTCGATCCTCAAAAATGCTATCGCATTTTCTTCGTGCGGTGATTATTCGAGGGAGTAAATTCAAAATCCTGCGGGATGAACGAGCTGAGTGAGACCCCGCAGGTCGGGACGACCGAGGAGGCTCACGGGCGAGCCCGCGAACCGCTCGCGCCTGTAGCGCAAATCAACAGCCCAGTTTAACACAGCCTTTTTATAAGAAGGGAGGAAGGCTGCTCAATGACAATTATAAATCTATTATTGATAGCCCTTTTAATTGCACTAACCGGCTTTTTTGTAGCGATAGAATTTGCGATTGTAAAGGTTCGCCCATCTAGAATTGATCAATTAATTGCGGAAGGGAAAAAGGGTGCAGTTTCTGCTAAAAAGGTAGTAAACCACCTGGATGAATACCTATCAGCCTGTCAATTGGGGATAACGGTAACAGCACTCGGACTCGGTTGGCTGGGAGAACCCACTGTGGAAAAAATAATCCATCCCTTGTTTTCTGTATTAAATATCAACGAGTCGCTTTCACATATTCTCTCTTTTATTATTGCCTTTGTAGCTGTTACATTTCTCCATGTCGTAGTGGGGGAATTAGCCCCGAAAACCGTTGCTATTCACAAGGCAGAAGAGGTAGCACTTCTGTTTGCTGCCCCGATCATAGGATTTACCAAAGTGATGCGCCCCTTTATTTGGGCACTAAACGGTTCTGCTAGACTGCTGGTTGGAATTTTCGGCTTAAAACCGGAATCCGAACAAGAATTAGCTCATTCTGAAGAAGAGCTCCGTTTGCTGTTATCGGAAAGCTATAAGAAGGGTGAAATCAATCAAAATGAATTAAACTATGTGAACAATATTTTTGAATTTGATGAGAGAGTGGCAAAAGAGATCATGGTACCCCGGACTGAGATTAGTACCATTTCAATTAACGATTCCATTGATGTGGTTTTAAACAAGGTAAGAGCGGAGAATTATTCCAGGTACCCTGTCATGGAGGGTGACAAAGACAACATTATAGGGGTTCTTAACGTTAAAGTGATGGTAACGGCCCAACTCATGAATAAAAAAGAAGGGAGTCTAAGACCCTTCATTAAACCTGTGATTAAAGCCATTGAAACGATCCCTATCCATGATTTATTGGTGAGAATGCAAAAAGAACGCACGCAAATGGCAATCCTTGTCGATGAATACGGTGGTACATCTGGGTTAGTAACGGTAGAGGATATTATTGAGGAAATTGTCGGTGAGGTACGAGATGAATTTGACACTGATGAAGTAGCAAAGATTCAAAAGGTAAAGGAAAACCATTATTTATTGGATGGAAAAGTGTTAATTGAGGATGTTAACAGTTTACTCGGTACAAACATAGCCGGTGAAAGAATTGATACGATCGGTGGCTGGTTCCTTACACAAAACTTTGACGTTGGTATTGGCACAGAGGCTAAGTTCGATGGATACCTGTTCAAAGTCCGTGAGGCAGTGGGTCACCATATTTTGTATTTAGATGTAAAAAAAATTGTCAGCTAAGCAAATGAAAGGCACACGTCATGTTAGATAACGTGTGCCTTTATGCGGTATAAGGAGTGATTTGGAATCCAGACTTGCCATTATACTGTTTATTAGTGCTCATTAACGGGCGTATGCAGGGTATTTTTTAGTTTTTCCTCCATGACTTTAATGTCATTTTTGAATAGTTTGGAAATGACGTTTTCTTCACCGAATAACAGAATCTGATCGCCTTCGTGTATTTTTGTATGATAGATATTTTTTCTAAGTTTTAATTCGCCTCTTTTGATAAACAAGACAACAAACTCTAATTGGTCATAATCTTGAATCACTTGATTGATCTGTTTTTGATAGAGGGAAGAATCTTTATAGATATGAAGATTCAGCAGCTTGTCTTGTTCTTCGGACATAAAGATGTCTCTTATTGGCAAATCACCAAGTTCAATATTCTGTTTCATGTCCTGCTTAAATACCTTTGCTAACTTCGTTTGCACAGTTTTTAGCTTTAAAATAGCAAAGATAAGGAGAACACCGCCCGCCGCAAGGAAAATATCCTTCGTTCGAAGATCCTCAGATAAAATCGTACTAATGGATGAAATGATAACAGCCAGTGAGAAGGCCCCAAATAGGATTAGAAAAGTGGCTAGTTTCCTGCGAACCGGGTGGCCTAAAATTAACTCCGACTCTCCAGTTGTAAAGCCTGTACCTGTCATTAATGAAATGACCTGAAACCTTGAAACCTCCAACTTTAAATCCGTTAACCGAAAAAGAATGACAAAAATTTCGATGACAGTAGTAATGATGATGAAATAGATGAGTAAAAAGAATAGATTCATTTTTTCACCTCTGAATCCAAAAAATTGGCTGGGGCTGCATAGCCCCAACCTTTTTATCACTGCATTTTCTTAACAGTTCGGTGACTTATTAGTTAAATACCCGATAACTGTCGCCTTAAACTGTTTTTAAGAAAAAAGAAAAGGCTCGATAGATTACGAGTATTTCAAAACGGTTAAATAGAGAAAAAGGAGTTTTAGATTGGTTATTAAGTGGTACATCATAAACATGGGTTATAAGTTCACTGGATGACGAGTGGAATGTACGTATCAGATTTTCTACGAGCTTCTTTTCTTGAAATGAGATGTAAAGGAGGACTTTATATGAAACGAGTTTTATCGATGAAAGGACTTTTAACGGTTTTAGGAATGGGAGTATCGGTCGCGAAGTGGTTTGCGTATAAACCCAATAGAATGAAAGTAAAAAATATACTTGGAAAATTGAACATTACACCTTCGTTTAATAAGAAATAAACATTCTGATAGAGATAAGGAAGTCAAAAGACATGCGGTGCTCCGCATGTCTTTTTGTAAAATCAGCTATTTTTGTAAATGTAGGATTAGCTTTATGAAAGAACGGGTATTTATTCGTAAAGGGTTTTGCTAATTGGAGGTGAGGAACATGCTGCACACGAGGGCATTTCGATTTGGTTACGGTCTTTTGCTTATTTTTTTAATTATTTTTGTCGCAATGAAAATTGATTTTATTTTCCAACCTGTCTTTTTACTTGCCCAAACACTGTTTTTCCCCTTCTTGTTGTCCGGGGTGCTTTATTACTTGTTTCGCCCGCTGGTGAATTATCTTCAATTAAAAAATATTCCCAGAACATTTTCTATCCTGTTGATCTATTTACTATTCGGTCTATTAATCTCATTATTAATCTTTCTTGGCGGACCTGTTCTGAAAGAGCAAATGAAAAGTTTCGTCGATAGCACGCCTCAACTTATGGAGGCGATACCGGAGAAATTGACTGAGCTTGAGCAGAGTAAATGGTTCAATCAGTTACAGGAAAATGACAGTGTTGATGTAGAAAAGGCTTCCGAAGCGATTACTAAGTCGGTTTCTTCAAGTCTTTCTACAATTGGAACAAATTTTATGAATATTATTGGGGTACTTGCAAGTATTGTAATCATCTTTACGACTGTTCCGTTTATTCTCTATTACATGTTAAAAGAAGGCGAAAAGGCGCCTTTGTATATTCTCCGTTTATTGCCAGTGAGGCAGCAGAAAAATGGACGAAAAATATTAGCTGATTTAGATGAAGCGCTCAGTTCGTATATTCAAGGCCAAGTTCTTGTTAGTTTTTGTATAGGTGTCATGCTTTTTATTGGGTATTTGCTTATTGACCTTGACTACTCCCTTCTTGTTGCGATTTTTGCCATGTTTACAAATGTCATCCCGTTTATCGGTCCGATTCTTGCGATTATTCCTGCAATGATTATTGCGTCGATCGATTCACCGATGATGGTGGTAAAAGTCCTCATGGTTATGATTGTCGTCCAACAGATTGAGGGACACATTATTTCACCTCAAGTGATGGGGAAAAGGCTAGAAATCCATCCGCTCACGATCATATCCTTGTTACTTGCAGCAGGACGTATAGGAGGGGTTCTCGGGTTAATCATCGCGGTTCCCGTGTATGCGGTCATTAAGGTAATTGCCCACCATAGCTACCGGTTATGGAAGCTGAGAAAAGAGAAATCGATCGAGGAAAAAATCATCAAGGGGGAAAACAAAGATGAAACAAAGTCATATAATGACGCCATTTTTTAACTGGATGTGGCTAGAAAGTTTCATGTTTATACATGAACGGGTAAATAACAGGAAAGAAGTATGGGAGGGAAAATAAATGTTATCAAAAGAAGAGCTGAGCTATTTTAAGAAAAAGTTACTACAACTGAAAGAAGAAACCATTCAAATGGTAGAAACCAATGAGCCTTTATCGTTCGAGGATTACGGTGAATTAACCAGCTATGATAATCATTTTGCCGATACGGCCACACAATTGGAAGAACGAGAAAGACAAAGGGTTTTGCATGAGACAGCAAACAATCTCCTCGAAGAAGTGAATGAGGCGTTGGAGCGGATTAAAACAGGTTCTTTTGGCGTTTGTGTCGATACTGGAGAACCGATTCCCTATGAAAGGCTAAAAGCTCTGCCGTATGCCAAACGAACGGTAGAGGCGCAAAAAGAGCAGGAGAAAGAGAGAATGGTAAGCCCTCCGGAGGATCCGTCTTTTTTAACCCCAGAGGAAGATGTAAGAGGAGATAAGCGGATTCAAACCGTAGATGAATTGATCAGCGTGCATGGTAACTCATCTTCCTAAAATTTATTGGAAATGTCTTCTTTTCGAGTGAAAGGAAGACATTTTTACGTTGAAAGGAATTGCTAGTCGAAGAGGAAATAAAAAGGGCTGGGGTTCTAGGACCCCAGCCGCTGCTCGATTATTGAATTTTCTCATTGTAAAATTGAACGGAATATTGTGCTCCCTCACTCACCATATCATTATCGGGAAAGTCCTTCGGGTGAGGATTTCCGCCCTTATCAATCGGAAGCTGCTCCGACTTGGCGTATACGTTCGGTTTCACCTTACGTTTCAAGTCTCTTAGCATACTTTCAGCTTTAATTCGGTTAGGTTTGTTTGATAGCCATACTGCTGACGCTCCAATTCCTACTGCTACCAGCGAGCTCATACTTAGGACTTTATTCATCATTAAAACCTCCTTAGAATGTGGACTTGTTTTGTACATACCCGTTTCATTTCACACTTAAACATTTTTTTACGTTTGGTTTACTCTTTTTAGGGGAATCAAAGGATTGGTATGGAAGGAGGTAGTAGTATGGAGAAAAATATCAATTTTGATCAATGGAAATGGGTTCAATTAACTAAAAATGAGCTGAATGCGGTATGGGATAAGGAAACACTGCTATCAAGCTGGTTAATGAGCGTTCGGAAAAATAACAACAATTGCGTAAAAGTGCACGGGATGATCGATGGCGAAAGAGTCGTGAATGGGTCGCTTATTTATCGCCAAAATGTCGATGAGGAAGAAGACCATCGAATTTTTCATTTCTATCTAACCTGCAATACATTATTTACCGTTGATTTAGAGTTTACCTCTTTTAAAGAACTTTCCCCAGAAGTCATGCTGCGGCAGCTTAATAAAGCGGAGAATGCGGTAGATGGCTTTTTATTTTTGTTAGGGGAACTGGTTAATGACTTACTGGGCGAGATTGACCAGTTTGAGGAGTCACTCTATAAGCTGATGTGGGGTGTTAAAAAGAGGAATGAAATGCGGATTTTGGAACATGTCTTTCATCAGCGGCATGAACTGTTGGTTTGTAAAAATCTGTTGATTCCGATTCAGGAGCTGAAGATGGCAATAGATGAAACGAATTTTCCTGCAGTTAATAACGGAGAGATTTTTATCCGGACCTGCAAACGGATTGACCGGGCTAATGTGTTGTTGAGGGAGTATGAGGAGGAGTTAGATTCGATTATTCATTTGGAAGAGGTGATTTCCTCTCATCGAGGCAATGAAATTATGAAAACCTTAACAGTTCTGACGATTATTTTTACCCCGATAATGGCGTTGGGGGCGCTGTGGGGAATGAATTTTAAACATATGCCTGAGCTCGGATGGAGATATGGTTACCTTGTTGCTATTATTTCGATTGTCGTGTCGACAGCTCTGCTATATGGATACTTAAAAACCAAGGGCTGGACAGGGGATCTTTTAAAAGGGAAAAAGAAAGGTTCCTTTTTTCATTGAAAAAGGTTTGATCGTTGTCCTATCGGGAATAACACTATCAAGGTTAGAAACTAGCTAACCTCATCATCACGATAAATAGAAGGAGGGTGGTTGAAGTATGTGGTTGCATGTTCGGTAAGACCAGCAGGAATGAAAAACAGCAATCTGAAAAAATAAAAGGAGGAAACCATCATGGGTAAAAATTATGTAGATGAAAAAGAAATAGAATCATTGAGACGTAAGGATGAAAATGAATTTACGGACAGTTTTGAAAAAGAACCTACGGGTTATACCGATGGTCAAGATCCTCAGGTGAAGCAGGAGCTCCCTGGCGATGAAATTGTGGAAGATATAAGAGAGCTTTCACGTCAGCAGGGGCAAAGAGATGGCGATCCAACCTTTTTAAGCGGTGAAAATGTCCAGCAAGAGAATAATAGGCAGAGATATGGTGATTCGATATCCAAGAATGCTGATAATGAATTTCAACAAAGGGATGGAGATTCGGACTCCGAATCGCAGAATAAAAGTAACAATCAAAATCGTTACTAATCCTTAATCGGCCATACACTACCTTTACTATATATAAGAGGCTTGCACAAATGGTGCAGGCCTTTTTCTTGTATCCGATACACAACTATTTTCATAGGGATTTGTGTCTATTCGTAAGTTTTCCTAATTCTGGTATAATGCTAGAAAAATATTTTTTTAAAAATAGGTTTAGTTTTTTTTATAAAGGGTATGTAAACAGTAAATATTTTTAGAGGTGATAACATGAAAGTAAATATAGAAAAGCACGAGGATGATAAGGAAATATACGTGAGTGTTAGTGGAGAAATTGATGCGTATACGGCGCCGAAGCTCAGGGAAGAGTTACTGCCTCTTACGGAGGGCAAGAATAATGTGATTACCGTGAATCTAAAGGATGTCTCCTACTTAGACAGTACCGGACTTGGCGTGTTCGTAGGGATGTTTAAGCAGTTAAACAAAAATGATGGGGAACTAAAGCTGGTGGAGTTATCCGACCGGCTGAAGCGTCTGTTTAACATTACTGGTTTAAGTCATATTATGAGTATTTCTGACAATGCAGAGGATGTGGGACGATGAAACAAGTGATGGATTATGTTGAAATGAAGATTCCAGCCAAACCAGAATATGTAGGTGTGATTCGATTAACGATTTCAGGGATAGCGAGCCGCATGGGTTATACATATGAGGAGATTGAGGATATTAAAATTGCTGTAAGTGAAGCTTGCACCAACGCGGTACAGCATGCCTATCCGGAAAACGTGGCCGGAGAGGTGATTATCGGCTTCGGTATTTACGAGGATAAGTTAGAAACTATGGTAGCTGACAGCGGTCAAAGCTTTAATTTTTTACAAACAAAAGAAGAACTAGGCCCTTATACAGAGTCAAGTACAGTCGACCAATTGACAGAGGGAGGGTTAGGTCTGTATCTGATCGAAACGCTCATGGATGAAGTCCGTGTTCTGAATCGTTCCGGAGTAACGGTCTTCATGGTGAAGTACCTAGGCGAGGAGCGTGAAAATCATGACAAAGCCACCTCAGACCGTGAAACGAACTAAGGAAGATATATATGCGTTGATTCAGGATTTTCAGGAGAACGAGAGCGAGCTCGCCCAAATACAGTTAGTAGAGCAGTACACCAATCTGATTGGAAGCATTGCCAGAAAATATTCAAAAGGTCGGAATTTGCATGAAGATATCGTGCAGGTAGGGATGATTGGATTATTATCGAGCATTAGAAGGTTCGATCCTAGTACAGGGAACCCATTTGAGGCGTATTTAATTCCGATGGTAATTGGTGAAATTAAACGATTTTTAAGGGACAAGACGTGGGATGTTCATGTACCGCGGCGAATAAAAGAGACGTGGCCAAAATTAAATGGAGCAGTGGACGAGCTGACCAATCGCTATCAACGCTCACCAAAGATTTATGAGATTGCTGAGTATTTAGGGATTTCTGAAGAGGAAGTACTCGAAACAATGGAATTAGGAAAAGGGTATCAAACCGCCTCTGTGGACCAAACAATTGAGACCGGTTCTGACGGCAGCGGGGTTACAGCGTTAGATGTGATCGGATCAGAAGACAAAGGTTTTGAAAGAGTCGACCAGCAGCTGCTCGTGGAGAGCGCCCTTCATGTGTTGGACGATAGGGAGAAGCAAATTATTCAGTGGACGTTTATCGATAACAAGAGTCAGCGCGAGGTGGGGGAATTCCTAGGGATTTCGCAAATGCATGTATCTCGTCTGCAAAAAAAGGCGATCGAAAAATTGCGGAAGGTTCTTGCTAGCAACCCCCAAAAAGACGATTCGACCTAATAGAATACCTGACCCTTAACGGTTTGATATCGGGTGTCAGGTATCATCTTGTACGAAAGGGGGCGAAGCCAAATGCCAATGAAGATTGTCATAGTAGATGATAATAAAACAAATCTAATGATTGTCGAGAAAATCCTAAGGAAAGCTGGCTATAATAGGTTGCTAAAGCTGACATCTGCAGCAGAGTTATATCAGTATTTACAGCTTGATTCACCTAATCCCGGCGAAGTGCCGGTAGACTTAATTTTAATGGATATGATGATGCCGGAAATTGATGGAATTGAAGCCTGCCGGACAGTTTTGGCCAATGAACGGTATTCCGACCTGCCGATTATTTTTGTTACGGCGATGGGAGATTCCAATAAAATGGCCGAGGCAATGGACGCGGGAGCCCTCGATTATGTGATGAAACCGATTAATAAAGTCGAACTCCTCGCCCGGATACGTTCCGTTCTAAGATTAAAGCAAGAAAAAGACTTGCGGAAGGAACGGGACAGACGAATTGAATATGAACTCGATTTGGCTCGGCAGGTGCAAAGAAGTATGCTCAGCGGTCCGCTTCAGGAAAAAGATATCACGATTTCCTCTGTGTACAGGCCGACCTTTGAGCTTGCAGGCGACTTCTATGCTTGGTATCAGATTAGCCCGAATCAATATGGAGTCATTCTTCTTGATATGATGGGTCATGGGATTTCATCCTCCCTTGTAGGGATGTACATCTATTCCGCGTTAAAAGATACGATTACTGGAATCGCTGACCCGGAAAAGGTCATGAAGGAACTGAACAGGAGAATGAATCAGCTCCATACCCCTGATAGTTTGATGAACTACTATTTCACAGCGATTTACTTTGTCCTCGATACGAAAAAACAAACCATTGAGTACGTTAATGCGGGTCATCCTGAAGGGATTGCCATTGTGGATCAAGAGGTGAAACTTTTAACAGAAGGGTCATGTGCGATCGGTTTTTTTGAGGAGATTCAAGTTACCAAGGGGGTCATTCCTTATACGGAAGCGGCACGTATTCTACTGTTTACGGATGGGTTATCGGAATGGATGGAGGACAAATATGAAAATGCGACGGATATGTTGATTGGTGCTTTGGAAGCAGAGGATATGCAGGATCCTGCGGCGTTACTTCATCAACTGCAGCCAGGCTGGGAGCTCATAAACCCTCCAAAAGACGATATGTGTCTCGTCTTAATTTCTACAAATGCCCCATCATAAAAGGGTGTCAGCTGATTGGCTGACACCCCCGTTATGTTTTATTCGTTGCCCAGGTAAGCTTCAAACATCCATCTATGCTTTTCTAATGAAGTACGAATGTGTACTAGTAAATCTTCTGTAGGCTGGTCCTCATTTTCTTCGGCCAGGGCGATACCTTCTGTCAACTCAGTACAAATCATTTCAAAATCATCAGCCAATGATTGGACCATCTGCTTGGCGTCTTCATCACCTGTTGCTTCTTTTAGTGTGGTAAGTTCCAGGATCTCCGTAAGAGTTGCGACCGGCAATGCTCCTTGTGCGAGCATTCTTTCGGCAATTGTATCCAGATGCAATGCCGCTTCCTTGTAAAGTTCCTCAAATTTAAGGTGCAGGGTGAAGAAGTTCTCGCCCTTCACGTACCAGTGGAAATGGTGCAGCTTCATATGAAGAACGGAAAAGTTCGCCACCTGCCTGTTGAGCGAATCTGTTAACGTTGTGTTTTTCGATTTTGTTTTAGTAGATGTTGCCATTGATTATTCCTCCTCTATATATGTGGTGTACTTATTACATACCCAGGTTTACTAGTTTTGAAACTATTTTCCTTGAAGGATAAGTAGATTTGCTGTTTACAGGATTGATGAGGGACAAATCGTGCCAAGCAGATTGGAGATATGTCCTTCATGAGGGTAATGAAGGACAAATCATGCCAAGCGAATTGGAGAAATGTCCTTCATAAGCGTGATGAAGGACAAATCATAGCAAGCGGCTTAGAGAAATGTCCTTCATAAAGGTTGGGACAAAATCCCCATTGGGTGAGAATGCTAGAAACGATATGATAGAGTTATCCATTTTTTTTACAAAGGGGGAAAGCAGAGAATGAAGGGATTACATTTCAACATCCACACGAAAATTATCGCAGGCTATTTATTCATTTTGGTTTGCTTAGTCGTCTCCCTGTTAATTGTCATGAATCGGATGTCGGCCATGCAAAAAGAGGTCGATTTCGTAACGCAGCATGATATGGAGGTTCACAATTTAGCAAATCAAATACAAAAAAATGTATTAGATATAGAAACGGGCATGAGAGGGTATGTCATTACCGGCAATGAGGAGTACCTCGAGCCCTACAATACAGCCAGCAAGAACTGGCTCGACAACTACAATAAACTCCTTTCCCTGCTTGCGGACAACGGGGCACAGAAGCGAAATTTAGAAGAAATAAAACCGCTGATACTAAGCTGGATCAACGGTTCTGCAGAATATGTCGTAAATCAAAAAAAGGTAAATAACCAGTCGGCATTAGATGAGCATTTTAACAAGAATAAGGGTAAAAAAATGACAGATGAGCTCCGGGCACATTTTGATTCCTTCCTTGAACATCAAAGGGATCTGACAAAGCAGCGTGTAGAGAAGCTGAATCAGGAAAATAACAATTTAAAAATCACGTTGTATGGACTAATCATCATGGTGACGTTGGTTACGATTGCAACGGCCATATTCCTGTCTAATTCGATTGTAAAAACAATCAAGCTGGTTGTCCGGACGATTAAAAGTGTTACCGATTCAAATGAGACTGAGGTAGACCTCTCCACCAGAATTGAGGTCAGCACACATGATGAGACCCGTGAACTCGCCGAAGCGATGAACGAGCTTCTCAGCAATCTGGAGAAACAGAATTGGGTTCAGAGAAGCGTTGCGGAAATCTCGACAATGTACCAGGGAATGACGGACCTGACTGAATTGACACATGCCTTTATCACCAAGCTGGCCCCGATGCTGGAGGCGGTCTATGGCGTTGTGTACCTGCGCAGGAAACAAGGCAGCGAAGTTCGTTACGTGAAAGAGGCCGGTTATGCCATGGTCTCAGAGGAAAGGGCAGCGGCGAGTTTCCGGTTAGGAGAAGGGTTAATTGGCCAGGCGGCAATGGATAAAAGAATCTTCCTAATTGATAAGCTGCCAGATGACCATTTTAAAGTCACATCGGGGTTAGGGGAATCTTCTCCGCGAAATCTTTTGGTTGCACCGATTATGGTCGACGGAAGGGTAGAAGCGGTGGTTGAATTTGCTGCGTTCCAGCCGTTTAAGGCTCGGCACCTTACCTTATTGGATCTGCTTCAGGATAAGTTCGGGTCCGCGATCACCAATGTGGCAGGACGGATGGAAGTGGAAAGGCTGCTAGGGGAATCACAGGTGTTAACCGAAGAACTCCAGGCGCAATCAGAGGAACTGCAAGCCCAATCGGAAGAGTTGCAAATGCAGCAGGAACAGCTGCGGATTACCAATGAATATTTAGAAGAACAGAAGCAATTCGCTGAACAAAGGGCGTTTGACTTGAAAAAAGCTAAGGATGAGCTGGAGGACTATTCACGGAAACTGCAGTTGAGCTCGCAGTATAAAACGGATTTTCTCGCGAATATGTCACACGAGCTGCGCACGCCATTAAATAGTATTCTGATACTTTCACAAATGCTGATGGAAACGGAGGGGGACATGGACAACTCAGAAGTGAAGGAATCCTCACGGGTCATCTACACGGCCGGAAGTGATTTGCTGCGCTTGATTGATGATATTCTCGACTTATCAAAAATTGAAGCAGGTAAAATTGAAATTTTAACAGATGAAGTCAATGTGACGGAAATTCCACAAATGATGAAGAGCATGTTTGATCCCGTTGCAACCAAAAAGAATCTAACCTTTGAGGTGATGACCGCGGCAGATGTACCTTCCGTGATTACGACGGACGGGCAGCGGTTGCAGCAAATTTGGAAAAATCTATTGTCCAATGCCTTTAAATTTACGGAACGGGGTTCTGTAACAGTAAAAATTGTATGTGCGGAACCAGAAGAGGTTCGGAAACTCTTGCCAGAATTGGATGAGGAAGAAATGGTACTGGCCATCTCCGTTACAGATACAGGTATCGGAATCGCTCAGGAGAAGCAGCAAATAATCTTCGAAGCGTTTCAACAAGTGGATGGTACGACCAATCGGCTATTTGGCGGGACTGGTTTAGGGTTATCGATATGCCGTGAATTTACCCGTTTACTTGGCGGTGCGATCACGGTTCAGAGCGAGCCTGAAAAGGGTAGTACGTTTACGCTGTATATCCCTGGCAGCCTGGAGGCAGCCGAGTATCACCTTCAACTTGAACAACTGGCACTAGAAGAGGTAGCGGCAAGTGTGAGCGAGTTTGCAGATGAACACCAGCCGGTCAGCGAAGAAACAGACACGAGCCTGGTGGTGGAAGCGGAGGCTTCTGACGACCAGTTGTTTAAAGGAAAGAAAGTGCTGTTGGTAGAGGATGACCGAAGAAACATTTTTGCACTTGTTACCGCCCTGGAGAAAAAGGGTGTGAAGGTTCAAGTGGCGGAGAACGGGAAGCGGGCCATTGAATTTATTCAGGAACAGGCTGATTTTGACCTCGTTTTCATGGATATCATGATGCCTGTGATGGGGGGCTATGAAGCCATGAAGGTCATCAGGCAGGACTTGGAGATGGAAAGACTGCCAATTATTGCGTTGACAGCCAAGGCAATGAAGGGTGAACGTGATAAGTGCATGGAGGCGGGTGCTTCCGATTATATTATGAAACCATTAAATATCAATCAGCTATTCTCGTTAATGCGGGTGTGGCTGACCGAGCAGGTGAGTCAAGTTTGAATGAAGCAACCAAGGAAATCGTAACAGACATCAATCAGCTAGAGCCAACTGAGCTTCAGGAAATCGAAATCAAATTGCTGCTTGAGGGATTATATCAAATGTATGGATATGACTTCCGAGGCTATGTC
Source organism: Neobacillus niacini (assembly GCF_030817595.1). GTDB lineage: Bacteria > Bacillota > Bacilli > Bacillales > Cytobacillaceae > Neobacillus > Neobacillus niacini_G. The sequence continues at coordinate 4,597,810 of NZ_JAUSZN010000001.1, forward strand.
AGGGGTTCCATTTGCCGAAGGATCCTAAACCGGATGAAGGCGGAGAGGCTTCCAACCATTACGGCATTATTGGAAAAGGTGCTCCATGAACCAGGAGTGTTGGAGCGTCTATTGAATGACTTTTCCATCCGGATGACGGAAATGTACCGAGATCCTAGTTTTTTTGCGGCATTTCGGAACGAAGTGGTGCCTCTCTTACGGGAGCTTCCTGAAATCCGAATTTGGCATGCGGGCTGTGCGACAGGTGAAGAGGTTTATTCCATGGCGATCCTGCTCCAGGAGGAGGGGCTTTGGGAGAAAACGAGAATCTACGCAACCGATATGAATGATAAAGCCCTAACCGCCGCACAAAAGGGAGCATTTCCGCTGAAAAAGATGCAGCAATATACGAAAAATTACTTAAAATCCGGTGGAAAGATGGCGTTTTCTGAATACTATACCACGGACCATCAGTTTGCTTATTTTTCACCCAGCTTGAACGAGAACCTCATTTTTGCCCAGCACAATTTGGTGAGTGACAGCTCGTTTAATGAATTTCATGTAATAATATGCCGCAATGTCATGATTTATTTTGATAACACCCTGCAGCAGCAAGTACATGGTCTGTTTTATGACAGCCTGGCCGAAGGCGGATTCATTGGACTGGGAAGTAAAGAATCGCTTCTCGGTACGCCGAAGGGTATGAAATATGTAGAATTCAATTCTAGTGAAAAGATTTATCGCAAAAAAGTAGATGCCTGAGCTGAGCCAGGCATCTTTTTTATGTTTGATAGGGTTGTTGAGAGGGTATTTCAATTTAAAAAGACTGTGAGGGGAACTGGATGAAAATAAGAATCGAGATTTTCTTTGTCATAATTATGTTTTTCTTCTGCTGGATGGTTCTTTTTACAAGATTCCCTGTTTGGTGGAAAGCAATAGTTATCAGTTTGTACGCAGGTATTATTTTAAGCACGGTGGCGAGGTTATGGCTTCAAAATCGGCCAGTGGCGAAAACGCTGTTATGGACATGTCTGTTAATTTTTGTACCTGTATTAGGTTATTTTTTCTATATCTATACAGGCCAATTACTCTTTAAAGGGGCCCTTTTTAAAAGCAAGCGTGCAAGCGACCGTGAGCTGTTCGAGACACTCGGTAAAAACAAGCGGCCAGTTGAGGTGCCGGCCATGCTTATAAACCATCAACGAGGTTTTGTCAACTATCTCGAACGGGTGACCCTAACAAATCAAAGCCAGAATACGAGGACCAAAATTTTAAAAAACGGCGAGAAAACCTTTGAAGAGGTGAAAAGGCGGTTGAAAGAAGCCAAAGTCTTTATTCATTTAGAGTATTATATATTTCGTTATGACCGGCTGGGCCAGGAGCTGATGGAGATTTTGACCGAGAAAGTACAGGAAGGAGTGGAGGTCCGGCTGATTTACGACGCGTTCGGAAGCTTCGCACTTTCCGAACAGGATAAAAGGAAAATGGCCGACTCTGGGATTCAAATTCACCCTTTCCTGCCGCTGAAGTTCGGATGGTTTACGCAAAAGTTCAATTTCCGTAATCATCGAAAAATCATTGTCATTGACGGAAAAATTGGCTTTGTCGGCGGCTTGAATGTGGGAGTAGAGTATCTTGGTGAAGATGATAGGTTTGGGTTTTGGTGTGATACGCATGTTTTGCTGGAAGGAGAAGCAGTCCAGACATTACATGCCGTTTTTTTATTAGATTGGAAGTATGTCTGCGGAGATACGTTGTTTGAAGATCCACGTTACCTGAAGCCCGCGCCAGTAGATGGGGATGGTCTCGTCCACGTAGTCGCTAGTGGACCGGAAACCAGGGACATGGGCGATCATTTTTATGCGATGATCACGAGCGCAACAGAATCGATTTGGATTGCGACACCGTACTTTATTCCGAATCGGGCAATTATGACTGCACTGCGGGTAGCCGCAAAAAAGGGCATTCAAGTGCGACTTATGGTGCCTGAGAGCAATGATGGTTTTCTAACCCAATATGCCACTCAATCCTACTTTCCTGAGCTTCTTCGTGCAGGAGTTGAACTCTACACCTACCAAAAAGGCTTCTTACATAAAAAAGTAATTATTGTTGATGGAGACATGGCCACGATTGGAACAGCGAATATGGATCTGCGCAGTTTTCACTTGAATTTTGAGGTTAATCTATTCTTATCAGGCTCAGGCAGCATCCACGACCTTGTTACCCATTTTGAAGAAGACCTGAAAGAATGTAGGCGGATAAGGCCGGTTGCTTTTTACAAAAGAGGTTTCGGCGTAAAATGGAAGGAGTCCTTTGCCCGGCTGTTTTCGGGTTTGCTGTAATATGGTCCAGAGACACCTTAACGGGTGTCTTTTTAGGTAATTGGGGGAGATAAACTTTTGTAAATTCGCTTACCCGCCTAAATTCATTTTTATCTGCATATATCGGTTGTTTATCGTCCTAACAAACTAAGCCCACCAATTTTTGATGTACCTCATTGGATGATTCTAAACAGTAAAAAAGAAGACTGCAGCATTTGCAGTCTTCTCTTCATTCTATATTATGCTTTTCGTCTGATCATTCGTAACACAACGCTCAGGATTAGTACAAAGACAATGGCACCGAGGAGGGCTGGTAAGATGTAAAATCCTCCAATGACAGGTCCCCATCCACCTAAAATAGAACCAATCCAGGCACCGATAAACCCTGCAATGATATTTCCAATCACACCGCCCGGAACATCACGCCCCAGAATCAATCCTGCTAACCAACCGATAATTCCTCCAATAAGTAATGACCAAATAAATCCCATGAAAATCTCTCCTTTCTATTTTTCATTGAGCTTGGTTGTTAAATACCCCTAATTTCAGCAGCTAAACTTAAAAATGAAAAAACTTATCACGATTTTGTTCGAGTTGTCCCTTTAATCTGTTTTGAGGGTTGTTCATAAGCGATCCCAAATAACGCTGACATACCTTTAATTCGTAAGACAATTGAATGAAGCCCTCCCGATCCCGGTTATCCAGACATTGATCAATTTTTTGTTTTAACAAACTAATCTTTGTAATTAACTCTGCCTTTTTCCTCATCTTATCCCTCCCATAATCCTTTTTAAATAACTAAAAGTTAAGTACCCCAATCTCTCTTAATTCAAACTTTTTTAAAAAATAGGTTTGGTTGAGGAAAGATGCGGATATATAACGGGTACAAGCTGACACATCAGCTGAGATATTACTTATGAGGAGGAATGAATATGGAAAACGTAAAAATTGTAGAAAATGGACTCGAGGCTAAAAGGGAAATCGCTCATTTCATGATGGAGGGTTTTACAAAGGATCAAATTTATTTATTCGCACATGATGAAAATCGGTCTGAACATCTCACAGATGCATTGAACATAAGCGCTGTAGGTGTTGGGGAGCAAGGATTTTTTGAATCAATTACCAACGTATTTCGTTCGCGAGGGGATGAACTTCGTAAAAAGTTAGAGTCACTAGGGTTATCTAAATCAGCAGCGGAGCGTTGTGAAGAACAAATGGATGATGGAAAAGTCGTTGTTGTTGCAACTGTATTGGCTTAAATCTTGTAACTATAAAAAATAATGAGGTGTGATAATCATGAAAAAGTCGAATCAGTGTGTTGAGAAATTAAAAGGTATGCGTAAACGAGCCAGACATAAAAACAGCGACAGCCAGTCATTCATGCAATACTTTAAAAATCCAATCATTCATAAGGAGATCCACGGGGACAGAGTTTACGTTCCGTTAAGAATCAGCAGGATTTGGAATGGAATCTAAACGTTTCATATACTTATTAACTGCCTAAACACTGATTGTACACACACAAGCAGTGTTTAGGCAGTTAATGCGTTAAAAATCTGCTATAATAAGAACGAAACTTTTAGGGACTTCATCCGTCAGTATGGTATGCACCAATTTATGCATAAAGGCGTTTTTTTGCATAAATGGTGACAGGCACCGAAAGAGGCACCAATCCTAAAGGAGGGGTTTGATGGAGAATTTTGGAGAAGTTGCGTTGTTGAGTATTTTTTCGCATCTGGTGTTTATTGCGTTGGCGTGGTGGGCGCTGCAGTCGATTCGCTTAGATAAGCTGCTGAAACCGAATCATGTTTTCCAGGCGCGATTACTGTATATATTATTAGCAATTATCATTGGATCTTCGGTTAGTAATTTTTTCCTGGACTATCTTTCATGGTCAAGACAGCTGCCATTAATTTTACAATACATACAACTGGTAAAAATTTAGGTCTTCGTACATGTATCTTTTTTGACAAAAATTGAGTACAATTCTCTTTGTGTGAAAAAAAGTGCAATCTTCAAGAAAAAGTTAACAACTTAGAAAATAGATGGATATATAGTTAAGCAAATTAAAATGACTTCACGAGAGTAACGAAATGCAAAAACTTGAACCTATCTGACGCAGGAATTGAGTTTTTTTAAAAAATCTTCTGCTTCAAAAAGCTTGTCCAAAAGTGTCGACATTTCCCAAGTATGCTATCCCTCCCCTTGGTAACAATGGTAGTAAGGGGGAGAGTAGAGATGAAGAGAAAAACAAAGGTACTTTTTAGCATAAGTTTGATGATGATGGTTGGTTTGATAGCGGTGCTTGGCAGTCGGTTGGCGGCAGCCAGCAGTGAGCAGGATTTGGTAAAAATCGCTGACGCTTTTCAAACAGAAGATATTTTGCTCGAAGAATGGTCGTTTTATGCACGGGAGCATTTGGTTGACCTGACTACAGAGAAAGAAGTGCAGGAATATGTTAAGGAGCTTCAGCAAAAGTTTCCTGATTGGGATTGGTCCACAAAAGAGACCAGCGACAAATGGGAAGTAACAGCAGTATCTCCAACTTCTAAACACCACACAGAAATGCTTCAAATTATGGCCACCCACACAAAACAACCTGTTAATGCGTATATAGTATATAGGGTCAGCGGTAACGAGTGGAATAAGGAGATGGAGTCCTTTTTCACGAAGGATCAAGTCAAAAATAGGCTTTCAGACATATTTCGAGGAAATCCAACAGTTTTCTCTGGTATGAAGGGCAGCATCAGTGATAAGATGGATAAAGCTGTTCCGACAATCGCAAGTGATTTAATGGAAATTTTTGATGCGAAAGAAATCGAAGCGTTAAAAGAGGAGAATTTCATGTCTGTATCGGCGAACTCGCCAATGTTTTCAGACTCCATAGCGCGGGACATGAATTTACAAATTGGGATACGCTCCGAAGGATTGGGCAAAAAGACTACCATTGTAGTTGGCACACCAATCATTACGATTGAATATTAATATAGAGAAAATGGACGCGGAGGGGAATACTCTTGGAAAAGATCATCGTCCGCGGCGGACAAAGGCTAAATGGAACCGTAAAAGTAGAAGGTGCAAAAAATGCGGTCCTGCCTGTACTCGCTGCCACATTATTAGCAAGTGACGGAAAAAGTGTAATTCGTGATGTACCTACACTCTCCGATGTATACACAATTAATGAAGTATTGCGCAACTTGAATGCAGAGGTTGCCTTTGACAATAATACAGTTGTCGTTGATGCATCTAGAGTGTTGAAAGAAGAAGCGCCGTTTGAATATGTTCGTAAAATGCGTGCATCTGTCCTCGTGATGGGTTCACTATTAGCGCGCAACGGCCGTGCACGTGTGGCACTGCCAGGCGGATGTGCGATTGGTTCTAGACCGATTGACCAGCATCTTAAAGGTTTTGAAGCAATGGGCGCAAAGGTTAAGGTTGGCAATGGATTTATCGAAGCAGAGGTTGACGGCCGCTTAAAGGGAGCAAAGATTTACTTGGATTTCCCAAGTGTCGGTGCAACCGAAAATATTATGATGGCTGCAACGTTAGCTAAGGGAACAACTATCATAGAGAACGTAGCAAAGGAACCTGAAATCGTGGACCTAGCGAACTTCTTGAATAAAATGGGGGCAAATGTCCGAGGCGCAGGCACGGGCACTCTTCGTATTGAAGGTGTGGATGTACTGTTTGGTGCTGACCACAACATCATTCCTGACCGTATCGAAGCAGGAACCTTTATGGTTGCTAGTGCGATTACAGGCGGAAATGTATTGGTACAAGGTGCAGTTCCGGAACACCTTTCTTCTTTAATTGCAAAAATGGAAGAAATGGGCGTGACGATTATCGAAGAAGGTGAAGGCGTCCGCGTCATCGGTCCTGAAAAGCTTAAAGCTGTGGATATTAAAACAATGCCGCATCCTGGCTTCCCAACGGATATGCAATCACAAATGATGGCCCTATTGCTTCGTGCAGAAGGCACATCGATGATTACAGAAACGGTTTTCGAAAACCGCTTCATGCATGTTGAGGAATTCCGCCGGATGAATGCCGATATTAAGATTGAAGGACGTTCTGTTATTTTAAACGGACCTTCTAACTTACAAGGTGCAGAAGTTACTTCAACCGATCTTCGTGCAGCAGCTGCTTTGATTTTAACAGGGTTGGTTTCTGAAGGTAATACACGCGTAACAGAATTAAAACATTTAGACCGTGGTTACGTAAACTTCCATGGAAAATTAGCTTCATTAGGCGCTGATATTGAACGCGTGAAGGAAGCAGAGGAAGTTTTTCCTGAAGTGACAAGTTATATTACAGATTTAAATGCTTAATATTATGAGCCGAAGAGAATATCTCTTCGGTTTTATTATATTTATATGTGTTTTTTAGAAAATTCAGTCATCTTTTTTTAGTCATAAATGCTTGTCCGCCTCCATATGATGGAATGAGAAAGCAGCCCAGGTTGGGGTGCGCAAATTTCATAATTGGAGGCTCCTACATGAAAAAATTCAAACCACTCATCCTACTAGCGTCATTCTTATTTGCCCTCACCCTGCTCATTCCGGCGGTTCTAGTGTTGCCATTTGGAGATGGGAAGGTCAGCGGCAAATTAGGTGAAGACCTATCCAACAAGGCCCCAAATAACGAAACTGCAAACAATTCGACAGCAGACGCTGCAGTAGAAGTAGCAGTCTACCGCTCCACTAAAGGGCAAATCGATAACGTTCCACTAGAAGATTATCTTGTTGGGGTGGTTGCAGCTGAAATGCCGGTTGAGTTCAAGGAGGAAGCCTTGAAGGCTCAAGCTCTGACAGCGAGGACTTATATCGTTAAAAAAATGCTCAGCAAAGACAATGTCGATGTTCCTGAAGGTGCACAGGTAACGGACACCCAGCTCCATCAGGTCTATCTTAGCGAAGCGGAAATGAGAAATAACTGGGGAATGGAATTTGAATCGAATTATGCCAAAATCCTTTCAGCTGTCCGCGCTACAAGCGGTCAAATCTTAACCTATGACGGTCAAGCAATCGACGCCTCCTTCTTCTCGACCAGTAATGGCTATACGGAAAACTCTGAGGACTACTGGAATAATGAAATGCCATACCTGCGCAGCGTATCAAGCCCATGGGACAAAAAATCTCCGAAATTCAATTCTGTTAAGGAAGTCACCGTCAAACAATTCGAAGCGGCACTTGGAGTCAAGGTGGGAGCAAGCGGGACGATTGGAAAAATTGTTGAGCGAACTGCCGGCAAACGGGTCGCGAAAGTCGATTTCAGCGGCAAGGTCCTGACCGGAAAAGAAATTCGTGAAAAATTGGATTTACGCTCATCGGATTTTGACTGGGAACGGAAAGGAAACAGCATTGTGATTACCACCCGCGGCTTCGGACACGGCGTAGGCATGAGCCAGTACGGCGCAAACGGCATGGCTGCCGATGGGAAGGACTATCAAGAGATCGTGAAGCACTACTACCAGGGAGTTGAAGTGACTTCGGCGGATAGTATGTTGGCGACGATAACCGCGCAGAAATAAGTATTGGGAGAGTCAGGCCTTGTGGGTCTGGCTTTTTTGTTTGGGTGGGCGGGCAGGCAGGCACATAAAGTGGTTGATATGGCACGTATATTTAGGAAACGGCACATAAACTAAAAACTTGGCACGTAAATTCCAGAATCGGCACGAAAGCGGGATTTTCCTATAAAAGGTCATTTATTTTTAGACCTAGGTCAATGGACAAGGTAAAGAAATCGCCTCGAACTTGTTTATAATCCAATTACAATGACCTGAGCCCGGCATTCGCCAGGCTTTTTGTTGAGTTTGGCACGTAATACAGGATTTTGGCACGTAAAATTAGGAAACGGCACATAAACTAAAAACTTGGCAAGTAAATTCCAGAATCGGCACGAAAGCGGGATTTTCCTATAAAAGGTCATTTGTTTTTTAGACCTAGGTCAATGGACAAGGTAAAGAAATCGCCTCGAACTTGTTTATAATCCAATTACAATGACTTGAGCCCGGCATTCGCCAGGCTTTTTGTTGAGTTTGGCACGTAATACAGGATTTTGGCACGTAAAATTAGGAAACGGCACATAAACAAAAAATTTGGCACGTAAATTCCAGAATCGTCACGAAAGCGGGATTTTCCTATAAAAGGTCGTTTATTTTTAGACCAAGGTCAATGGACAAGGTAAACAAATCGCCTCGAACTTGTTTATAATCCAATTACAATGACCTGAGCCCGTCATTCGCCAGGCTTTTTAGTGAGTTTGGCGCGTAAAACAGGATTTTGGCACGTAAATCCCAAAAAAGGCACGTATCCAACCAATGCTCATAAATCTGACACAAGTTTAAGCAGGATTCATTGCTAGATTAGCTGAATTAGTTAGAAAACAGAAAGGATGATGCAATTGATCATGAAAGATTGCAAGCCAACATTAAGAATGGAAAAGTTTGAGGCGCTTTTAAGGAGTGTAGTGGATAATCATTGGCAAAGGTACGAAATTTTAACTCAATATAACAACTGGCTGTTAGGTTTTCGAGGGGAAGAGTCGGTTATGTTCTACTTGGACCTTGTTTCAAATGAAGATTATAGGATTTATCATGATATCCGTCTTCCATTAGGAAAATATTTTTTCCAAATTGATATTCTTCTTATATGTCCCCGTTTCATACTCGTAATAGAAGTTAAAAACAGATCAAAAGATTGGCATTTTGCCAAGCTGCTCAATCAGGTAACCATCGAGGGTAAACGGACCAAAAATCCAATCCTCCAAGCAAAAGTGCAATCGATAAAGCTAAAACGCTGGTTGACAGAACACCATTTTACCGATATTCCAATCCTTTATCTTTTTGTAAATAGTAATGAAAAATCCAAAATACATATCGATTATGACCATAAATACAGTAGAAGTGTTTGTAACAGCGAGCAATTGATTGAGAAAATCGAGCAAATTGAAAAACAATTATAGAAGCGAAATCGTAGAGGAAAAGGAAATAAGAAAAATGAATCGACTTCTATTAGCAAAAAACACCCCAGATAACCCTGACCTTTTGCAACACTTCAAGCTGACCTCCGAAGACCTTAAAACAGGTGTCCATTGCCACGATACAAAATGTAGCTCTGCTGTGATGAGATATCATGCAGGAACATGGACCTGCCCCGTATGCAAAATGAAATCCAAAACGGCCCACCACCAAAAAATTTACGATTATTTCCTTCTCATTAAACCTTCTATTACGAACGCAGAGGCACGCAAACTTCTACAAATCAAATCCCGAAAAATAATTCATAAATTGATTACGGCCATGAATCTACCATGTACAGGGAAGTTCAAAGGCCGAGTCTACCACCAACCGACAACAAATTAAAAAACCACCGCGAACCCCGCAGTGGCTACAATTACAATTTCCTCACGAACCCAAGCACCTTCCCTAACCTCACAAATCGACCTTTAAACAGCGCACCGCGAATAAAATAGAAGCACACTAGGATTCCGGTGACGTCTTTTACGAGGTCAAACCAGGACGCCGAGCGGTAGGCGTAGAAGGATTGGTGGATCTCGTCTGTAAGTCCGTAAAGCCCCGCTATGACGGCACAGAGCACGTTTAGCCCCATGGTGAACGGACCACGCCTCGTAAGGAAGGCCAAAACTAGCAATACATATAAAATCGCGAACTCTATTAAATGCAGAGATTCTTTTATAAAGTGGTCAATCTCTGAATCCGGAAGCTCGACGAAGTGATTGGATGGCAGGCTCGACATAATCCAAATTGCCGTCATATAGGCAATGGGAAGCAGTCGTAAAACGTATTTCAAAAAATTTTCCTCCTTTATGCATAAAAAAATATGGTTTATCAAAAAATAAGTTGAAAAAATTTTTTCACTAGTGTATATAATTCTACTTATCTGTTCAGAATGATTGCTGAGGTGATGAAAATGAGAGAGGAAGAAAACAAACGATCTTCTCAAAGTTCCAGTGTTACACGCTTTTTCAAAAAGCGTTGGGTATTTCCAGCCATTTATATTGCAAGTGCAGCAATCATTCTGACAGCAGTTCTTTGGTATCAAAGCGGCGACAACGCAACAGACAAGTACGGCTACGAGTCTTCAGACCTAACTGGTAAGAAGAACGATGCTCCGGCACTTGAAGTAAACTCGAGCTTAGAGAACTTAAAAATGCCTGTGAAAGATCCTATGACTGCAGTAGTCAAAATGGAATTCTATGATTTCAATGCAAGTGAAGAAAAACAGGAAGCAGCATTAGTATTTTACAACAATACCTATGTTCCGCATACTGGTGTTGACTTCACATCCAAAGATGGCGAAACATTCGAAGTAGTATCTGCCCTAAGTGGAACAGTATCGAGAGTAGAAGAAGACGCAACCCTTGGTAATGTCATTGAAATTGAACACGATAAAGGTATTGTAACACAATATCAATCAGTTCAAGACGTGAAGGTTGAGGTTGGCGAAAAGGTAAAGCAAGGACAAGTTCTTGCCATGGCTGGACAAAGCTTGTTTGATGAAGAATCTGGAACGCATGTACATTTTGAAATCCGTAAAGATGGTGTAGCAGTGAATCCTACTAAGTTTTTCAATAAACCAGTAAGTGATTTACATGACGCAAATACAACGGAGCAAAAATCAGTAGATGATGCAAAGCAACAAATGATAGAAGAACCAACTGGTGACGAAGAAGCTCCGGCAAAAGAGGAAACTCCTTCTAAAGAAGAAGCTCCATCTAAAAAGGAAGCTCCATCAAAAGATGAAACTCCTTCAGATGAAGGAACACCATCCGATGACAATTCTTCTGAGTCCACAGAAAAAACAAACTCTTAATCGTAACAAAGGGGAAAGGGGAATCTACCTTCCTCTTTTTTTTGTCTTAAAAAATCAACCTCAGGATCTTAACTACAATCCTAACTAAAAACAACCTTTACCTAAATATGTTAAAATGGGTATTAAAGGGGGGAGTTTTTTTGAAAAAAATCATTAGGCTGCTGTTCATGGCAGCACTATTTGTAATCGTGGCAGCTGGCTGCAGCAAGGAGCCGACGCCTCAGGACCGATTTGATGCCTACATAAAGCTTTGGAATGAACAAAAGTTTGATAAGATGTATGATTACCTCACAGAGGGTTCCAAAGAGGTCATTTCGAAGGAAGACTTCACGAACCGCTATCAAAAAATCTACGATGACCTGCAAATTAAAGACCTCAAGATAACCTTCGATAAACCGGGCGAAGAAGAAGAGCTGGCAAAGGATGAAGACACTGTCAATTATGATTTTTCTGCATCGATGAATAGTATTGCAGGAGAAATCCAATTTACACACAAAGCTAAGATGAAAAAAGAAGAACGAGACAAAAAGAATAATTGGTATGTCGATTGGAACACGACCTATATTTTTCCTCAATTGAAGGATGGCGACAAGATTGGCATCAGTAATACAACGCCAACACGCGGGCAAATTTTTGACCGTGCTGGCAATGGATTGGCTGTGAATGGACAGGTATATGAAGTCGGAGTGGTCCCAGGGAAGCTTGAGGGACAGAAGGAGCCTGTTATTCAGCAGCTTTCCAGCCTGTTAAAAATGACACCAGAGCAAATTGAGAAGGCGATTACCGCCAGCTGGGTGAAGCCGGATTTGTTTGTACCGTTAAAGAAGGTATCGATGGACGATACGGAGCGTATCGCTCAATTAGTGGCCTTAGAACCTGTACAAACAAAAAAAGTGGGGGCGCGCATTTATCCCTATAGGGAGGCCGCAGCACATTTGATTGGCTATGTTGGCTCGATTACCGCGGAAGAGCTCGAAAAGCTTAAGGATAAGGGTTATACAAGCACAGATTTCATTGGAAAAAGAGGGCTTGAGGAAGTTTTTGACGAACAGCTGAAAGGGAAAAGCGGCGTTAAAATTACCATTAAGAAACCTGATGGCAGTACGGAAACACTTGCTGAAAAGGCAGTTGAAAATGGTCAGGATATAAAGCTTACCATTGATATTAATTTACAGAACAGCCTATATGCAGAGCTTGTTGGTGAGGCAGGCGCAGGAGCGGCGATAGACCCTGTAACAGGTGAGACACTGGCGCTTGTCAGCTCGCCATCATTTGACCCAAATCAAGCCACTCTGGGCTTCTCAAGTGACGAGTGGAAACAGCTTCAGGAAAACCCGCAAAAGCCGATGACAACCAGGTTTAATAAGGCATTTGCACCGGGTTCCGTGTTTAAGCCGCTTACTGCGTCTATCGGGCTAAAGAATAACATTATTACCCCGGAGCAAACGATGGATATTAAGGGATTAAAATGGCAAAAGGGTGCTTCATGGGGCAATTATTATGTAACGAGAGTTCACGAAGCTAATCCTGTTAATTTAGAAAAAGCAATGGTGTTCTCGGATAATATTTATTTTGCACAGACGGCGCTAGGAATTGGCAAAGACACACTCACTGCTGGGTTGAAGGAATTCGGCTTTGAAGAAGAGTCAGATTATCCGTTCCCGCTTGAAAAATCAACCATAGGTAATTTGGATAAAGAAATTGCCTTAGCAGACTCCGGCTACGGTCAGGGACAAATTCAAATGAGTATCGTTCATTTAATGCAGACCTATACTCCATTTGTGAACGGTGGCAATATGATTAAACCAAGTCTGATCCTAGACACTGAAAAAAGTGAAAAGCAAGTCGTTTCATCTGAAATCGCTACAACACTTTCATCGCAGTTAAGAAAGGTCGTCGGTGACTCGGAAGGTACGGCGCATTCTGCTGAAATGGCAGACTACCCACTCGCAGGTAAAACCGGTACCGCTGAAATCAAACAAAAGCAAGGCGAAAAAGGGACGGAGAACGGCTGGTTCATTGCCTACAACTCCAACTCACCTAGTTTGATGGTCGCAATGATGGTCGAAAATGTTCTGGATCGCGGCGGTTCGCAGATTCCAGTGAAAAAAGTAAAAAATGTCTTTATGAAACTCAAGTAACAGAAACCAGTCATTGGTTTCTGTTTTTTTTAGGATATTTGGACCAAATAAAAGCAAAAATAACATTTAAAAGACGGGAGAACTAAATTGAGCCAATATCCTCAAGCCCGAAGACAAAGGGCGCACTTATCACAATTTACAACCACTGTTTTTTACCCAAGGAACCCTTGGGTTGTGGCCTTTTTTTCATTTTCTTACCCAGGATTCGGCCATTTATTGCTTCATCGTTATGTTGCTGGATTTATCCTCATCCTTTGGGAAACCTTTATTAATCAAAGTGCAAAAATAAATCTTGGAATATTTTATACGTTAACAGGTGATTTTTCGAAAGCGATGGATGTGATAGACGAGCAATGGCTGATGGTTTATGTGGCAATTTATATGTTTGGAATTTGGGATGGTTACCGGCAGACAGTAGACATGAATAAGCAATACATTTTAGCAGACCGAGAGGACGCACCATTGCAGCCGATTGCCATGGGTGCATGGGATATAAACTTTCTAGATAAACGAAAACCCTGGGTCGCGGTTCTGTGGTCGGTGTTGTTTCCAGGCCTAGGGCATTTATATATTCATAAAGTTATTGTCGGATTTTTTATCTTTGCCTACACGGTGCTAATCCTGTATTTTGGGCATCTGCCACAGGCTATTCACCTTACCATGATAGGAGATTTTGATGTAGCTAAACAAATTTTACACATGCAGTGGGCCATGTATTTACCTTCTATCTATTTTTTTATCCATTATGACGCTTACGTCGGAGCTATTGATTACAATATTTTATTTGAAAAAGAAATGAAAAAATTTTTACGAGAAAATTACCAAAAGAAAGACTTCAAATTTCCTTTTTAAGAAGTGGGTTGAGTGGATGTTTGTTATTGCTACATTTGAGAATTCCATTTATATAGAGCTTGCGATTACAGCACTGGAGCAGCAGGGGATCTCAAAGGAATTGATTTTAGCTGCCCCGCTTGATAAGCGGAAGGAACCAAGAAATCTGTTTGATACGATTCATAAATCAGATGGATTTAGTTTATTTGACGGTCCGTCCATTTTAGGAACCTGTTTAATGCTGCTTGGAGCCATATATGGTTATGAACTGAAATGGGGACCGATTCTTTGGGGAATCATTGGAGCTGTTTCAGGACTGCTTTTGGGGTTTCTAATAAAAATGCTGATGCTCAAAAAAAGTAAACGGGGCAGCAAAAATATCTCGTCAGAAATTGTCCTTATGGTACGGTGTGAGGACCACAAATGGGAAATGGTTGAAAAAATATTATGGGACCATCTGGCTCTCGGTCTTACAAAGATATAAAGGAGGGTAGACAGATTGAGCAGTCTACCCTTCTATTATTGGATGTTATTTTGTATTCCAACTAGCGATTAATTGGTCAGCGTCAGAAAGTAATTTAGCTTTCAGACCTTGATCCACCTCTGACTTGTTAAGGTGCATTTTGAAATTTTCCATGTGTTTTACTACGTGTTTGATTTTCCCGTCATTTAACTGATGCTGTACTTGATCTAGGCTATTTTTCAAGACAGGTGCTTGTAATTCAAGAGCAACAGTATGTTTCATCGATTGTAGAGTTGCTGTATAATCTACACTTGGTGCCTGCAGGCCGCCTGCAAGGACACTCTCACGAACATCTTCACCTAGGTAGAAGCCGATGTGAGGCGGTTGGTTGTAGGCTGTGTTTTGCCATGCGATACCATTGCGGTAGACATCATCGTGCATGAGCGTATACAGTCGATACTCCGTTGGAACGGTTGTGCTGAAAACTCGAAGCTCAGTATTATCATTTGTTGGCAGGAGAACTTCTTCACGCCAGTCACCAAGAATATCCCCCTGCAGCGTTGGAGTTGCCTTTGTTCCATTACTGCTATGAACACCTTCAAAAGCTTTTACAAGTTCTGCTTTACCAGTTGCTTCGTTGTATTTGGTAATCGAGGTATTATCAAGTAATTCATGCTGCAGGTCGCCATCCCAGTAAAGGGCAAAGTTTGCAGAGAGGCCAGCGTCCCTTGAACTGTCAGCCACTACTTTACCTTGAACATTGTAGATTCCGCCGCCTGTTTCAACGGTGTCACCGCCCCAGCCCCAGAATTCATAGCCTGGCTGAGAACTAATATTCGCAGCCACGCCTCGACCGGCATCAACAGAGCCAAAGTACGACATCAATGTTTCACCTGTAGCTGCATCGTGTAATTCTAAAGAAGCAACAGCAGGTACTTCATGAACACCAAATACTTGAAGGCCATCGCGATCTGGGTCAAAGGCACCGACATGAAGCGCATCCCCATGTGATCCCATTTCCCGCTGCATTTCTCCGTCCATGGCATAAACAATGCTGCCATCATGATCAAATGTTAAACTACCAGCTATTAGTTCATCGAAGCCGTCATTATCAATGTCGCCTGTTGCAAGATTGTGGTTACCTAAGCTTTTGCCTCGGCCAGCCTCGTTCGAATCAAAAGTCCATTCTTCTACAAGCTTGCCGCCTTTAACACTATATGCAACAAAACTTGTTCGTTCATAATAGCCGCGGCCATAAATGGCACTTGGCGTTTTGCCGTCTAAATAAGCTAGACCAGCAAGGAAACGGTCAGAACGGTTCTGCCAAGTATCACCCCATGAAGTGCCCTTATCATCTCCAAGCGGGAAAGCATAATCGATGGTATCAATGACTTCTCCTGTTTCACCATTAAAGACAGAGATATACTCAGGTCCGCCGATCACGTGGCCGTTTTCACCCAGCCATTTTCCATTGTCTTCTGGATTACCAATTTGACTTAACACCTTGCTGCTGTCGAACTTGCCTTCAGTTGCGCCATAGGAAGTGGTTCCGTCAGCTGTTTTGATGAGGAAATCACTTTTTCCATTGCCGTCAAAATCAGCTACAACAAATTGATGATAGTGGGCACCGGAACTAAGGTTAAGTCCCATATTAATACGCCATAACAGCGTTCCGTCTAATTTATACGCATCAAAAATCGTCGGACCTGTCATACCCGTTTGCGAACTGTCAATGGCATTGGTTGGATACCATTTTACAATGACTTCAAGCTCGCCATCACCATCTAAGTCTCCTACACTAGAATCGTTTACGGTGTACTCGTAATTGCCAGTGGCAGTCGTTCCGCCCTCAGGCTTTTGCATCGGAATGGAAAGATAATCTTCACCTAATGCTTTCACCTCGTTTTTCTCAACTGATTTGCCATTCACAAGTGTTTCAACGGTATACGTATCATCAGCTGTGCCTTCTGCATCCTGGTAGTTTGTCACACTAAGAGCTTTAGAGTTTAATTTTTCTCCATTGCGGTAGACATTAAAGGTGACATCTTTCGCATATTCATCGGCAAGTAATCGCCAGCTGACAAAGTTTCCATTTTCAGATTTAAGGGCAATCACGCCTCGATCCAGCCATTCTTTTTGTCTTTCTGTATTCGGAGCAGTCAAGCGGTTATAGACATAAAGAGTGGCTTCGCGGTTAAAGCTGTTATCGATTCCCTCTGTTTGCGCAAGTGTACCTTTAAACTCGTATACCCCTGATTCTTCAGGATTCCACTCTTTTCCGACAGTTTTCCACTCACTAACAGCCACTTCCTTCTTGCTATTATCAGCAAGCGTGACGGTTACCGTTTGTGGCAGGCCGATGGATGATATATCAGTTGTTGTTTCATTTACATAGACTTGGTGGTATCGTAGTTGATCTACTTTAGAGACGGTATTACCTGGGATAGGTACACTATAGATGCCAAAATCATCGAGGTAGGTTGTCCAAGAGTGGTTATTTCCAGATGTCCGAATGCCGACAAGCTTCACAGTTTTTACAGAGCCGTCGAACGAAACACCTTCTAGGGATGACGTGTATTCTTGTGTTTCACCAGATTCTTTATCCTTTAGCGTTAAAACAGCTTGGTTTTTAATCAAATCAAAATGGACACTGACTTCATACCAGGTTTCTTGATTGGTAGCGAAGGTTTGAGCAGGGGCTTGGCTGCCTGCGAAGTACTCAATCGCTTCCGTATTGGTATTGTTTAACGTGAAAATAATGTTTCCGGAGTTATCTATAATTCGAAGTTCACCAGAATTCTCAAACTGTCTTGTTCCTTTATCATTGTTCTTGCCGGGATACCAGTCTAGTTTGACAAGAATGTCTTTTCCTTTAACCGCTGTTTCTAAATTCTTGGTGGCCACACGGCCGCCAGATGCATTCACAATCGTGTATTGAAGTTTATCAGTTGCGTTTCCTTTAATATTTTGCTCATTAATGGAAACAGTTGAGCTCGCTGTCGTAAAACCCCACAGATTGTTGTCTTCAAAATCAGAGCCGTCTACCAAGTCATACCCTTCAACATCCGTAAGTGCAGCTGTAGCATACGGAAGATTTGAAAAAATGAGACCTAGTGATAAGGCGCTTGCTAAGACTTTCTTCTTCTTTTTCCCCAAGATTTACCCACTTCCTTTAATTTTATTGACCACGCCGAACATCTTCTAAAAATGTGAAAACGGATACAAAATAACATGTCTTGAAAGATCTTCGGAACAGATTGGTCATTGTGTGACTAATACTAGCGCGGCTTGTGACAAACCGTCTAGAACACATTTTTGCAATATAAAAAGCCTTGTGTCACAAGGCTTTGTCTTTTGTTTTGGATTTTTTTTCTGAGTTGATAACTTTTTGGAAATGGCCTCATTACAGACTTTTGACATTTGTGAAAGTTGGTCGGTGAAGCGAAAGTCCTATATGATTTTTGGTGGCAATAACGTTCATTTTTATTGAAAAAAGTGTCCTTCGCCATCGCTTTCACTCGGATGATACTGATATTTGGCTAAGTCAATTTTGCCCTCTATACCAATTTCGACACCTTCACTCTCTAGCGAAAATAGCTGCTCGTGATAGTCATCGTCTTGAAGGGCGATTTGGCCTTTACTATTGACTACACGGTGCCAAGGAAGGTTGTACTTCCTGCTCATCGAATGTAGAGCACGAACCACCTGACGTGCAGCACGCGGGCTCCCGGCTACTCTTGCAATCTGTCCATAGGTCATGACTTTGCCTTCGGGAATATTTTTAATAATTTCTACGACTTTTTCTGTAAAAGGCTGCATTATTCGAAATCCTTTCCGTCTAATTCACATCATTATATAATATTTTTTTAAAAACACAGTGGAAAAATGATTGCTGAAACGGGTTTATAAGTGAAAAAAATTCTTTTTTGAAAAATTTTCATTCGACTTTTTGTATCGACAGATTTCTCAGGAAATAATTTTGGAGATCATTCCCGTTGCGTTAAAAATCCAATTACGTCACGGATTTCAGCTTTTTCGCGGCTGTGTCGATAAATGCGCAATAGGTACCATTCCTCGATTTTAATGTCCGATTTTTCAAAAAATTAAAAAGGTACCTTGTCCTTGTTGGATAATTCGTGCATATTCCCGTATCCAAGCTAATAAAATGGTTACAAACCTTTACAAAGAGAGTGTTTGAGGTGAAGAGTCGTTTGAGGCTTTTGTGGAATTAGTTGGGGACATGATTATTCATCGTATCGATCAGAGGGCAGCAAGCTTTCTGGCGCATGAGGGTTAGCTTAGTTTATGCAGCATGCGGTTGCAGTATTTCGTCTTAGTGATAAGCGGGTCTCATTTCGCACTTCTCACATCCAATTTAGGGAGGGCGAGTGGTGTGCACGATTACATCAAAGAGAGAACTATCAAGATTGGAAAGTATATCGTGGAGACGAGAAAAACGGTTCGTGTCATTGCGAAGGAGTTTGGCGTATCCAAAAGTACTGTCCATAAAGATTTAACAGAGAGGCTTCCTGAAATTAATCCTGAACTGGCAAATGAGGTAAAAGAGATTTTAGATTATCATAAATCGATCAGACATCTCCGGGGTGGAGAAGCGACGAAAATGAAGTACCAGAAGGAAGAAAAAGAAGGTGAGGCTGTTAAGTAGGCCGGCTTTCAGAAGGTATCTCTGCAGACATGCAAAAAATGTTTAAAATGGCCATTTTCAAATGACTTCTTGGTGCATTCTAAGAAAGTCGGGGAAAGGGCCATTTTTAATGGCTAAAAAGGCGGGCATTCTCTTTCAAGAAATTTTTTCCGACAAATTTCTATGTTATTTGGGATAATAGTATGGAATTTTTATGGAATATGGTACAATTAGCAATTAGGAAAGTATGACCGTTTCAAGGAGGAAAGAAAAGAGAATGTTTGCTAGGGATATAGGGATTGATTTGGGAACGGCTAACGTGTTAATCCACGTTAAAGGCCGCGGAATTGTATTGAATGAGCCATCGGTCGTAGCAATAGATAAAAATACGAATCGTGTTCTAGCTGTTGGTGAGGAAGCTCGCCGCATGGTTGGACGTACACCTGGAAACATCGTCGCGATCCGCCCATTAAAAGATGGAGTTATCGCTGACTTTGACGTAACAGAAGCAATGTTAAAACATTTTATTAATAAGTTGAACGTAAAGGGCTTTTTATCCAAACCGCGTATTCTGATTTGCTGTCCAACGAATATCACAAGCGTTGAGCAAAAAGCAATTCGAGAAGCGGCAGAAAAAAGCGGCGGCAAGAAAATTTACTTAGAAGAAGAGCCGAAGGTGGCAGCGATTGGCGCAGGTATGGATATATTCCAGCCGAGCGGTAACATGGTTGTCGACATCGGCGGTGGAACAACAGATGTAGCAGTTCTTTCAATGGGCGATATCGTTACTTCTTCCTCCATTAAAATGGCCGGCGACAAGTTCGACATGGAAATTCTCAATCACATCAAGCGTGAGTACAAGCTATTGATCGGGGAACGCACAGCTGAGAATATTAAAATCAACATTGGTACCGTATTTCCAGGATCACGCTCGGAAGAAATGGAAATTCGCGGACGGGACATGGTCAGCGGCTTACCGCGTACGATTACCGTTCATTCAGAAGAAATTGAAGGTTCCTTACGCGAATCGGTTTCTGTGATTGTTCAGGCAGCTAAGAGCGTCTTAGAGCGCACACCACCAGAACTTTCAGCAGATATCATTGACCGCGGCGTTATTTTAACCGGCGGAGGAGCTTTGCTGCACGGAATCGATGCATTGCTTGCAGACGAGCTCAAAGTACCAGTCTTAGTGGCCGAAAACCCAATGGACTGCGTGGCAATTGGAACAGGCATCATGTTAGACAACATTGACCGCATTCAGAAGCGAAAGTTTGGCTAATAAGGTAGGACATCTTACCATTGAAAAAGTCTAATGATCTCATCATTGGACTTTTTTTATGTTGTGAGGGTGTGAAAAACCCCACCGCAACTAAAAGTTTTCGCCACTTTTTGCCATGGAAATACTTTTTCTGCAAAAAAATACTGTCTATTCCCTAATTTTTTTATAAAATAGAGTATAATATTAGGTAAAACGAAAAAAACAGCAGAAGAATGGACACACTATATGTCCAATTACTATAGACAGATTTCGGTTAAAGGGGAATAAGAGATGTCAGTAAATCATCTAAACCAGGTGAAGACGAGGGAAGAGTATAAAAAGGCAAAAGGTGAAGATCAGCAAGATACTACCACTCAAAAGACTTCTAAAGTTGCTCAAAAAGCCCAAAAAGCTGAAGTTGCAAATAAAAGGATTCGTATCCGTTTGATCCCAATTTGGCTTAGAATACTTCTTTTGGTTATTTTTACTGGTGTTTTTATGGTAGCAGGTGCCGCGATTGGCTATGGTGTGCTCGGTAATGGGGATGCGGGAGATGTGTTAAGAGGCTCCACTTGGACACATATTATTGATTTAGTTGAAAAAAAATAAACGAGGAAGGGCCAGTGGCTCTTCCTTTTTGTATGCTCTTAATAGTAAAATGTATATATCTGTTCCTATGAGGAGGTACTAAAAATGTTAGATGTGCAACAAATAAAAGAAATTATTCCCCATCGTTATCCATTTTTGCTTGTAGATAAAATTTTAGAGGTTGAAGAAGGAGTTAAGGCTGTCGGAATTAAAAATGTAACGGCAAATGAAGAATTTTTCAATGGTCATTTTCCTGACTATCCGGTAATGCCAGGTGTGCTAATTGTTGAAGCGCTTGCACAGGTGGGAGCAGTTGCGGTATTGAAAAAAGAAGAAAATCGCGGCAAACTGGCATTTTTTGCTGGAATTGATGGCTGTCGTTTTAAAAGACAAGTTAAGCCAGGTGACCAACTGCGACTTGAAGTCGAAATCATTCGCTTGCGTGGTCCAATTGGAAAAGGAAAAGCAGTTGCTACGGTTGATGGAGAAATCGCATGTGAAGCGGAAATCACGTTTGCATTAGGAAAATAGTCGGGGATTTCTCCGATTATTTTTTTTTTTGTAATAGTCCTTTCATACTTGGGGAAAATAACTTAAGACCGATAAAAGGGTCAATATTTTTCACATTGAAAGGGGCTTTTACGTTTGAAGAAAAAGCTGTTTTTTTTACTAGCAAGTGCACTTCTGTCAGGGTCTGTGTTAGTGGGTTGTAATAATAATGATGATGATCAAAATCCTGCACCGCCGACAAACGATGAAGTGGATACACCACTTGATAATGATAACAACTTAGATGGTAACAACAACAACAACGGATTAAATAACAAGAACACACGTTATAACAACAACAATGGACCAAACCGTAACGGAAACAATGGTAACAACAATAACGGGTTAAACGACAACAACACTAATTACCGCAACAATGATATCAACACTGATACTGACAAAGACATGATGAGAGACAGAAACACACCTGGTGAAGATATGATCGAAGACGACCGTGACGCAAACGATCGTAACAATAAAGACAGATAAATAGCAAAGGGGCAGGCTCATGTCATGTGACCCCAAAAGTCACTCTAACTTTTGGGGAACAGTACATTGCAGCCTGCCCTTTTATTAATCGTGCTTCATTTTTAGCTTTGGTTTGCTTTTCATTTTGTCCCTAAATTCTTCTAGTAATGCCTGACCGCCAAGGCCCTTTTCGAGCAGGCTGTCGAGCAGGAGTTCTGAGTAATCACTTCTGTTACGGCGCAGACGGCCTTCAAACAAGACGCTAATGTGGTTCTGAAATTTGTTGAGTGATGCAATTTTAGTTTGGAAATAGGCGGGATCATTTTCGCGTTTGGTAATTACCGCTTGTACAATCACCTCGCGGCTTTGTTCGTGGATTTTTTGGAAGTAGTCATAAAGGGATAAATCGGTATAGGCTTCAAGCAGCCAGCTAGCACTTTCATTTTCTTTATTGATAATTAATCCATCCTCTAATGGGATTTCAACGGAATTTCCATCCTCCACAACTTCCAAAGCGACTAATTTAAAGGATTTCATCGGCAATACCTCCTCTTACTCGATCTCATTTTCTAAATTATAACATATCCGTTCTGGAAACAAATGTCGAAAAATATTTGTCGTTTTTTGCAAATAAGCCTTTTGTTAAAAAAATATCCCTTCATTATGATATTTTGGCTTAGGTGAAAAATCAATTTTGAAGCAAAAAATAACATCAAAACCCTAATTTCAGTATTTTACACCAAGGTCGAGAAGGTCTATGATAAAGCCATCAAAAGGAGAGGAGAAAATTGTATGATCAATCAAGTCACGCTTGTTGGAAGGCTGACGCGGGATCCAGAATTGAGAAAAACAAGTGATGGGCTGCCTGTTACTACTGTGACATTGGCAGTTAGCCGTCAATTTCGTAACCAGCATGGAGAAATAGAAGCAGACTTTGTTCAGTGCACAATCTGGAAAAAACCTGCTGAGAATACTGTCCAATACTGTCGAAAGGGTTCCGTTGTTGGAGTTACCGGCAGGCTGCAAACCCGGCATTATGATAACAAAGAGGGAAAGCGTGTGTATGTAACAGAAGTGGTAGCCGAATCGATTCGTTTCTTAGGCGCAAAGCCAAACTACACACAGGCTGAACCGCCAACACCCGTTACGGTTACAGTGACGAAGGAGGAGCTGCCATTTTGACACATCAAGATGATGTCGCCGCCAGTTTAGAACAGCTGCTTGAAAGTTTGATAAAAATGGTTGGCCGTGCCAATAAGAATAATGACAATCTACAAAACAAGATCACTGAGATCAATGAAAACATGAACAATCAAAAGAAACGAATCAGCCAGCTAGAATGGATTATGAAAGGGCAGCTAAAGGAAAGAGATTGGAGCCCGATCAGAACCTACCCCACACATCACTATACACAAACACCATCCGAAATTCACGACCATATCTCACACTTTTAAAAACTTCGTCTGTTGACGTCGTAACTAGGATTATTTTTTGGTAAAACTAAAATCGTTCCTTTTTTTAAACATTTTCCCCCGATAGCAGAGGTTCCTTATTTAAAAGAAAAATCGATACCCTCCAAAATAGTCCCCATTTCCGGCCAGGCAGCGCCGGAATTTTTTTGTTCATAAAGCGTGTATAATTTTTTTCTTGTCGGGTAAACTAGTACAAAACCCCCTGTGTTTTATTTTTCAAGGCCGCTGATACTCGATCAGCGGCCTACTTTTTTAAATATTTTTTATGTTTTTTACTAGCTTTAATCTGATAGGTTAATAAATCCATAAAAAACGCACGCCTTTTTGGCGGCATGAGATAGATATCTAGTAAGTTCCTTTCCAATTCAAGCTCTTGCTGGAGCAGTTGGAGGATGATGTCCAAATCAGGATCCTCTAGGCTTTCCTTTGTCATATAACCAGGCGATTCAGTTTTCGGAAGCAACTGATCTAGTTCCTCCACTAAATATTCCTTGTCTACCTGATAAAGGTCCGCAAACCGGATGACCGTTTGGTAGGTGGGAATGCTTTTTCCTGTTTCGTACCGACTCACCGTGGAGCGGTTCATATTCATCATGTCCGCTAGAGTATGCTGGGACCAATTACGACTGTCGCGCAGCTTGCGCATTTTTTCCGATAAAGACATATTCATCACCGCCAATAAAACAATTGTTGTTTTTAACTTAACGGTAAAAGAAATGTCATAGTTCGATTGTGAGTGATGTGCACGGGGATTTGCGTGAAGCAAAGGCACACATGAGATTTAATATGGATTCAATCTATTTGAAGAAAAAAGGAATATTAAAATTATTGTCGAATAATAAATGTTGATGTAAATATTTGTCTCAATGGAGGTTAAATAAATAATGCCAAATTCATTAATATTTATTGGGGAACGGCCGAGTACCTTAGAAATGCGTATCAAAGGAAAACCAGAATTCTACGATGCCATGCTACTCTCAAAAAAATCTTTCCACCCATCTTCACAACATTCGTACCATTCTATCCCTCTTCACCAATCTAGAGTTACTATCCACATCCGTGAGACGAACTCCCAATTTAACTGTCACCACCAATCCTTGCAGCTGATCGAAGGAGAGAGGCCGCTTTCCGAGGAAGACGCCTACGATATCTTCACAAACTTTGCCATTATGGAAGACAACAAAGTCGCTTTTATAATGCCTTTATGGAGAAAAAGAGTTGGATTACGTGAGAAAGAAAACCCAAGGGTTTTGTCAGCTCAGGAGAAACTGGAAGTCTAATTCTAATGGATGGAAGATTTATGATGACAAACATATAACATGTTAAAAGGGCTTTGGATGCAATCCGAAGCCTTCTTTTCACATTTGCTTCGCATCCCTATATTAGATTAATACTAACCAAATTCATAATGCCTCATATATTTCACAATTTTGACAAAACCACTCCATATATAACAGTAAAAAACCTCTTTCCCCCTTTTTTGCGCGTACAAAAACCTCAAAATCTCCCACCTCATCGCGTAAAAATTACATGCAGAAACAAACTGTCCACCCCACGTGGACAAAATAGGCAAAATGTCCACGCGTGGTGACAGGCACCGCAATAATTACCTCTATTTCTCATCTGTTTGTATTGTTTTCCACTGTTTTCCACTGTTATATGACAATTTGTGATAGAGTTTTAACATTTTTGTAATATAACTGGTACATTGTCATGGTATAAATAGATTAATAGAGAAGGGGGAAAACCGTATGCAACTTGTAAGGCGTATGATTTTCGTAGTTCTAACATGCGTAATAATGGTGTCAGGTACTGTTGTGGTACATGCAGAATCAAGTAAGGAAGCGCTACATAATGTGGAGCAAGAGCTTGAACAAAAGGCAAATGAGAAGAACTCTATTAACCAAGAAATTGAAAAGCTTAATAAAGAGATGGAAGAACTTCAAACGTATATTACACAAAATAGAGAAGCCTTAGCAGAAACTCAGAAGAGAATTGATGAAACTCGTCAGTTGATCGAACAGAAAAAAGAGGAAATTGTTTTCCTTGAGGATAAAATCCATAACCGTAAAGATGTGATGAAAAGCAGGTTAGTGGCTTTACAAGAGGATGAAAAACTAAATGTTGCGATCAATGTCATCCTAGAATCTAAGAGTGTCGCAGACCTTATTCAACGTGCTAGCGCAGTAACAACTCTGTTTAACGCAGATAATGATATTATTAAGGATCAAGAAAACGATCTTAAGAAAATTGAAGAAAATGTAAAAGTAATTGCAGAGCAAGAAGAACAGCTGGCAGTGGAACAAGAAAACCTTGCCAAACACCAAGCTGAACTTGATCTTAATTTACAAAAGAGACAAGAATCCTTAACAGTAATGCAACAAAAATATAGTCAAGCGAATGAAGAAATGGCTGGAATTCAAGCACAGGTACAAGCGGCACAAGAGAAGGTTCGTCAGGAACAAGCAGCAGCGAGAGCCATCGCAGCGGCAAACGCTCCTGCACCAGCTGCGACGCCAGCACCAGCTGGTACAAAAGGTACAGAAATGTATGTCACGGCGACTGCATACAGCTGGCAATCAGCTGGAAATATTACGTACATGGGCCATAATATTAAAGAAAATCCAAATATCAAATTAATTGCGGTTGATCCATCTGTAATTCCATTGGGATCTAAAGTATGGGTAGAAGGCTATGGTGTAGCCATAGCAGGAGACACCGGCGGCGCAATCAAAGGTCATAAAATCGATGTGGTAATGCCAGACAATGCACATGCCATTGCGTGGGGCAGAAAAACCGTGAAAGTCGTTATTTTAAACTAATACATGATAAAAGAGATCTGACATCAAAAATGTTAGATCTCTTTTTACTTTTCAATGGTCAATTTTGAAAATTGATTTCGTTTACTTAGGGCATGTGCACTCATGTAAAAAATAATTTGGAGAGGAACAGAGTAACTATAGCGCCAGTGTTTCGGTTCATATACCCCTAACCAATCAAAAAATGGCTCCGCAACATAAGAAGCAAGAAGCGAAAAGACAACAGCTTTAAACCATGGATTCATTTTAGGTTTTATCTGGATTAAAGTGATTATGCTAAGGGGCATTAAGGTAACATCCCAGGGAAAATAGGTGGGAAGCACAGGGATCACATGATATCGATAATGCCACAATCCTAACTGATCACCTAAGATATCCGAAACCACAGCAATGGTCATAATATAAAAGGCAGTATACAAAAGGCGGTCTGTACTTTCCCTTTTTCTAATAACAAACCAAATAATCCAAGGAATAATGGATAATCCGACACCCATCCACCATAAACCAGAAAACAGAACATAATCGGTCCAAATTTGTATCTTCTTATCAATTAAATGTTCAATCCCATTCTGATTCTTATCGATTAGTTCAATGATTTTTTCCTTAGTGGCCATATAACAACCTCATATAATGTAACGTCTATGTACACTAGTATTTAATCCCTTCACTGAATGTATACCCTTCAAAAAAGTAAACGAATCAATAACAACAAAAAAAACAGTCTTAGGACTGGTTCATTGCCGGTGCCTATCACCACCGTAGGTGGGTGACAGGCACCAAATATACATCACTGTATAATTAGCCAAATTATCCCAATTGGACCAACCTGCTATCCTAGATAAACTAAATCTTTTAGTTCGTCGGTGGAGAGTTCAGTGATCCAGTTTTCGCTTTGGATGATTTGGTCGTTAAGGTGCTGTTTTTTCTCAAGCATGGCGTCGATTTTTTCTTCCAGTGTACCGGTACAGATGAGTTTATGCACGTGTACAAAGCGGGATTGGCCAATACGGTACGCTCTGTCTGTGGCTTGATTTTCAACTGCTGGATTCCACCATCGGTCATAGTGGATAACGTGATTTGCTGCCGTCAAGTTCAGCCCCGTTCCTCCAGCCTTCAATGAAAGCAAGAACACCGGGAACTCCTGATTTTGGAACCGCTCAATCATATCGTCACGCTGCGTTTTTGGTACACTTCCGTTCAGGAACGGCACCTCCACCCCAAACTTCTTCTTAATTGTCGAACGAATCATTTCGCCCATTTCGATATATTGCGTGAAAATGAGACAGCTTTCGCCTGAGTCTAAAACAGCATCAACAAGGTCGACAAGCTTCTCCAATTTATTTGAGCGATCTAGGAGCAGCCTGTCTGCTGATTTTTCTTTGAGATAGAGAGCAGGGTGATTGCAAAGCTGCTTCAGTCTGCTGAGCATTTGTAAGATTAACCCCTTGCGCTCAAAACCTGACAGCTTTTCAATTTCAGCAAAAGTATCACGGACCAACTGCTCATATAGAGAGGCCTGCTCAGTTGTAAGCGGGCAGTACTCTTTTTGCTCCTGTTTGTCAGGGAGATTGAGTGCCACCTCTTCGTCCTTTTTCGTCCTCCTCATTAGGAATGGACGGATTAATGATTGCAGCTCATTGACCTTTTCCTTTTTCTCATCCTTTTCAATCGGGATGACAAATTTCTTCTGAAATTGCCCCAAGCTGCCAAGATAGCCATGATTGGTAAAATCAAAAATCGACCACAATTCAGATAATCGGTTTTCCATCGGAGTACCGGTCAAGGCGATGTGATGTCCCCCGCGGAGTCTCCGCACCGCCCGTGACTGCTTGGTACCGGCGTTTTTGATATTCTGTGCCTCATCAATCGAAATTGAACTCCACAGGATGGACTCAAACTCCTCAGAGTCCATATGGCTTAACCCATACGAAGTCAGCACAACATCAGCATCTTTGATTTTTTCCTTAAAGGCTTCTTCTTTCAAGCGGTTAGAACCGTAATGCAAATACACATTTATCTCAGGAGCAAAACGCTCAAGCTCCTTCTGCCAGTTACCAAGAACCGAAGTTGGGCAGATAATCAAAGCAGCCTTAACTGGTGTTTTTTCCTTCTTAGAATCCGTTCCGTCCTCGGTGCCAGTCACCATTTCAGGAATCGCCCCGATTTCCTCTTTTACCTTCAAAAGATACGCGATTAGTTGCACTGTTTTCCCAAGCCCCATGTCATCGGCAAGGACAGCACCAAATCCGTATTGTCGCAGGAACCAGAGCCAGCTCATTCCCAGCTGCTGGTAAGGACGAAGTTCGCCCTGAAGCCCAGCAGGAACTTCTTCGAGCGGGATCTCATGTGCTTCAGATAGCTGCTTAATCATCTTTTTCCATTGGCTGTTCAATTCAATTTGAATCCGAGCAAAGGCTTTTGGGTTTTCGAGCTCATCTTCCGTAAGAGGCGTCTCAACCAGTTCCTGCTCGAGCAAATCCCTTACATGTAAGCCTTCCTTCTCGGCGCGCTTCATCAAGTCCTGAATTTGTCGAATGAAGCCTGGATCCAGTTTCACCCAACGCCCGCGAATAAACACGAGTCGACGTTTCTCTTCGACAAGCTGGCCGAATTCTTCCTCGGACAGGTCGACACCGTTCATCGAAAAACGCCAGTTGAAATCAAGCATAGCCTGCAGCCCGACAAATGACGGACGATGACTGGAGGAGCCTTTTAACGATGCCTTCACCTTTAAATTGGCATTCTTCATCGCCTGCCACCAAGCAGGGAGGAGGATCTCCACGTCCAGCGCAACGAGGGTTTCACTGGCCTCCGTCAAAAACATCCACGCTTCTTCCTCTGTGAGTCCCGATTTCAATGTGTTTCCGTCCTCACTCAGCCAAGGGATTAACCTTGCCCAGCGCCCTTGCTCACGGTCAACTCTTTCCAAAAATGGTTTCCACCGTGCCGGAATCTTTGCGTCCAAGCCATAAACATCGTCGACATTTTTCTTACCTCGTAAAAAGACATCCAGATTCCAAGGTCCTTCGCCATCTAAGGGTTCCTCTAACCTTAATCCAATCGTAAAAGGGGTGTCGTTCTCCTTAATTCCAACCCATTCAAGCCAGGTTTCTTCATCAAAATAGCGAGCCAGTTCAGCGCCAGAAATACCTTGTTTTCTCAATAAAGCAAGCTTTGGCCCAAACAACTCCTTCATCGAAGCATTTCGCGTCAAGTAAGCGTCCAAGGCATGGTCATACAAATCAGAAATAAATGCTTTTACCGTTTCCGCCTCTTCACCTTGTGTTTCGACAGCCTGTTCCCAGAAAGAAGGGTCAAACTCATCCATCACACGAACGGGGAGCTGCCAGCGGAAGTCGCCATTCTCCCAAACCGAGAAGTCGGGAAGCCAATCTTTCTCGAGAATCCCTTCATGGAGAGAGTGAGCAGCAGCGAGGCAAATCTCCGATTGGTCATCCCAGTCCCAGTCAATAAACCGATTGAACGACTCCTTTGCAAAAAGAGAAACAAGGTGCCAGCCAGTCACCACCACACCCTCGATGCCATCAACCGACTCGTTCTCCAGAAGTGTGCCAAAAAAGCTCTCATCATGGCGGCTGAACAACACATTCTTCCACTCAGAAGGCGGTAATCCATGCCCATGTTCATCCTCAGCAGCCAGCAGATAACGGCCATCATCTAATTTAATTGTCAGAAGCTTAACAAATCTAGTTTTCAGCATCGTAAAGTTACTCCTTTTACTTGGGTGGGGAATTCGGATTTAGGGGTTGCAATTTCCAAATAATGTTTAAATGTACAAAACCCCTTAAAAAATGTCCAAAACCATCCGAAAAATGTACATAACACCACAAAAAGTGTACAAAACACAGCAATAAATGTACAAAAGTCGATCCAGTGCCTGTCACCTTCATCAAACTGTCCGCCTGAGGTGGACAGTGTCCACGGGCGGTGCCTGTCACCACAGAAAGACAGTGTCCACGAGCGGTGACAGGCACCACCAATTGCACTCTATTCCTCTATAAGTTTGCTCCGTCTGCATTCTTCGTGGAAGGCGCGGAGTCTTTTGGTTTTTTCCATTAGGCTGTCGAGGAAGTATTGCCAGTCGTCGACGCGTTTGGTTTTTTTGTATAGGGTACGCAGCTTTTTTAGGTGCCGGACCGCTGCTTTGTAGCTGGACCGGTTTTTTTGATTAATTTCGTTCAAAGCCGATTGGTGCAGCATTCCGAGCAGCACTTCCGGTTTTTCTTTTTCAATTACCTTCACCCGCTCTCTTGGCAGGTCATAGAAATTCCAGCCCATGAACGCCTGGAGGTCGCTCCATTTGTCGAACTGCTTGCGTTCAAACAGGGTATGTTCATATTCCGTATAGCTGTAAGGCAAAGTTGAAAGCATCGCGCGCTCATATAACTCAGCCTTCCCGTTCTCTGAGATGTAAGGAGTAATCGCCTTCAATGCTGTTCGGGTAAAAGAAGCACAGGAATGATAAGTTCGCAGAAAGTCTAAATATCCTTTAAGGTTAGAAATAAACAGCTCAATTAGCGGTCCAACTCGTTTCCATGCTTTCGTCTGTGACAATAGTTCAATCCAATGAAGCATATAGGGAGTAATCACTTTATCGTCAATTTTAGAAATCAAGTCCACCGCGAGCTCATCCTTTTGCTGCAAAATACTGATATGAATACCTGCAACCATGAGTGGATTCGGATTCTCCCAATCCTGCAATGACTTCATCCGGTCGTTAATCAGAACAATTTCTTGCTCACGCCATTCCTTCTTCTTAAAAAGATTAGTCCAAAGGAGACGGTAAAGATAGATCCGTTCCTGCTCAAGGTCCGAAGAAACAGTCAACAGCTCAAACACTTCGTCCTTTAATTTTAAAATAAACTCATCAAAGTCAAACGGCAGCGATTGAACACCAATTTTCAAGACAAGCTCATCGGCGTCCTCGATTAAATTATGGAACACAGAAAGGTAAGCGCGTCTCACGACATCCTCAGCAAACCCTGATTGCACCGTTAAGACAGCAAGCTTTTTAAACGAAACAACAATCCCGACCAATTCATAGAGCAGCCGCCATTCCTTTTCCACCGGAGCACTCGCTTTAATCCGCCGTTCGTATATATTGAAGAGCTCCGCAATGATAAAAGGACTCGAATACTTCTTTGAATTAAGAATCGTATCAAAGCTCACCTCGAATGATTCGACCCAGCGCGCGTAATCCGGCTTCATCACACCGTTCGCCTTAATCAAATCCTTGGCCTTTTGAAGCCCCCAGCTTGCAACATCA
This sequence comes from Neobacillus niacini, assembly GCF_030817595.1. Classification (GTDB taxonomy): domain Bacteria; phylum Bacillota; class Bacilli; order Bacillales; family Cytobacillaceae; genus Neobacillus; species Neobacillus niacini_G. The sequence continues at coordinate 4,629,465 of NZ_JAUSZN010000001.1, forward strand.
TTCTTCTCCTTCATCGGCTCGCGCCACTCCGCAACCCACTCGGCGACACTGCCCACTCGTGAATACGCGGCAAAAAATACAGCAATCTGATGGCGGCACAGTCCCTCATGAGGACAAGTACAACTATTTAAAGACAAATGGGAAAAATTCAGTTTCACATGGCAAGGCGTCACGTCCTGTACCATTGCGGTAATTTGGGCATTCCATATTTGTAATTGCTTGACCATCCCTTGCCGGTACAGCATTAAGCCCTTTTGAACGAGCTTAACATCATCGACCGCATGCGGATGCAGCAAATCTTTAATCTCTTCTGAAAGAAGTTCAATCCGTTCATTAGCAGTCGTCGACTCCAAAGCCACGACCCCCTTTTTTAAAAAAATCCATATTCCTATATTATACCCAAAAATTGCCCATTCGAGGAGGGAAAAGAGGATTTCTATTCCAGACAGGCTTTTTTATTCAAAAAGCTTTGTTGAATTTCATTGTAGGTTATAAGTAAAAACGGTAAAAAAAGTGATGAAAGACAAAGCCGGAGAATTCCAATGAGATTAGCCCTTAATAAAAATGATGAAAAGATATCTCATTAAGTATAGTCCTTCATAAGGATTCCGGTGAGAAAAATCTACATCTTTCTTTAACAGAGAGCCTGTGAAATAAATTTTTAAGGTTCCAATTAAACTCGGCCACCATCCCACAAACAAAAAAACCCCAGGCATTCAGCAACGCCTGGGCTTAGGTATTTTCCACTTCTGTGGTGGAAGGTGGATTTTGTCCCAGTTGGTGTGAGACATATTCAAACAAATGATTTAAGTATTTACTAAGCTCGAAGCCTTCCTCACTAGCAAACTGTGATAATAGTAATTTAGATTCTTCCATTGATTTCTTTCCCCCTTAAGATTACTGTCTATCAGTATTTTTACCAATCTATCATTCTCTTATACATGAAAAATAAAATATAGTTTTAACTACCTGTGTCGGTATTATCTTGGTATAACTAAAATACCAAATTCTGTGGATTTTTTAGAGTACCCCCAAAACTAATGGTGCAAAAGGTAATATATAGGTAAGGGAGGACGAGCATAATGAGACAGAGGCATGAATAGCATGCCTGAAAAAAAGACCCATCTAACTGGCTTTTTTATTGGAATGGTGGTTGGAATGGACTGCGGGCTATTTTGGCATGATTTTGCGTTTTTGAATCAATATAGGGTCCTAACCATCCTGGATATGCCTGTTTTTAGTGGGCTCATTTTGGGACTATTACTAGGAGTGCTAGGAAACTTTATTGAGAAAACAATTTACCATCAAAAAAGGCAGCCAAAACTGCAAAAGGCGGAGTAATCAACAGGATTTGGTCCTCACAACATTCACGTTCTAATCTTTCGAGCCTGCGCTCGAGCTGATTTACTTCTCTTTGAAGCTGGTTAATTTCACGTCCTGCCGTTGGTTTTCGCATTCAAGCTGAGGTACACGGCGCTCCAATTGCTGTGGCTGCTGATGATAATACCACCATTATCTGGTCGAAATCCCATCAAGATTGCCCCCTGTCCACTAACAAGGTATGTCCAAATCTGAGAAATGGTCACGGCATACACGCAAAAACCAGCCCCAACGGTACTGGGACTGGCAACCTTTTATTATAAGCTTTCGACTGAATTTATCTCTTGGGTAACCTCAGGTTCCTGTGTCTTCACGTCAGAAGCAAATCGTTCCAACCCCCCTGTAGCACAAAACAAAACAAGCGCAATAAACAACGCAATTAAAAGCCTCTTCATTAAAATGATCCCCCAATTATTTCCTTTTATCTCTACTCAATAAGACGTAAGTAAACAGAATTTAGTTCCATAAAACGTTTGACAAAATCTGCAGAAAAACGACATAATATTGCCATTCTAAAATCATTATGATATAGTACTTTTTGTGCAAATGACCAAATCAGTTTTTTAGTCAGTTTTGGGGGTGAGTGGATTGGCAGTGATTGATCGGAAGAAGTTGATTCTTGAGGCGGCAGCGAAGTCCTTTTCCTTGTTTGGATACAAAGCGACGACGATGGATCAGGTTGCGAAGTTAGCCAATGTGGGGAAGGGAACCATCTACACCTTTTTTAAAACAAAAGAAGAGTTATTTGATGATATTATCAACTCGCTTATCGCAGATATCCGGTTCGAAGTGGAGAGTGTTCTAGATGAAACCTCTTCGATACTTGATAATGTGAACAATGTGTTAGTCCGGATTCATGCGTTTCGGGAATCGCATCAATTGACGATAAAATTGATTCAAGAAGAACGGGATATGGGCACACAAACGGTCGTTGAAGCGATGCAGCGGGTGGAGCAATCGATCATCCAATATATGAAGGGGATTATTCAGAAAGCAATCGATAAAGGTGAAATTAAAGACTGCGACCCTGAGGTCACAGCCTTCGTAATGCTGAAGATGTACTTTTCCTTGGTGATTGACTGGCAAAGGAACAACCCGCCATTAAAAAAAGAAGAGATTGCAAAGCTCTTTGAACTCTACTTATTAAAAGGCTTGTTAGCATGAGTCTTTTATTTTGCAGCAAATTGACCATTTGAACAAAACGGTCAGTATTTTTTTAAAAATAAAAATGACTAATTGAATAAAATAGTCAGGAGGTAGCGAACATGAAAGGATTTAAAGCTGAGTTAAAAACGATTCTTACCAATCGTAAAGTATTAGTTCCCATCATCGCCATCCTTTTCATTCCAGTCTTATATGCCGGAATGTTTTTGTGGGCGTTTTGGGATCCGTACAAATATTTAAGCGACCTGCCAGTCGCAATTGTCAATCAGGATGAGGGCGCAGAACTCGCCGGGGAGACACTTCAAATAGGAGACGACCTGGTCAATAATCTGAAGAAAAGTAAAACCTTTGACTTTGATATTGTAGACAAAGAGCAGGGCTACCAAGGCCTGGAGGATCAAAAGTATTATATTTTAGTAGAGATTCCGAGCAATTTCTCCAAAAATGCGACCACACTGCTTGAGGATCAGCCGCAAAAGCTGCAAATCAAATATGTGCCCAATGAAGGAGCAAACTTCCTATCAGCGCAAATCGGTGAAACCGCGATGAAGGAAATCAAAGCTGAGATTTCAAAGGAAATCGTCACAACGTATTCCGAGAGCATTTTTGAAAAAGTAACGGAAATGGGCGATGGATTAGCACAAGCCAGTGAGGGAGCGGGCCAGCTCAATGACGGTTCAGCAGAACTAAACAAAGGTGCCGGACAAATCAAAGAAAACCTTCAAACCCTAGCAAGCAAATCAATCGAATTTGAAGAAGGCATCAACAGCGCCGCAGCCGGTACAACCGAAATCGCCAAAGGAACAGCCGCCATCCAGCAAGGATTACAACAAGCGGATGACAAGCTGTCGCTTTTGGTGACAGGCACCGCAAAAGCACAATCGGGTGCTGAGCAAATTAAACAAGAGTTACCAGCTGGAATTGCTGCTGGGATCAGTTCACAGTTATCTGGCAGTACGGAAAAGTTAAACGAGGGTATTAATCAGTTTGAGACACAGTTGAATGCGGGATTGTCAGCTCAGATCGCGGATCAAATGATTGCGCAGCAAACGGCCAAAATGCAGGAGCTTGCCGGGGCGCTTATTGCCAAGGGTGTTCCAGCTGAAACCGTGTCTGAAATTATGGCTCAGCAAACTGCAACTGCACCTAATAAGACAGAAGTTCAACAGCAGGTGGCACAAGCCATTACGCCAGGATTGCACCAGGGTTTTACGCAATTTAAAACGCAGGTAAATGGACAATTGCAGGGAGCAACTGCAGGTTTAGAGTCACAATTGAAAAAACAAACCGATCCAGTCTTTGACCAATTAATCGGTGGAATCGGAGAAATTAATGCAAACCAGGTGAAATTCCAACAAGGAATCCACCAGCTCTATACAGGGTCAACCGAACTTAATGCAGGCGCCAACCAGCTGACAGCCGGGATGGGTGAGTTATCTGCTGGTGCGGATAAAATAACAGAAGGTACTGGTAAGCTTGCAGAAGGTTCCACTGAATTGCAAGCAGGTACAGAAAAGCTTCAGGATGGCACCTCTGAATTAAACGAGAAGCTATCTGAGGGTGCAGAGGCTGCGAACAGTGTTAAAGCGGATGATGACACCTATGATATGATGGGCGAGCCAGTAAAGGTTGATAAAAAAGAGATTAACAACGTGCCAAACTACGGAACCGGCTTTGCACCATATTTCGTGTCACTAGGGCTTTTTGTCGGTGCATTGATCATCTCTATTGTTTTTGGATTAAGAGAACCTGCCGTTCAACCGGCTTCTGCAAGAGAATGGTTCTTCGGAAAATTAGGGGTCATCACCATAATCGGTGTTGTTCAAGCACTATTGGTCGATTTTGTGTTACTAGTCGGTTTAGGTATCGAGGTACAAAGTCTGCCGTTGTTTATTGTGACAACGATTATCACCAGCATGGTGTTTGTAACGTTGATTCAAATGCTTGTCACGACGCTAGCTGATGTTGGCCGTTTCATCGCCATTCTCGTCCTAATTATGCAATTAACGACAAGCGCGGGTACCTTCCCACTTGCGTTAATTCCAGAGGCACTGCAGCCATTTAACGCATTCTTCCCGATGACGTACACCGTCCAGGCGTTTAAAGCCGTCATCTCAAGCGGAGACTTTGCTTACATGTGGCAAAATAACATAATCTTGCTCGCCTACATGGCTGGATTTATGCTTGTTACATTTATCTACCTTGCATTTACGTTCAAACGTAAACAGGGCAGTGCTGGATTAGTGGAAAAAACAGCATAAGATTTGATAACATTGGATTCGCGGTTGCGGATCCAATGTTTTTTTATGTAGTTTGGCATGTATTTGATTATGCAGATAAATGAAGGAAAAATGCAGGCAAGAGAATAAAGTCAGCAGGTGGCGGAAACATTTTCGCAGGTTGTAAAATAGGTAATATAAAACACCACACCGGGATTTTGAACGATCCAAAAAAGAAAGGGAGTGGGCAGACAAATGATAAAAGCAGTATTATTCGATTTAGATGGAACGTTATTAGACCGGGATGAATCGGTAAAAAAGTTCATTGACCACCAATATGACAGGCTGCATAGAATCGTAGGACATATTCCGCGAGAGAACTATATAAAGAGATTTATAGAATTGGATCAACGCGGATATGTTTGGAAGGATAAGGTGTATCAGCGGTTGGTGGAGGAGTTTCAAATAACGGCGATGACATGGGAAGAACTGCTTCAAGACTACCTCTCAGAATTCAAAAATCACTGCTTTCCATTCCCGAATCTCATTTCCACACTGGATAAATTAAAAAGCCGCGACATCAGATTAGGCATGATTACAAATGGAAGAGGACAGTTCCAGCTCGATAATATTAAGGCATTAGGAATTGAAAAGTATTTTGACACTATCTTAATATCAGAATGGGAAGGAATTAAGAAACCAGACCCCGAAATTTTTAAAAGAGCCCTGAATCAGCTCAACGTTTCAGCTCAGCAGAGTATTTTTGTCGGGGACCACCCTGAGAATGATGTGAAAGCGGCTCAGAATGTTGGAATGAAAGGGGTTTGGAAGAAAGACCCTCAATGGGAGTCGATTGAAGCGGATTACATAGTGGATGATCTAGCCGAATTACTTTTATTTTTAAATAAGGAGAACTAAACAATGAATTATTTGGTCATCGGTGATGTTCACGGTTGCTATTATACGTTTAAGAATCTGATTACGAAGCATTGGAACAAGGAGAATGAAGTGCTGATTCAGCTGGCAAGGCAATTAAAAGCGGACTTTCCCGAGCAAGCTATCTTTTTAAAAGGAAATCATGAGTTTGAAATCATTGATCATGTACTAAATCAGCCCAACCACAATTGGCTTCGGCAATGTGGGGAGGAAACGCTGCGGCAGTATGAGGCCGAGAAGCGAGATTGCAAGGATGATGTGAGTTGGATGAAGGAGCTGCCGCTATTTTTCGAAAATGAGCACTTGTTTGTAAGCCATGCCGGAATCGCGGAGCAAGCGACGAATCCGTTTAAGGAGGACGATGGATACAGTGTCCTTTGGAATCGAAGTCCCTTGAAGAACATTGGTAAACTGCAGATTATTGGTCACACGCCGTGTGAGGAGCCTAAGTATGATGAACATAGTCATTCTTGGAATATTGATACGGGTGCAGCCTACACAGGTTTTCTCACGGGTGTAAAAATCCAACCGAATGGCGAGGTAATTGAATTCATCCGGGAAAAAACAGATAGCAGAGATAAATAGATTGGTCTTTTAAAAAAAAGCCGTAGAAGTTAGTATCGGAGGTTGTTTAAAATGAATAGTCCTATCCATAATCAAATCGGGACAGTTTTTATTCCAGTAAAAGACATAGAGAGAGCAAGAGATTGGTATTGTGATCTATTAGGTATCGAAGCAGCGGGTGAAATCCAGTTTGGCCATCTTTATGTCATTCCCATGGAAGGTACGGAGATTGTTTTAGATAGCAAAATCTATTCCGAAAATAATGTATTTCAAACACCGGTGTTCCATTTCAATACCTTAAACATTGAAGAAGCTTTTACGTTTATGAAAAATAAAGGTGTTAACGTTGTAACGGACGTTCAACATGGGCATTATTTTAATTTCAAAGACCCGGATGGAAATCTTTTAATGATTTGTAAATGTTAGAACAAAGGCAGTGGAAATGAATCCACTGCCTTTCGAATGCTGAGCGTTTTCCATGGCTGCGTATTAGAGGTGCCCTTCATCTGTACTTATAGGTGTAGCAATTACATGGATAAATAAAATGTAAACTGGAAACAGCAAGCCAGACCCAAAAATCAACAGACTAAATCTAGGAAAAAGCATCAACCCTGAATTAAGAGGAACAAAAACAGTGAAAAAGTAGAATAAAATAATAAAATAAGGGACCCAGAGAATAAGTGTCCAATAACTGTTTTTACTGCCTAACAGCCATTTTTTCGTTAAGCTAATAAATATAAGAGTCGCAAGTAGAAGTCCAATAACATTAATAACAGCAATGACAATGTAAACATGATCCCATTCCCATCCGGTTAACTCACTAATATGAGAAACATTTATTATGAGTTCGATGGCGATAAACAATGCTAAAGCGTATAGGGCACTAATCGTATTTAACCTTATAAAAAAACTCATCATAACCTCCGTAATAGACGTAAACTCGTATTCCATTATACCTCTTCTTAACCGAATCTGGGCTAAATTCGAATGATAAGCCCTTCCACCCAAACCATCTTTTTTAAAAAAAACAAACTAGATTGTAGCACATGGCCATCTTAATAGAGGAATTTTCATTCTTCTCGCGAAAAAGGTATAGCGGTTAATTTGTAAAGAGAGGTTTTGTAGATGACAATTAAAATAGCATATGGGAAGCATCCATCACAATTTGGTGAATTGCGTAGACCCGAGGCGCCCGGAAACTGTCCTGTGGTGGTGAGTATTCACGGCGGTTTTTGGCAGTCGAAATATAGTCTTGAGGAAAACGAACCATTAGCTGAAGATTTGGCGCGGCGCGGTTATGCAACGTGGAATATTGAGTACCGCCGGATCGGTGAGGAAGGCGGGGCGTGGCCGGGTACTTTCCATGATGTAGTCAGTGCGGTTAATCACCTAGACCAGCTGAAGGACACTTATCAGCTTGACCTTTCAAAATTGGTGGTCATCGGGCATTCAGCCGGCGGTCACTTGGCACTTTTGTTGGGATCATTTTTGAATGTAAAGGACAGCCCATTGGTCGTTCCACTAAAAGGAATTATCAGCCTCGCTGGGGTTACAGACCTTGACCAAATGCTGCAGATACATAAGGAAAGAGGGATGTCCAGTCCCGTTACAGCGTTTCTAGGCGACTCAATGGAAGAATTACCAATTGCGTCCCCAATCGAATTGCTGCCCTTGAATGTGGAGCAAGTTTTAATTCATGGTGAGTTAGACCGTCATGTTCCGGTCTCTTTGAGTCAGGAATATCATCGGAGGGCAAGGGAGCTGGGGGATAGCGTCCGATTAATCAGACTCCCGGAAGCAGAGCATTTTATGGTTGTGGACCCAACTTCCTCAGTATGGAAAGCGGTGACAGATTCAGTGGAGGGATTGATATGAAACTGTTAGACCCTACTACTCTTCCGGAATGGCTTCCGCCCCATTCGCTGCAATGGTACGAACAGTTGGGAAGGCTCGAAGGAAAATACCAATATTCGTGGAAATCTACCTATACAAACCCAAATGGAGAGTCGATTTTTGATGAAGAGGTGGCTAGTGTCATCAGGAACAAAAAAGTGTTAGATGTTGGCTGCGGCCATGGGGAATTCACGATGCAGTGTGCCAAGTATGCAAAATAAATCGTCGGCTTTGATGTAACCGAAAAATTCAATAAATTGGGGGTGGAAAACAGTCGTACGAATGTATCTTTTGTGGTGGGATGAGTTTGATTGTGCCTATGATCGAAAGGGTCCAACTTCGGTTTATCCCCATCTGAAAAAAGTAGTGAAGAAGGGCGGAGAGATTCTCGGGCTACATCCCGGTGATGAGCTGGGAAAAGAATTACCAATCCTATTCCCAAATCTCTTCAAAGTCACCGAGGGGACACCTAACTTAGAGAATATCCAAAAAAGATTGGAATTGAGCCAGCTGAATCGGACGTGGAAGTAGTAAATAGTATTGAATATCTGCACACTCCAGAGGACGTCATTAAATATCGTTGTTTTGGGTAACATCCAAAAATCTATGAAACTCTTGTAAAAGAAACCCTATCAGAGATAACAAAAATTTTCGAGAAACACGCAGGAAGTGAAGGTCTGCCGATAACATTTTCCCGTTATATTGTGCGAGCCAGTGTGTAGGGAGTGAAGCCGATGCAAAAAGATGTGATAAAAGCGATTGAACTACGACATGTAGGGAAAGCCGTGGAGTCAAACGAATCACTTTTAAAAGTAGTACAGGAGTTTCCAACAGACCCCTATGTGAACTACCAATGTGCCTGGAGCTTTGATTTATTAGGGAAGGAAACCGAAGCCATACCCTTTTATGAAAAATCGATTGACATGGGGCTGTCTGGAAAGGATTTAGAGGGAGCCATACTTGGTTTAGGAAGTTCCTACCGTACCATAGGAGAATATGCAAAGTCGAAAAACGTTTTTCAAAAGGGTCTGGATTTATTTCCGAGCAATCGGGCTTTAAAGGTATTCTATTCAATGACACTTTATAATTTAAAAGAGCATAATACTGCCATGGAGATTCTGCTTACCAGTTTGATTGAAACGACATCGGATGAGGATATCCTCCATTATAAAAGGGCGATTCAATTCTATTCGGATAAATTGGATAAAACTTGGAAGTAGCAAAAGTAGGTATGCTGTAACGGGTTCCGTTTCCCATCGCAAAAAGTGAATTTACGGCTTAAAATGTAATTTAAAATGCACGTCAATTTGCACCGTATTTGCGGTGCTTTTTCTTCTAGAAAAATAAAATAGCCCAGAACCTTATGGAACTAAGCTATTCCCTGTATTTATTTTGGAGTTTGCTTAACTCCCCTGTTGGTTTAATAAGAAGATCCCATAAAAAGCCAAATTTATCTCACCTTCTGTGTATTAAGCTACCCTTATCCCGTTATCTTTTAAGTGCAGACACTTATCTTTTGGGCGGTTTAACATTATATGTAAACTGATCTGCTTTACCATCAACAATTTTATCGCTGATTAACCTAATGATATTGCCATCTTGAGCGTGTTTTACACGCAATCTATCCTCTTCATAGAGTTCTGATTGTGGCGAAATATAAAAAAAGAAATCCTCTTCGGAAATCCTATTGTTGTCGTATGTGTATCCCTCATAATGAAGATCGGCAAATTTTTTCAACCCGCACACGCTTCGTCCATACTTCATTAATTTTCCATTATGGTCGACATAAAAAAGCTCTTGTAATATACAAATAGTTATGATAATTTATTCGTAAGCGTTTCATAATAAACAACAAATTAAATTGGCGTGTTACTGGTAATGCAGGCAAGACCAAAATAATTTGCTCTATTTCTTAACGGGATAGGTGCATCTTATTTTGGTCTTTTTTTGTTTTACTCATATCAGTAATTCGTAAAGGGGGATAACGGTTTGGATTATAAACAGCTAGGCAAAGACATATTGAAACTTGTAGGTGGAAAAGAAAATGTAGCGATGATAACCCATTGTGCGACCCGACTTCGATTTGAATTCTATGACTCTTCTAAAGTCGAAGTTGCTAAAATCGAAAAGTTACAGGGCGTCATCTCAGTCGTCAATAAAGGCGGTCAATTCCAAGTTATCGTGGGAAATGAGGTCCAACAAGCCTTCCGTACCATCAAAAATGAAATGGGCGAGCACCCGAGGAGTGCAAATGCTAATACTGCCAAAGAAGAAAAAAAGAGCGTCATTTCTCGTTTAATCAGCGTCATTTCTACCACATTCGCACCATTTATCCCTGCCATTATTGGTGCCGGGATGATCAAAGCCGTGCTGGCAGTGCTTGTGTTAACAGGCGTATTAACCAATGAAAGCCAAACTTTCTTTATCTTAAACACTGTCGCGGATGCAGCATTCTTCTTTATGCCTGTACTACTTGCATACGGAGCATCAATTAAGTTCGGAACCAACCCGGTGTTATCCATGACTATCGCCGGCGTGTTACTACACCCGAACTGGTCGTCGGTTTTAGCCTCTGAAGAAGCTCTTTTCTTTATGGGCATACCAGTACGCTTAACTGATTATGCTGGTTCTGTTTTACCGATAATTATTACCGTATGGATTATGTCTTACATTGAACGCTTTGCTGAACGTGTTTCACCATCGATCATTAAGTTTTTTTTGAAACCAATGTTAATCCTAATCATTACCGCTCCTCTTGCGTTAATCGTCATTGGACCAATTGGCACATACTTAAATGATCTTGTTGCTCTTGGCGCAGAAGGCATTAACAACCGTGCAAGCTGGTTAATCCCAATGCTAATGGGTGGACTACAGCCGTTCCTAATTATTACCGGAACTGCTTGGGCAATGACTCCTATTGCTACAACGCAGCTATCCAATAATGGAGAAGAAATGATCAATGGCCCAGGAATGCTTGCATCCAACATTGCACAAGGTGCCGCTACGCTTGCGGTTGCGATGAAAACAAAAAACAAAGAGCTAAAACAATTAGCTAGTTCTTCTGGTTTCACTGCCTTAATTGGGATTACAGAGCCATCGCTTTACGGAGTTACGCTTAAACTAAAGAAACCATTAATCGCAGCGATGATTGGCGGGGCATGTGGGGGAATTTATGCCGGTCTTTCTGGTCTTGTCCGCTACGCATTCGTTTCACCAGGACTTGCGGCTATCCCTGCCTTTATCGGGGAGAATCCAATGAATATCGTACACGCACTTATTACCATTGCGATTGCATTTGTCGTCACATTTGCCACAACCTGGATTTTAGGTTTTGAGGACCCGGTAGAAGAAACACAAACACATGCAAAAAAGGGAACAACGAATCAAGCAGAGGTGATCGCTAGCCCGCTATCAGGAAAAGTCATTCCGCTTAACACTGTAAAAGATCATGTCTTTGCAAATGAACTGATTGGAAAAGGGATTGCGATTTTACCAGATCAAAATGAAGTGAGAGCACCGTTTGCCGGTGAGGTCGTAACAATGATGGAATCTAAGCACGCCGTTGGTCTTCGAAGCGACAATGGTATTGAATTACTAATCCATGTGGGGATTGACACCGTCAGTCTAAAAGGGGAATACTTTGAGACGCACGTAAAACAAGGAGACCGCGTAGAACAAGGTGATGCGCTTGTCACATTCGATCGTCAATCCATTCAAGCAAAGGGATATGAAACAGTCACACCGATCATCATCACTAACCATGACAAATTTAACGAATTGGATCCAGTTAAAGAAAAACACATTTCTTTAGGCGAACCACTGATGCATATTACGAAACTGGAGGCATAAATTATGCATTACACAAAACTGAAGCCATTCCCAAAGGATTTTCTTTGGGGGGCTTCCACATCTGCTTATCAAGTTGAAGGCGCTTGGGATGAAGACGGCAAAGGAAAATCAGTCATTGATATGATGGAGCATCCAGAAGGAACCGCCGGCTTCACCGTAGCGAGTGACCACTACCATCACTACAAAGAAGATATCAAGCTGTTCCATGAACTTGGACTAAAGGCATACCGTTTTTCTATTGCGTGGACGCGCATTTTACCAGAAGGCACCGGTACCGTTAATGAAAAAGGTCTCGCCCACTACGAGCGTGTTATCGACGAATTGCTTCGTTACGGAATCGAACCCATCGTCACGCTGTACCATTTTGACCTTCCATACGCACTTGAAGAAAAAGGCGGATGGAACAACCGCGAGACGATTGATGCCTTCGTGAACTATGCCCGCATTTTATTTGAACGCTTTGGCGGCAAAGTCACGCACTGGCTTACGATTAATGAACAAAACACGCTCATTTTACATCCTGGCGCTGTCGGTATTCCGAAAGGCGGATCGTTGCCTTCCAAAAAAGAGCTCTATCAGCAAAACCACCATATGCTTGTTGCCCAAGGAAAAGCGATGTCACTCTGCCATGAACTCTGTCCACAAGCAAAAATTGGACCAGCACTAAACATGACATCCATGTACCAAGCAACCAGCAAACCGGAAGACGCAATTGCTGCTCACAACTGGGAAGTGCTCCGCGGCTGGAGTTTTCTCGATCTTGCTGTACACGGACGGTACAACCGGTTATTATGGAGTTACTTAGAAGAGCGGTGCTGGATACCAGCGATTGAAGAAGGCGATTTGCTTGCAATCCAACAAGGGCAGCCTGATTTTATTGCTATCAATTATTATTCAACTGCAACGATTGCAGAGAGTACCGGAGACGCAAGTGATGTAAGCCCTCGAGCTGGTGACCAGCAAATTATGCTAGGCGAACCCGGCGTCTATCGACCAGAGGAAAATCCATACGTCGATAAAACAAAATACGGCTGGGTCATCGATTCGGTTGGCTTACGCCTCACCCTGAGAAAAGTATACGAACGGTACCAGCTGCCGATCATCATTACCGAAAACGGCATCGGTGCACCCGATGAATTCACAGAAGATGGCGCTGTTCACGACGATTACCGAATCGACTTTATTCAAGCACATCTTGAACAAATTCAATGGGCTCTTTCTGACGGCGTTGAAGTGTTCGGTTACTGCCCATGGGCTGCGATGGACGTTGTCAGCACGCATCAAGGCTACGCCAAACGATACGGATTCATTTACGTAAATCGAGGAGAATTTGACTTAAAAGACATGAGCCGAATCAAAAAAGACAGTTTTTACTGGTATCAACGTGTCATTGCATCCAACGGAAATGAAGGACTAAGCCAGCGCACGTAAATGTCACGATAAAGATGGTGATGATTAATGAAGGTAGAAAAAGTATTAAATAACAGCCTTGTGCTCTCAAGAGATGAAAACGGACAAGAAATCATTGTCATGGGAAAAGGACTTGGCTTCAATAGCAAAGAAGGCGATCTCATTCAGGAAAGCTCTGTCGAAAAAATCTTCACGCCAAACGATCAGCGCACAAAACAAGAATACGTCCACCTACTCGAAAGCATCCCACGAGACTACTTGGACACAATCAATAGTGCACTCGAAGAAATGAAATCCGCTTGGCGTAACGAACTCGACGACCGCTACTTCCTAATGCTGCTCGACCACATCGCCTTCGCCATCGAACGCGTCGAAAAAGGCGTAATCTTACAAAATAAACTCTTAAACGACATACGCATTCACTACCCGGAAGAGTACGCAGCAGGCATGATTGTCATCACTCACCTAAACGAGCACCTGCACATCAACTTACCCGAAGAAGAAGCTGGCAATATCGCCTTTCACCTTGTCAACGCCAAAAACGAGGAAGAAAACTTTGAAAACACTGTACTCGCCGTCACCATGCTCAAAGACATACTCAACATCGTACGGTACCAACTAAACGTCAAACTTGATCACCAATCCATGCGATACAACCGATTCGTCACCCACCTGCAATACTTTATCCGACGAATCTTTGACAACAAACAACTGAATTCCAAAGACTCATTCCTATACGAACACCATAAAACCAAATATCCAGACGAGTTCAAATGCTCCCAATCCATCGCTACCTACTGCGAAAACATGACTGGTAATTACATTACCAACGAAGAAGTCTTTTATCTAATTATTCACCTAGTCCGATTTTCAACCAATGAAACCTAATTATCCAAAAAGAGCCTTCGTTTGGAGGCTCTTTATCTATAAAATTTATATGTATCCATAAGTATCCATAAGTATTGGTCGAGATAAATATGCCCAAGGTTCCAGCGGATATTATTGTTGAATCCCTTTGGAATCACCTCAGCCTCTTCTCCTGATACATTTTCTAGTACCCCTAAAATATAACTTCGATAGCTTTCTAATTGGTTAAACAATACCTCATGGCGACGTGTAGCAAAATCTATGAACAGCATGCAGTCAGTGAAGGTCTGCCGAAAACATTTTCCTATTATATCGTGCGAGCGATTGTATAGGATTGAAGTCGAAACAGATATTCAACATGGTCATTATTTTAATTTCAAGGCTCTGTTATTATTCTATTCGTTGTTGATTTTTGTGCAGGGTTGAGAATCCATAGGCGGAGAATTTCCGGCTATTGTATATAAAGGCACCTAAAGAAGCAAATATAAGCGGAGTTATTCCGGTTAACTGCTTTAAATAAGACCAAATTTCAAGGATTTGCATACAATAAGCAGAAAAACTCCGCTTATTTTTAAGGAAATATGGGGAATTCCCAATTTAAGCGGAAATTCTCCGCTTATTTTCCAAACACAGCGAAATCAACATTCAATTTTAAAAGAGCCAATTTCAAAGATCCTGATAGGTGTAAATGCTAAAACAAAAGGCAGTGGAAATGAATCCACTGCCTTTCTAATGGTGAGCCTTTTCCAGGGCTAGTTTTACCCCAAAACCGATTAGGATGGTACCAGTGATTCCCTCCATTATCCTTTGGGTCTTAGGCTTTTTCATGAAGGCGCTAATCTGATTAAGTAAATAGATATAGAACAAAAACCATACTGCGGTTAAGAGGGTATACGTGATCCCCATGGTGAGAAACGGTAAAAAGGTTTCGCTGCCTGAATCAACGAACTGTGGCAGGAAGGTTAGGAAAAATACCGCTACTTTTGGATTGAGAAGATTGGTTAGGAAACCTTGTTTAAAACAAGACTTACCTTCATATTTATTTTCTGAACCTATTTCAGGCGTGGTATTCTTGCTCCTGAGTGCCCATAATGTTTTCACGCCTAAATACACGAGATACACAGCACCGACGTATTTAAAGATAGAAAACAACATGGCAGACTTTACAATAATCGCTGAAAGGCCAACGACGGCTGCCAATGTGTGAATGAGTAAGGCGCAACAAGTACCAAATATCGTTTTAAAACCGCCTGTTCTACCGACAGTGAGGGTGTTTTTTGTCGCAATGGCCGTATCAGGGCCAGGTAAAAGAATGAGCAGAATGCACATCAGGACAAACAAATAAAAGTTCTCCATTTTAACCAACTCCTTTCGAGAATTTGGGTTAACGTTAATTTACCATAAATAAGTAGAATAGTAAGTAACTTTAGTCCTCTTTTTTCTCCTTTCATACATGAAAGGGGCCTTGTCCTACTTCATGCATTTCTTCAAATCGAGAATGGTCTGGAGATGCATGCCTTCATGGAAAATAGTTCGAATGAGAACTTGTTCGATGGTGTGCATGCCCATTTCAGTTGGCGGAAAGTCTTCTTCCAATCGCTCGCCGTACTGTGTCTTGATTTGAGCAGGTTGCTCTTTTAGAAGATTCTTCAATTCGTGAATCGTAGGCGTATCTGGAGTGAAGTTTGCGGGTGACGTTCCGTATCCAAACCAAGTCTGAAACTGTTCAGGAACTCCCGCCTTCTCTTTTGTCACAGCCTGAATCCATAGGTATTGGTCGAGATAAATATGCCCAAGGTTCCAGCGGATATTATTGTTGAATCCTTTTGGAATTACTTCAGCTTCTTCTTCTGAAACATTTTCTAGTACTCCTAAAACATAACTTCGATAGCTTTCTAATTGCGTAAACAGCACCTCATGACGGCGTTTCATATGTATACCCTCCTTTTTTTCACTAGCATTTTATTCGATATAAAATTGGGAATTCCTGCTATAATCTTGTGGTTTTATCTAGACTGGTGGGTTTGGCATGTAAAGTTGGAATTTTGGCATGTAAATTTAGAAATCGGCACGTAAAAGATAAATCCGGCGCGTAAATTAGAAATTAGGCACATAAGTCCGTGATTCGGCCCGTAAAAAAAGACTGACTTTGGAAAGTCAGTCTAGGTGATGCGAGGTGCTTCCTCCCATCTTATATAGTATATGTTAGAACAGGATTAAGGGTTACAACCATTCTGCCGATACGCTTCTTTCACCCGCTCGATTTGGGCTAGATGTCCGCGGACATGCTGAACACGATATTCTAGCAATTGTCTGAACGTGAACGGTCCAGCGTCAGTATACATCCCGACACGCTTACTTTGCTCGGCATTCAGCCCCTCTAAAACAGGCACCATGCTGGAACGAAGTAATTTGAACAGGAGAAGATAAGTTTCACGGTCCAAATCCTCATACCTTAACTCCTTAGCCCATGCCTCCTGGTCAAATGACTCAAGAACGGGCGACTCTTCGACCAATACTTTTTTCATTCTCTGTGTCGAAACCAGTTCAGAATCCGCAACATGGATGATGATTTCATGAATGCTCCATTGATCCGGGCTAGGTTTGAACCGCAACTCTTCCTTATTCAGCCCTTCAATGGCGTCCAGCAGCAACCCATATCCACAACGATACTCTTCAATCAACTTTTTCACGTCCGTATCCCCCTACTAAAGGATAATACCAAGTACATATAGAATTAAAAATACTAGAAAGGTGTGTGACTACGATTTTTCAAAAGTTAATTTCATATAGAAGATATAAAGAATCTCAACCATAGCAGCGGGGCGGCACTTGTGATTATCAAGGACGATAAAATCGTATTAGAGCACTATAGCGGCTATCATTCTAACATAAAGAATTCCCGCCCGATTGATGAAACCTCGCAATTTAATGTGGCTTCTGCAAGAAAAAGTTATCTAGGTTTAGTGATAGCATATGCTTTGTATGAAGGTAAAATGAATTTAGATGACTTAGCTGTTCAATATTTTGAACACATAGATAAGGAACTTCTAGGGAAAACCACCATCAGGCATCTGGTTACCCATTCTCACGGCTTACATCAACAGGAGGATGGAACAATATTTCGAGAGTTTGCACCAGGTGAGAGTTGGGCGTATAGAGGGATTAACAACTTAATAATGACCGAATTGGTAAACAGGCTTTATGGTAAAAGCTTTCCCGAGCTCCTACAAGAGAGAGTGTTTCAGCCATTAGGATTCAAGGAAACGGCTTGGCAAACAGAGCCAAATGAAAACTTAGTTCCGGTCGTTGATTACCCCGAAGAGCCAGCCTCCTATAAATTAGGACAAACGAACAACGGGATGGATTCCAATCTCCATACCTCGGCTCGAGAGTTTGCACAATGGGGAAATCTTCATTTGAACAAGGGAATGGGGATTGTTCCAAAAGAAGTGATTCAATTGGCAACGGAAGTCAAAAGTCCTCATTTTAAAAATAAGGATCTGCCCCAAAACGGCTTATTCTGGTTTGTCCAAGGTACCCCGGCCAAACACAGCGAATTGGGTGATCGTGTCCCTAAAGGGTCTTATCAAATACTAGGCGTTACCGGACCAGCACTACTAGTGATTCCAGAATACAATGTTGTTGTGGCAAAAATGTTCAATAAACGATATAACTATGGAGGCAGTAATTACCTTCATTACTTAAGGGAGTTTAGCAATTTAGTGGCGGATACGTTTCAAGGGAGGCTTAACGATGAGTAAACAAAGCAAGTTAGTATTCTACGGTGCAATCAGTTTGGATGGCTACCTCGCCCGTGAAAATCATTCATTGGATTGGTTATTTGGGACGGAGGGGGAAGAAGAAACGGGTTATCAGGAATTTTACGACAGTGTCGATACGATTCTGATGGGAAGAAGTACGTACGACCAAATCGCGATTCTCTCGCCTGAAAAATTCCCTTACGAGGGGAAGCCGTGTTATGTTTTTTCCCGCACGATGACAGGCCAAGATAAACATGTTACCTTTATTAATGAAGATATCTCGGGTTTCACCCAGTCCCTGAAGGAACAGGAAGGTAAACGGATTTGGGTAGTAGGTGGTGGAGAAGTATTAAAGCCGCTACTAAAGCTGGTAGATGAATTTATTATTCAGATTGCTCCAACGATCATCGGGAAGGGAATTCCGTTGTTTGTGCCAGGGGACCAGGAAAACAAACTCACTCTGGTCGATGTTCGCTCGTTTAAACAATTTGCAGAATTGCATTATGAAGCCAAAAGATAACACTATCATGGACCCCTGGCCGGCCGCCATTAACTAGCCGTTTCTGTATAAGTAACATTGACAACTTGTTCAGTTTCTTTGATAAATTCAATGTCTACATAGACACCGAATTCTTTTTGATTTTCTTTTAACCATAATTTAAATTTCTCAGTTGAAGTACGGTCTCCATTTTTTCGTCCAACATAAAGATAGTCAACGATTTGCGCATTCGGATACTTTTCCTTTGTTTTGTCCATTGCTACCTTACTCCACTTAGCATAGGGAGGAGTGGGTTTCTGTTGGGCATAGGCAGCATCGTCGAACTGAGGTAGATAGGCACTGTTAAAGCCAAAAAGGATCATTAAACAAACTAGAAGCTTTTTCATGTAAGCACCCCCTTTATGTGTCTTACTATGATGGCATCCATTGTAAAAAATATGTACTTAGCTTCATAAACGGGATATTAGACCCATTAAGAAAAGAAAGAGGTGCGAGAGCTTGAAGAAAAAAATTGGCTGTTTGCATGCACATTATTCGAACATTGATTATATCGAAATAGCACTTTCAGCCTATGAGGTTGAGTTAAGTCATTTTGTTGATCCGGGATTGATGGCTCGTGTGATGTCGGACCCGGATTTCACGAAGTCCGATGCAGAGAGGAAAGTAAAGGAACAAGTAGAATGGGTGGTGAAATCAGGTGTGGACGCCGTCCTTATCACCTGTACCAACTATATTGCCTTACTGGGGGAACTTTCAACAAACGTGCCGATCATTAAGATGGATGAACCGTACTTTGAGGCTCTTTGTCAGATTGACCAGCCCCAAACAATTGTGTTTACCAACCCTGATACTGTTCCAGGAACAATGGACAGGCTTCAGCAATTTGCGAAAAATCATCAGAAGAAGCTGGATATCGAGGTTCAGGTCATCGAGAATACCTTTGCTTTAATCATGAGCGGGAAAAAAGATGAGTACCAAAATGAAGTATATAATTTTTTAAAAAAATATCAGCAGAGGGTTATTTCGGTTGCGCAACTATCTATGGTTGGAGCGGCACAGCAGGTAGAGCAGGAAACATCTCAAACCATTATCAATCCTTTGGATACGCTTGTCACATCTATGGTGAAGCAGCTAAATCTAAAGGCAAAGGAATAGATTATATTCCTTTGCCGCCTTTAGGAACCAGCGTCGAAATCCTTTCCATTCCAGCAAGGAAGGGTTTCGCTCGCTGAATTAATGTTCGTGTTGACTCCAGCGTTAATGACCCTTGATGGGCACTCTCGCTGCTCCATACCTCATACACATAAACCGCGTTAGGGTCCTCTGGTGCCACACTGACAAGATATAATTCGCAATCCGCATGATTTTGCAGCGATTCAGCTGCTTCTAAAAGAATCGCTGCCAGTTGTTCGCGCTCGCCTTCTTTTGCAATTAACTTGCCGTAAATCCCGAATTTCTCCATACTTTATTCCTCCTCGTGTATGTAACCATTCTACTTTCATCGCCTTATTTCCTTGTCGATATACTAATTAAAAAAATTTTATTGGGCTTCCAACTTTTTACCAACAATTTGGGTAAATTAAGAGCAAAATACGATCCAAGGCAGGGAAATCCATGAGTGATGCTCAAAGAGAGGCTTTACAAAAGTTAATAAAAGAACAGCAAGAGGGATCCCACCAATGGCTAAAATATTGGCTAGAGTATTCCGCTTTTGATACTTGGCAATTTTGGTTTCACGTTGTGATGTTTTTGTCCCCGCTAATCATTCTTTATTTTGCGATGGACTGGAAAAGGGCACTCCATCTCGGCTTCTATGGATTCAATGTCCATGTTTGGTTTGGCTATTTTGATGACTTTGGTTCCACGCAAGGACTTTGGACGTATCCTTATAAGATGATCCCTTTTGTCGCGCACAGTCTCGGAATGGACGCATCGCTGGTCCCGGTATCATTTATATTGGTGTATCAATGGACGATTAAACATAATAAAAACTATTACCTCTATACACTGCTCTTAAGCGTGTTCCTTTCGTTTATTCTAAAACCGATTTTTGTCATGCACAATTTGTTTAAGTTCAACGCATGGGCCACCTACTATCACCTGTTTCTAACTTATATCGTGATCCTCGTCTTATCAAAAGTGATTACAGACATCTTTTTGCGATTTCAAAAAAATGCTCAGGAAAAGGGCAGCAAAGTGGGAACGGGGACTACAAAGAAAGGTCCAGTGTTAAAGTAAATTTGTTTACCCGCAAAAAGAGATGCTCTATCTGCATAAAAGGTTAGTTTACCTGCCTAATTAACCATTCTACCTGCAAGAACCACCCCTTCACCTGCCGACCAGTCCCGAAGGAAAATCTACATAGCTGAAAAAGCCAGGCGACAGCCTGGCTCTGGTAATTAAATGGATAAATAGGCCCGAAATGAAGCTTGAATTCTAGGGTGAAGCCTGAATTTATATTCTCTTCTTTCATGAACCCCATCTTACCTGCAAATCATACAGCTCGACCTGTATAAAAGGTAAGTTTACCTGCCAATTCTTCCTGCAAAACCACTACTTCACCTGCCAACGTCCCCGAAGGCATATCTACATAACTGAAAAAAACCAGACAAATAAATGCCTGGCTAGTTTCAAAATAAAAGCTTAATAGAATCGTTTAAATCCATCAAAGTGGGCTGTGTAGTAAGGGTTAGATAGGTTTGAGATCGTAATACCCTTTTTCTCATCGGCATGGATAAATTGATTATCTCCAATGTAGATACCAAGATGAGAGATTCCTACTTTATATGTATTTTCGAAAAAGACTAAGTCGCCAGGTTGCGGCTGATCGACATAGTAAGAACGGCTGTGATAGCCTGCTGCGGAATAGCGGCCGATTTTGTAGCCTGCTTTGTTAGCCGCATAATAGATGAATCCGCTGCAATCAAAGCCATTTATCGTAGACCCAGCCCAAACATAAGGTACGCCCATCACGCTTTGTGCAGCCTCAATAAATGCAGTTGCAAAATCTCCAGCTGGTGCTCCAGTTACAGGTGCAGGTACGGGTGCAGGTGTGGTCACTGCTGCACTTTCGCCAGTAACCTTCAGTTTTTGGCCAACATAGATCATATCTGATTTCAAACCGTTGAGCTCTTTTAATTTTTGCAGTGTCATTTTATACTGCTGCGAAATTTTACCTAAGGTATCTCCGCTTTTTACGGTATATTCTGATGTTTTCGTAGGTTCAACGGGTGGTGTAACTGGTGTTGCAGGAGTCGGAGTGGTAACTGCAGCCTTACCATTAACCTTTAATTTCTGCCCTACATAAATCATATCGGAACTTAAGCTATTAAGTTTCTTTAATTCTGCGACACTTATTTTATACTGTACACCGATCTTGCTTAAAGTATCACCGCTTACTACTGTGTAAACAGAAGTTGAAGGAGATTCTACTGGTGAAGTAACAGCTGTCGGTGTCCCCGTTTTTCCAGGCACCTTCAATGCTTGTCCCATATAGATCCTATCAGAGGTCAAGCCATTAAGTGATTTCAACTCATTAACGGTTGTATTAAATTGCTTGGCAATTTTCCCAAGATAATCACCGCTTTTAATCACATAAACACTAGTAGAAGAAGCAGTCGTACTAGCCGCTACTGTTGGCACAGGTTGTTCAGGAGCCGGTACCTTCAGTTTTTGATTCACTTGAAGAAAGTCAGAATTCAAGTTATTCAATTTTTTTAGTTCAGAAACAGTAGTTTGATATTTTGTTGCAATTTTCCATAAAGAATCTCCCTTTGCAACCGTATGTTCACTGGCGTACGCGGAACCAGCGTATACAGTCGAAAGAAAGGCAGCAGTCGAAACTGCTCGAACGATCGTTTTCTTCACCTGTAAGTCACCTCTATTATTCTGGTATATTACACATATTCTACCATGAATTTCCTTGTTTGAACTACAAAGATTGAAAAGTGTGACTGAATATATCAAAAAAGTAGCTAAATAAAAGATATAAGAAGAAAAAACTCACTTCTTGAAAGATAAATTTACAGTGTGAATAGTCCTGTGGAAGTTCTGGAGTGGGATAAAATTACTATATAATAAGTGTACTTCACTGAAGGAGGTTTATTTTTGTGCCCATCGCATAGGAATTTTAAACTGCTCCTCTGTCGTACTTTCCTGCCAATACTCATTTCCTTTTAAAAGTACTTATGCCTTTTAATCCATGAACTTCCCACACAAAATCCATTGAGGTGAACAAATGAAAAAATATTGGTTTGTATTTGCTCTTGGCGTGGTTATTGCCGGAGCCAGTCTATTGTTCGTTATGAGTAAGGATAAAAACCACCAAAGGTCTTCCGGAGAGAACTTAGTAGTAAGTCAGGTTGTGAATAAAGCGCACCTTTCTAATCCTGAGACGAAAAAACTAGAAGAAACGATCGAAGAGATTAAAAGAATGTTTAAGCCGGAATGGGAAAAGGTGAACCAATTAGCGGATAAAAGACTTGTAGAATTAGTCAAACAGGCACAAAAAGAATTTAGTGTCAAAAAAGAAAGAAAACAGGATGTTTCGAGATTAGAAGGAAAGTACCTTGAGATTTATAACGAGTATGAACAAAGCACAAAAAACCGGATCGATCAGATTATTGCCAGCATGCAAAAAGAGGTAATCTCAAAAGAGCTGAACAAAAATATTGGAGAAGAATACGTGGAATTATATCGAATTCAAAAGGAAAGACGCATTGAAAAAGTGATAAATGAATTAAAGAAATTTTCTTAGTCTAATAGGCTACTAGGGTGTTCCATTATTTTATGGATAAAACTCTGGTGATCATAAACCTGATAGAGGATGTTCTAAAATGAGATAAATTACCTATATATAGTAAGTAAGGAGGAGAAATTAGGTAAAGAATTTACATTAGGGAGGGCTATGTTTGAGGAAAAGGTCCATCGTTATTAGTATTTTGTGCTCATTAGCTTTGCCAGGAGGAGCCTTGGCAGAGAACAATCAGGACAAAATGTAAAAACCATAAAAGTGGAGAGTCAAGTAAAAGCAGCTGTAGATTCTACCGCTATTGGAGCGTTGACAGAAGATACTACCGGACCCGTTCTGGAGACCGTAACGGTTATTCCATCCACCGTAGCAGTAGGTGAAACTATTACGATTACAGCTCAAGTTACAGATGATTTAAGTGAAGTGGCATCTGTAGAGGCTTATTTGAATCTACCAAATGGAAATGGATACAAAAGTATTCCTTTAGAACTTGATACCGCGACAGGAGAAAGGAAAGGTACATATACTATCACGGAATTAGATCTACAAGGTACCTGGATAATAGATTTTGATTTATATGACTCCAATGGTAATTATACTTATGCTATACCAACAAGTCCCATTGAATTTGAAGTGATTAATCCAAATGGCGGTGACGCTGTTGCACCAACTTTAGAGGGAGTTGTGATCTCACCCCTTGCCGTTGGGGTAGGCGAAGAGGTCAGCATTCGGGCAAAAGTAAAGGATAATAATGAAGTGGATTCTGTATTTGCAGCGGTATACACGGCAGATAGTACTGGTTATCATTATGTTCCGTTAACCCTAGATGAAGCAACAGGTGAGTGGGTAGGCAGTCATTATTTTAGCGAAAACGATCAGTCGGGTCCGTGGTATATTGATATTGATATGTTTGACACAGCAGGGAACCTTGATTGGGTAACACTTGAGGAAGAATTGGTATTAACCAATCCATTTAGTGACTATACAGCACCGGCAATCGGTGTTCCAGTCATTACACCGAAATCGGCAACTCCAGGTGAGTCTGTTAAACTATCAGTTCCTGTGAGTGATGAACAATCAGATGTAAGTTCAGTATATGCTGAATTCACACATATAGACAACCCGAATGATATCTATCTTCGTCACATGACAATTGATGAATCCGGTTTCCAATCTGGGGTGTGGAATGTTGCTATTCATTCTACAGAAAGTGCAGGAAATAGCGGTTTTAAAGAATACCCTGCAGCCTTTGATGTTATCAACAATGATGGTGATTTTGACGCTCCTGTTATTTCAAATGTACAAGTAACACAGGGAGAAGTACAGATTGGTCAAACTGTCACGGTTACGGCCAAGGTAACTGACAATGTAGGAGTAGATTCCGTAAGAGCCACTTTCTACAGTCAAGAGGGGTCTCAATATGTTGAAATGAGTTATGATGAAGTAACTGATCAGTGGATTGGTAACTATCTGGTACAGGAAACAACGGACCCTGGTTTCTATACGGTAAGTATTGCTGCTTATGATACATCATTTAATTTAGATTTTGTAAATGCGGAAGGCGGCTTTACGGTAGTGAATCCTGAAGGTGATCATACAGGACCTGTCATTTCAGCTGTTGAGCTGGATAAAACAGAGGTTAATGCAGGTGAGCAGGTCATCATTTCGGCAACTGTTGAAGACACAGAGTCAGGTGTTGCTTCTGTGACAGCATACTACTATGAAAATCAAAGTGTTGCTTTAACTTACGACAGTACCCAGGGTAAATGGATAGGTACCGTCACGATTCCAAACAATGTTCCTGACGGAGAAGTCATTAACATTAATTATATTGAAGCGGTAGACTCGAAAGAAAATCAAACAGTACAATTTACTGACGCTGTTTCATTCACAGTCCATAACCCTGATGGAGATTATACCGCACCAGTAGCAGAAAGCTTAGTGATGACTCCAGCAACAGTAAGGCAAGGAGAAACCGTACACTTTGAAGCAAAGCTCGTCGATGACAAATCTGGAATTAAATCCGCAACTGTGTATTTGTATAATGATACCGATATGAATATAGCTACTATTGACTTAATATATGATGGAACAAGTGATGTATGGAAAGCAGATTATGTAGATCCTGTTACCTCTGGAAAAAGTACTTATTCAGTAGAGTTAGGTTTTGAGGACAATGCTGGAAATATGGCTGACTATTTGTCCACTCAGACGTTACAAGTGGAAGAGGCTGATACTACTGCACCTGTTGCACCAACAGTAGAGGCAATCAACGATAAAACAACTGAGGTAAAGGGCACAACGGAAGCAGATGCAAATGTAACTATAAAGAGTGGAGATAGTGTTATTGGAAGCGGTAAGGCGGATGGTGATGGGAAGTTTAGTATTACAATAGAGGCACAAACAGCAGGTACTACTCTCACCGTTATAGCTAAAGATATAGCTGGAAATGAAAGTGCAACAGAAGTGGAAATAATGCCAAGTTACGAAGCACGGAAGGTACAGTTGAATGGAACTGATTTTGCTCAAGGTGGTTACGGAATAAATGGTCATACGTATGTGAATTGGAATGCCTTAAAGACGTTAAGTATTCCATACACAGATAAAGGCAATGGCTTATTTGAAATGGAAGGTCGCAGCGTGCAGGCGGTGTCAGTAAACGGGGACTGGTATATCCATTGGGGTCAATTATCACCAGGAAAGATCAGTTATCAGAAGATTAGTGGAGGGTTCAATTTTATTTACAATCCATAATCCTTAATAAAGGTGGAAAGGGAGAAAATATCCTTTCCACTTTTTTATATGGTTCAACACTTCACTAGAACAATCTTTACAAAGATATATATAAAGTGACATTATTCGACAATTTCCTTCCTTTACCCTAGGTAGTAAAAGTGATAAACTAGTAAGGGTTTGCGGGCAAATGCTTGAAAGTAATATAAAATAGTAGAAAGTCAAAGGATTATGTAATAATTTGGCGGAGTATTACTATGAATAATCAGAATAGGCAAGCCTGAAAATAGTGGGGAGCAAAAAATGGTTAGTGTGATGATCAATAACGTACATCTAACTCTTTACGATTCGATACAAATGATTAATACGGTTAAAACCCAGTAAATATCTAAAGATAGAGAAAGTATGAAGAAATTAAGTTTCAATTAGATATTTAAATTTATATTCACGTTGTGATTGATAGTAGCAGGGATTTTCTGCTAATTGGATGATTTTATGTCCATTTGGTAATCAATTGTAAATTCATGATTCCTATTTATTTTCTCGTCATTAGGCCGTACTATAAGTAAGGAAAATGATTTACATTTACTTACAAATAACACGAAAATATAAACAGACAAATTTATTTATTAAAGTAAAAGGTGGTACCCTTTAGTGAAACGTGTATTAATCATATCCCAGCATTTTTACCCGGAAATAGGGAGCCACGCTAATCGAATAAAAAACATTTATATGCAATTAAAAAATGAAAATTACGATGTAACAATTTTCACATCTGAACCATCCTATCCGAATAAGAAGATTTATGAAGATGGAGACTTCTGGGATGAGGATTCGTTAAATTGTGAAAAAGATAACATAATTAGAATTGGTATTTCTAGCAGAAAATATTCAACCAGTATTTTAAATCGATTATTTTATTATCTAGAGATCGCCTTAAAATTTATGCTGCTTATTCTTAGAGATAAGAAGCAATATGATTATATATTTGTTACTTCACCCCCAATATTTACTGGATTTGTTGGCTTGCTTGCGAAATATCGTTATAAAAGTAATTTTATTTTAGATATTAGAGATTTATGGCCAGAGTCTTTAAAGGGAGTTGGGGTATTTAACAATTCACTTATTTTGAACTTCTTTGGTGTTTTGGAAAAAGTACTTTATAAAAAATCAGACAAAATTGTCATTAACAGTTTAGGTTTTAAAAGGTACATTCAAAAAAAGGCTAACATCGAAGAGTCGAAAATAGTATTTATTCCAAATGGTGCCATAAATGAAGAAATAGCTTCTATTAATAAGGAAGAAAACGAAACAACAAAGAAAGTCATCTACGCCGGAAACCTTGGTCTTGCGCAAAACACGGATTTAATTCATAAGCTTGCTCCTTTATTAGATGAACAAGGAATCAAGTTGACGATAATAGGATACGGTGTAAATAAAAAACAGCTTATTAGCTCCATTAAAGAATATAAAAATGTTACGATTATTAAGCCGCTGACAAGAAAGCAGTGCTTAAAAATCATTTCAGAACATGATTTAGGCTTGGTTACGTTAAAGGATGAGGAAGTATTTAAGACGGTCCTACCAGGAAAAATTATTGACTATATGACTTGTTGTGTCCCGATCGTTGGTGTTATTGATGGTTACTCGAAAAAAATAGTAGAAGAAGAACGGGTTGGGATCGTAAGTAACACAACAGAACCACAAGAAATTTTGACACATATTAAGACGTTATTAAATAATAATGCGTTACGAAAAGAAATGGCTCAAAGAGAGAAACAAGTAATTCTTAAGAACTTTAACTGGGAAACCAACATTAAGAAGTTGGTCGACTATATGAAATAAAGCTCTAAAAAGGAATGGGGAGAACAATGTCGAAAAAAGTTGGGATGTTTGTTTGGAATCATTTTACCAATGATGCAAGGGTATTACGAGAGTGTACGGCATTGTCAGAGGCTGGGTTTGATGTAGATTTAATTTGTATTCATGACCCAAAGGACGCAAACCTTCCGTGGTTTGAGCAAAGAAATGACCGTTTTAAAGTATATCGATTAAGAAGATATCCAGTTTTACTTGAACTGATGCAAAAGTTTTACCGCTTCTCCTTACAGAATAAGTTGTTTGGAGCTTTTTGTTTGCTTATTTGGGGAGTACTTGCTTTTTTAGCTCCGATTGCTGTAATCCCTTTAACCATTTTGGCATTCTTATTGCTTAAAACAAAGGTTAGAGTGTTATGGGTAAGAGGCAGCCTGACATTGCGGATGATCTTGAAAGGGTATAGCGGAAATTATGATATATATCATTCCAATGATTTAAATACCCTTCCTCAAGGATGGATCAGTGCTAAGTGGCGATTGAAACCAAAGAAATTGATATATGATTCACATGAAGTCCAAACAAGTCGAACTGGATATTCAAGTCCGATTCATGGGAAAATGGAAGCTTTTCTTATAAAGAAAATCGACGAAATGATTGTTGAAAATAACACTAGAGCAAAATATAACGAGGACTTATATGGATTTTATCCACATGTTGTTCATAACTACCCATTCAAACAGAGAAAAAATCATCATGTAGAAAAGATTGATTTACATGAGGTTTTAGACATACCGAGAAACGAGAAAATCCTCTTGTACCAAGGTGGAATTCAAACCGGACGAGGGTTGGATAAGTTAATTGAGGCAGCGCCACTTTTTAATGAAGGTGTGTTGGTCCTTGTTGGCGATGGGAAAATAAAGAAGGAACTTCAAGCGAAGGTTAGGGAAATGAAGCTTGAAGAAAAAGTAAAGTTTCATCCGAAAGTTCCTGTCGGAGACCTACCTAAATATACAAGAAATGGTTATATAGGATTCCAAGTTCTTAATAATGTGTGTTTTAACCATTATTCTGCTTCATCTAACAAATTGTTTGAATACATGATGGCAGGTGTGCCTGTTGTAGCTTGCAGCTTCCCGGAGATTGAGAGAGTAGTAAAAGGCGATAAAACAGGAGTCAATGTCGATTCTCATGATCCTGTATCTATTGCTGACGGGGTCAATTGGCTGTTGAAAAATCCAGAGAAACATAGTGAAATGAAGAAAAACTCGATTAATGCTAGCAATAAATATAACTGGGAAAAAGAGAAAAATATTTTCTTGAAAATATATAATCGTTATGCCTCCTAGTTCCGAGATTGTTAGATTTGTTTATTATAATGAAATAATCATATGGGGGAAAAAATAGTGATTATGAGTCTAGAAGCAATTAATTTAAAAGATGGAGCCAAAATAAGTGTTCTAAATGATTATATTGGCTCCATCATTAAAAATTCAAAGGGTTATTATGAAGAGGAAGTATTAACAAATTTTATCGATTATATTCCACATCATGGAGTGATCTATGATATCGGTGCAAATATCGGAAACCATACCTTGTTTTTTTCAAAGTATGTGAAGCCAAGTAAGATTGTATCTTTTGAACCATCTAAAACTCTATTTAATGCTTTAAGTGAAAACGTCCGAATAAACAAGCTGAATAATGTCCAGATGATCAACTCGGCTGTTGGTGAAAAGTCCGAAAAAGGTATTTTAAAATTTAATACAACCAATTCTGGTGCTTCAAATATGGAAATTAATGCAGATGGTGATGTGGAAATTGTAAAAATAGATGATTTGGAGTTAGAAAGTCCAGACTTTATCAAAATGGATGTTGAAGGGTTTGAACTACAAGCACTGAAAGGTATGGAAATAGTACTATCAGAAGAAGCTCCTGTCATTTGGGTTGAAATCCAGCCGGAAAATTTTTATGATGTGGATCAATATCTAAGTGGCCTTGGATACATCCTAATTGACCGTTGGTTAGATAATTATATCTATATTAAACAAAAAACAACTGAATCTTTAAAGCGTGTTTTTGAACAAATTAAAAATAAGCCTCTTCAGAGGTATAATAATAAAATTAGCGAACTTAATTTGAGTTATAGATATGTTACAGAACAGATTAAAGTTTTACAATCCAAACTTAAGAGCATGGAAACAGATTATTTAAACGAGAAAAATAAAAATAACGAATTGGTAAGTGAAATAAACGGTCTAAAACAAACCATTCCTTTCTTAAAAGAACAAGCTGAAAGGAATAATGAATCTGAACAAACAGAACGTGACTTGCTGCTAACGAATTTTGAAATGAAAATGACAGAATTAACAACTGAAAAGACGTTCTTATTAAGTCTAATAGAGGATTTAAAACAAAGAGTAAGTAAAAGTGAAGAATTTACACAGAAATACTACCGGGCTTATGCTGATGTAGAAATTTTGAAAGCAAAAAATGAGTCCATCCAAAATGAACTTATTGTTCAGAAAGACAACGAAAAAATAATTGTTGTGTTAAAGAATAAGGTACTTGAACTACAATCGGAGTTTGAGAAAAAGCTGACTGAATTAGAAACAGAATTAAAGAATAAAGAAGCTGAAATTAAAGAGTTAATGGAAAAGCATGACACTGTAAAGGTAAATCTTGAACAAGTAAGTGTTGGGCTTAAAGAGCAGCTTTTAGCAGAAACTAAAGTTGTAACCGAACAGGCAAAGACAATTACTCTTTTGAAAGAAAGAATGAGAGAGTTAGAGAGTATTGCATTATATAAAGATTCTCAAATTAGTGATTTAAGTAGAGATTTCAAGGGTTTAGAAGAAATCTTAAATAGCAAGAACAGTGAAATTGAAACATATCATTCTGAAATACAACAGAATAACAATGCAATCAAGCAGTTGAAAAACGAAAAGGAGCAATTGTTAACTGAAAACAGCACTTTAAAGAATGAACTAAATAATAAAGTCACTGAAATCAGCACTTTAAAGAATGAAGTAAATAATAAAGTCACTGAAAACGAAATGTATCAATCAGAATTACAGCAGAATAATAAAACAATTAAATTGTTGAAAAGTGAAAAAGAACAATTGTTAACTGAATACAGCACTTTAAAGAATGAACTAAATAATAAAGTCACTGAAAACGAAAAGTATCAATTAGAATTGCAGCAGAATAATAAAACAATTAAATCGTTGGAAAGTGAAAAAGAACAATTGATTTCAGAAAACATCGATTTGAAGGTTGAATTAGAAAAAGAAATCATTGATAAGATCCGTTTAATTGAAAAAGAAGAATTATTTGCTTTAAACATTGAAAACCAGCTTGCTGTGGAAAAGCAGGGTGAAATAGAAAAGGTTCTATTGAACAATAAGATAAATAAATTGGAGAAACAATTAGCCGATATTAATAAAAAATATAATTCATTAAGTAATTCAAAACTCGGAAAAATCACTTCTAAATATTGGAAACTAAGAAAACGAATGTTAAGAGGTAATTAAATGGAAAATTTAGTCACAAACAAGTTAAAAAAATTAGGACAAGATAAACTGCAATACAAAAAGCAACTAAAAGCTCTAAATCCAAATTTTGAATTATCAAATATAGATGAAATATTAAAGGTTGAATTGTCGAAGTTGGGGTTCGGCAGTAACGATAAGATTAAGACTAAAAATAAAGACAATGGAATTGATATTCAATCTGCCTTAACAAACACAGAGCATCAATATATATATATTGGCAATTTGGACGAACTAAAAGTCTTTAAAGAATTCTTTGATAGGAAAAGCAATAAACGTTTAGATTTATCTTTTACGGGTTATTGTGATAAAACATTAGAAATAGAGTTTCATATCATTTTTATCTTGAAGGACGGCAAACGATCTAATATTAAAATTGTTCCTGGGAAAAATGTTGGCTTTACCGTTCCAACCAAGGAAACAGTGGATTCTATCAAAATTGCAATTCGTGTAAAGGGAAGTGGATATGCCTATCTGCACAATCCATACCTTTATAGTCAGGACCTAACAATATCTGCTAACAATCGCTCTTCCCAAAATAGAGTTCCTAAAAAAATAAAAGATATGAAGGTTATCTTTATTGGTGATGAATTTACTACACGAAGTTTTGAACCGGAATTTAATTTAGTAAAAGTAACTCCGGAGAATTGGGAAGAAGAAGTAACCGCCGCTGAACCAGATATGTTCTTCTGTGAATCAGCTTGGTTAGGTAATAATGGTGCTTGGCAAAACAAAGTTGGTACAGGTGGTCCAAGGGACAATACTACATTATTGAAATTAGTTGAATGGTGTAAAGCTAATAATATCCCAACAGCATTTTGGAATAAAGAGGACCCTTTCCATTACAATGCATTTGTAGAAACAGCTAAACATTTCGATTACGTCTATACAACAGATTCTAACTCAGTGGAGAAATACACCGCTGATGGCTGTAAAAATGTATTTAGTTTTCCATTTGCTGCTCAACCGGCTTACCATAATCCTATTGAAAAATATAAGAGGATTAATAAAGTGGTATTTGCAGGTGCTTATTATGGAGATAAGTTCCCTGAAAGAAAGCAAGCCATGGATAGTATGATTGAAATTTCAGGTAAGTACGGGATGGAAATATACGATAGAAACTACAATATTCCTGAATCACCAAACCAGTTTCCAGAAGGATTTAAGAAACATATCGTTGGAACACTTAAAGGTGATGAGATTGAGAAAGCTTATAAAGGCTATAAAATCTCTCTGAATGTGAATAGTATTGTTGACTCTCCAACGATGTTCTCAAGAAGGGTGTTTGAAATTATCGCTTCAAACACACCAGTCGTTAGCTCTGCGTCTTTAGGAATTGAGAATTTATTTGGAGATATAATAATCGCATCCAATAATTTCAATGAATTACAGGAAAGAATCCAAAAATATTTTGAAGACGAGTATTACTTTAAAACAAATAGATTATTAGGTTTAAGAAAGGTTCTTGAAGAACATACCTATACACATCGAGTAAAGATGATGCTGGACCAAATGGGTATAGAATATATTGATGAGGACCAATCTGTTACAGTAGTTGGAGTTGTAAGATCTAAGGAAGACTATGAAGAGTTAATGAAACAATATAATCGTCAAGCTTGGAAAAGTAAAAAGCTAGTTATTTTGTTGGATATCTTTGAAGGATATTTAGATATATTTAATGCTAATAATAATAAAGAAGTAAAAACATATTTAATAGATTATCTTCATAATTACAATTCTTTAAATGATGTAATTGATACAGAGTATTTTGCTGTATTTGAGAAAAGGAACTACTATGGTGACTACTATTTAACAGATATGATGCTGGCGACTTTATATGTGCAGGATGCCATTATTGTGAAAGGCTCTGGAGAAGAATATACCTTTACAACGACGGGACAGATCGCTAAATCATTGATAAGAAAAAAATCAACTGGTATTATAAATCCGGTTGGATTACTAAATATCATCGAAAATAAAGGAACGAATGTACTTGATGATTGGTTTAAATATGGAGCAAGATTCTTTAATATCGATGATTTTAATTTCATTAATAACTACCGCGGGAAAAAAAACATTGCTAAAAAAATTAAGCAGCTTACAGTTTAGGGTGTGAGAATATGAAAAAGATTGCTTTCATTGGACATGACTTAAAATTTATTAAACATATAATAGAATTTTTGAATAAAGAGTATGGATATGAAGTCCGAACAGATGAATGGTCACATCATGAAACTCATGATGAAAATAAGAGTCTTGAAATCGTAGACTGGGCAGATGTTTTATTTTGTGAGTGGGGATTAGGCAACGTAATCTGGTACCAGAAGCACAAAAAGGATCATCAAAAACTTTTTGTGCGACTCCACCGCTTTGAAATGAATACAAAATATCCCAAAATGTTTGATTATGATAAGATAGATAAATTAATAGCGATCTCTCCTTATATATTTGAGGAATTTTATAGAGTCGCAAAAGTACCAAGGGAAAAAATGACCGTAATTTATAATGCAGTAGACACGGTGAGATTTAATAAGCCTAAGGTAAATGAAGATACAAAGTTTAATTTAGGAATTATTGGAATTGTACCAAAATTAAAGAGATTAGATCGTGCAATTGAAATATTTGAGACTCTTTATGAGAAGGACAATCGGTATAAATTATATATAAAAGGTAAACATCCAAAAGAATATGGATGGGTGTGGAATAACGAAGGTGAACGTGCGCATTATGATGCAGTCTTTAATAAAATAGAAAACTCCCCATTTAAGAAAAATGTGATCTTTGAAGGCTGGGGAGATGTTTCTGAATGGCTAAGTAAGATTGGCTATGTTCTTTCAGTTAGTGATTACGAAAGCTTTCATATGGCTCCTATCGAAGGTATGGCATCTGGTGCTTACCCTGTTGTACTGCGTAGAGAGGGAGTTAATACAATCTTCCCGAAGTCATATATCTTTGAGGGAATTTCTGAAATGCAAAACTTTATTACAAATAACCAAGATTTTAAAGAAAGCAGCCAAAAATTATTAAAATCCTTTGTTAAAGAAAACTATGGACTAGAAACGATCTGCAGCAATTTAAAGGATTTATTTGAAAGCAAAGAAAAAGTGGAGGTCTAATAATGGTTAAATTAAACCTTCTAGGAAGCTGTGTGACTAGAGATGCCTTTTCTAATCAAAATGATTTTACAATCAAAAATTATTTTGCTAGGACTTCCTTTATAAGTATCGTTTCTGAACCGGTTAAGGTTGAGATGGAAGATATTAATTTAAGTTCAAACTTTCAAAAAAAGAGTGTCCATCAGGATGCTAACAAATCGATTCTAACTGGATTATTGGATGAACCTAGTGATTACCTAATCATAGACTTAATAGATGAACGGTTTAATTTAGCTAAAATAGGTAATTCAATTATCACCATGTCAAATGAACTTAAAGGATCGAATCTACTAGAAAAGTTCCCAAATATAGAAATTAATAGATTTGATAATGGAGTATTTGACTTATGGAAGAAATCAGTAGATGAGTTTTTCAATGCTGTGTTTAAAGTATATGGACACAACCAGGTTATTTTACACAAAACATTTTGGCGGGAAAAATATCTAGATAAAGCTGGCGAAGTGCAAGAATTCTCGTCGGTGATGGCAAATGGAATTAGAAAGCAAAATAATCTTTTAAATTCATATTATGAATATATGGAAACATTCATTTCAAAGATGAACGTTATTGATATGACTGATTCCAATATATATTCGAATGAAAATCATATTTGGGGACTTTCACCTTATCATTTTGAAGATAAATACTATGAATTATTTAATAATAAATTAAACGAACTTGTTGGGGCACCTGCCTTTGATTATGATAGTACACCAATTGGAAATATAATGGGCTTTTTAAAGAGCAAAACATCTATTAAAATAGATAAAGAAATATTACATTTAACTATTGGTGAAAATGAATATTTAGATAGATTAAAATTTGCATACTATGTGAAAAAGAA
This sequence comes from Neobacillus niacini, assembly GCF_030817595.1. Lineage (GTDB taxonomy): Bacteria > Bacillota > Bacilli > Bacillales > Cytobacillaceae > Neobacillus > Neobacillus niacini_G. The sequence continues at coordinate 4,664,855 of NZ_JAUSZN010000001.1, forward strand.
TAATACAGTCATCCAAAAAGGTTGGTATGACCGTGCGCCTATGTTTGAGTTTTCATTAGAAAATTCAGGCTCTGGGGAATACGAGATCGTAATATTTGTTAGAGATATGAACGATAACCAAATTAATTATTCGGTAATAGCTAATACATTACAAAATTCGGGGGTATAAAAATGAAAATATGTACAATTGGTTTAGGGTATATTGGTTTACCAACATCTATCATGTTTGCAAAACACAATGTTGAAGTTGTAGGTGTTGACGTTAAGCAAGAAGTAATAGATTCATTGAATAGCGGGAAGATTCACATCGAAGAGCCTGGATTACAAGAGGCTTTAGAAGAAGTAATCGAAAAAGGAACTTTTAAAGCTGCTATGCAACCTGAAAAAGCAAATGCGTTTATTATTTCTGTGCCAACTCCAAATCATAATGATGAATACAAATCTTGTGATTTAACATATGTTGTTAGCGCGGTTAAAGCTGTATTACCTTACGTTGAAAAAGGAAATGTTATTATTGTAGAATCTACAATCGGACCACGCAGCATGGATGATGTTGTGATGCCACTAGTAGAAGCAGCAGGATTCGTAGTTGGCGAGGACATCTTCCTTGTTCACTGCCCGGAACGCGTATTACCAGGTCAAATTCTTCATGAACTTATCTATAACAACCGTATTGTCGGCGGCATTACACCAGCATGTACAGAAGCTGGAGCAATGGTTTACAGCACGTTTGTTAAAGGTGAAATCATCAAAACAAACGCAAAAACAGCTGAAATGTCTAAGTTAATGGAAAATACATTTAGAGATGTTAACATTGCATTAGCTAATGAACTTGCAAAAGTATGTAACGAACTAGAAATAAATGCTTTAGATGTTATCAGTATGGCGAACAAGCACCCGCGTGTAAACTTGCATACTCCAGGACCAGGTGTAGGTGGTCACTGTTTAGCAGTGGATCCATACTTTATAGTAGCAAAAGCTCCTGAGACAGCTCAGTTAATCAACCTATCACGTAGTATTAACACTTCTATGCCACATTATGTAGTAGAGAACGTGAATAAATTAATGAAAAATGTAGATGGTAAAGTGGTAACAGTATTTGGGTTAACGTATAAAGGCAATGTGGATGATATTCGTGAAAGTCCAGCGATGGAAATTTACGAAATGCTTAAAGATGAAAATCAGTTTGAAGTAAGAGCATTTGATCCACATGTTCAATTAGACTGGGTAATCAGCGACATGGAAGAAGCAGTAAATGGATCTGATTTAATTTTAGTATTATCTGATCATAACGAGTTTAAAGTGATTGAGGGAACTGAATTAGCGAAAATGAACAATAAGAGAATTTTCGATACGAAAAATGTTGTTAAGACAGTTCCAGGAGATGTAGAATATATGAACTATGGAAATTTATATGAATTTCTTAAAAAGGAAGCAAGCCTTGTATGAACTTGGTTTGGCAAATCTTGAAGGAACAATTAGTAAATTTTAATCTGATTTTCAGATTAAGTTTATTTCAAGAAAGAAGTAGATACAATATGCACTACTTAGGTGCATTTTGGCAAATCCTTAATCCATTTATGTTAATAGGTATCTATTGGTTTGTTTTTGGATTTGGAATAAGAGGGGGATCTTCTATAGGAGAGACCCCGTTTTTCCTTTGGTTAATAGTTGGTCTTGTTCCCTGGCTATTTATTAGTCCTACTGTAACTCAAGGGGCAAACAGTGTTCATTCCAAGATATCATTAGTATCGAAAATGAAATTCCCTGTAAGTGTATTACCGACAATTAAGATAGTAGAAAACTCTTTTTCATTCTTAGTAATGATGGTAATAACAATGATCATTTTACTCGTAAATGGCTTCTTTTCTGGTTTATATCTATTACAATTACCGTATTACTTGTTTTGTTTATATTTTTTACTTTATGGATTAACGTTGCTGCTATCGACTCTTACAACGATTATTAGGGACATACAACAAATGGTTCAATCAATTATGAGAATCATGATGTATGTCTTGCCTATTCTGTGGAATGTTGATGCTTTACCCACCGCTATTGTTAATATCCTTCAACTAAATCCTTTCTTCTATATTATTGATGGATTTAGATACTCGTTACTGGGTGGGAAATGGTTTTTTAATGACCCTGCATATACTTTGTATTTTTGGTTTATAAGTATTTTGATTTTATTTATTGGGTCAATGGTTCATTTAAAATTTCGTCATAAATTTGTTGACTACATTTAATTGGAGGCTTTAAAAATGAGGCCGAAAATAGTTTTTACTAACGTGTCAAAGAGCTTTAATTTATATAAAAAACAATCAGATAAATTACTTGAGATAGTCTCTTTCAAAGAAAATAAAGACAACTTTTATGCCCTTAAAAATCTCTCATTTAAGATATTTGAAGGTGAAGCGATAGGGATTGTTGGTCTGAACGGATCCGGAAAATCAACCCTTTCAAATTTGCTTGCACAGGTAATTCCCCCAACCTCTGGATCACTAGACATTAACGGGGAAACCTCATTAATTGCTATTTCAGCTGGATTAAATAATCAATTGACCGGTTTAGAAAATATAGAGCTTAAATGTTTAATGCATGGGCTAAAAAAGGCAGAAATAGAAAACTTGAAATCGGAAATCATTAATTTTGCTGATATCGGCAAGTTTATTAACCAACCAGTAAAGAATTATTCAAGTGGAATGAAATCACGTTTGGGATTCGCTATTTCTGTTCATACTAACCCGGATATTCTAATTGTTGATGAGGCTCTTTCAGTTGGGGACCAAACTTTTTATGAGAAATGTCTTCATAAAATAAATGATTTTAAGAGTCAAGGGAAAACAATCATTTTTATTAGCCACTCGATATCACAAATCAAGGCATTTTGCAATCGGGTAATGTGGGTCCATTATGGAAGAATTGAAAAGTTCGATGAAACAGAAATGGTATTAAGCGAATATACAGCTTTCATTAAATGGTTTAATTCACTAAGTGAAGAAGAGAAAAGGCATTATAAAAAGGAAATGATAGAAAGCCAATATAAAGATGAAAGTAATCAAAATGAATTAAATCTGTTCAGAAGACAAGCATATCGAAAGAAGAAAAATTCGGTTAAGAAAAAGAGAAGTTCCTTTTTCGTATTGCAATGTATTTTACTATTCTTAGCGGTTATTGTTAGTGCGTCTTTTATGTTTGGAGCCAATCCTGTAAAGGGTATTTCAAAATATATAAGCAAAAATGTCTCTAAAGAAACTGCACCACCAGAGCCTAAAACGGAAAATGAGGTTATTCAACAGGTTACCCATCAGGAAGATTTGGCAGAGGAAATAAATAAGGATGGTATTGTTTCTGAAGGTCAAATTGTCCTTTATCGCGAAAAAGACTTAGTGAATCCTGATGGAGAAATTAAATTCTCTGAAGAAATAGATGTAATTGAAAAAATTGGGGATACGTATAAGATTAGGACCGGTAATAATCAATTGTATTATACCAAGGTTGAAGATATTAAAATAATCGAGAATGAATTAGCAGTTGCTCAAAGGAATTTAACAGAATTCCTCCCTCTATTTCCTGAACGTTTTGCAAATGCCCATGCTTACTTCCTCACATTCCTCGGTGCGGAATATGAGGAAGTAACGGCTACTTTAATGGGGGCGAATGAAGACAACTTAGAAAACGGGGAGAAAACATTGAGCTATTCCATTTATAATGCTCAATTTCTGGTGAACAGTGAGAATATAACCGAATCAATCACGATTAATAATATAGATATTGAAAGTGAACAATGGAATGAATTAAAGGATGCAGCATCCTTGAAATCAAATCATAATCAGTATTATTTCTTTATTTTGGATCAATATAAAATAAAGGTGGATTTGGTTAACAAACAAGCAACTATTTCAGCAGTGAACTAGTGCAAACATTGTAAAAAAGAGGGTTGAAAATGGACAAAAAGATAAAGGTAATGACTGTGTTCGGGACAAGACCTGAAGCTATAAAAATGGCACCACTCGTAAAAGAGTTGGAAAAAAATGGAGATAAAATCAAATCAATTGTTACAGTAACAGCACAGCATCGTCAAATGCTTGATCAAGTATTATCTATTTTTGAGATTACCCCAGACTATGACTTACTTGAACATCATGAAGGACCGTCAGACCTTAACCGATGTTACCATACGAGCTCTAGAAGGATTAAATCAAGTCATGCAAGAAGCAAAGCCTGATATTGTTCTGGTGCATGGAGATACTACAACCACGTTCGTTGCAAGTTTGGCTGCTTTCTACAATTCCGTTCCGATAGGACATGTGGAGGCTGGTTTACGGACATGGAATAAGTTCTCACCATACCCAGAGGAAATGAATCGGCAGTTAACTGGTGTAATGGCTGATTTACATTTTGCTCCGACCAGCGTTTCAAAGCAGAATTTATTACAGGAAAATAAACATGAGCAATTTATTTTTGTTACAGGGAATACAGCGATAGACGCATTGAAAACAACTGTTAAACCAAACTATTCTCATCCTGTTTTAGATAAGTTGGGGAAAAATCGATTGGTATTGATGACGGCACATAGAAGAGAAAATCTAGGCGAACCAATGGAAAATATGTTTCGAGCTATTAGAAGACTCGTTGAACAACATGATGATGTCCAGGTGGTTTATCCAGTACATATGAATCCAGTGGTAAGGCAGATTGCTGACAAAATCCTTGGGAACAATGAACGAATTCATTTAATAGAACCTTTAGATGTGATTGATTTCCATAACTTTGCTTCAAAAGCCTATTTGATTCTTACCGATTCTGGTGGTGTACAAGAGGAAGCACCTTCATTAGGAGTTCCTGTTTTAGTACTAAGAGATACAACGGAACGTCCAGAAGGCGTAAAGGCCGGGACACTGAAGCTTGCGGGTACAGAAGAAGAGGTAATATTTAATCTTGCTGATGAACTTCTGAGTAATAAGGAAGCCCATGATAAAATGGCAAGATCTTCAAATCCATATGGTGATGGTAATGCGTCTAAGAGAATTGTTGAGGCAATCTTATATTATAAAAATATAATTGAAACCAAGCCTAGAGATCTTGGGGAGGTATAACATAAAAAGTCTGTTGGATTTATCTAGCAGACTTTTTTATATTGAAAGTTCAGCAAGGTGATAATTATTTCAAATTTAGCAGCCTGAACGGTAAATTTATGTTGATTGGCAGCATTTCATTTTAAAAGAATTCATGATATGGTATATTTTTACATGAGGTGATATTATGCAACGAAGAAACTTCTTAGTAACCTTTATCCTTTGGATATTGTCATTCTTTATAGGATATAAAGTGGGAAAAGCAGATGATAATGAATCGACCTTGAGTGATGATAATAAAGAAGGATTGGCAAAAATAGATAAACGCTTTGCAACAAAGCTGGATATTGCAGCTGTCCTAACCATTTATGTATCACCAGCTGGAGATGATAATAACGATGGGTTATCTCAATCTGCTCCATTTCGAACCTTACAGAGAGCATTTGATTTAATCAAGAATACATATTCGGTGATTGATGGGAAAATTAATGTAGATTTAGCACCAGGAACATACGAACAATCTGCTTCTATTTCCAATGTAATGAGTAAAAATAGAATTGAAATCATAGGAAAAAAAGGTGCAAACGGAATACCTACGGTTATATTTGAAGGTGGTAAAAAAGAAGATTTATCATGTGCTATGTTATTTTCGGATTATATGAATGTAATGGTTCAAGATATAAAAATACAAAACTATGCGAACAATGTAACACGAAGCGGGATCATCACTCAAAATTACACAAATCTTTGGACAAAAAATGTGCATGCTGAAAATTGTGGTTTTGCAGGGATCAATGTGAATTTATTTTCCCGGTTGTATGTTGAGGGCGGCACGGTTGATAACTGTCGTATAGGAATCAGGGTTTATTCTAATAGTATCTGTACCATAGGCTATAATAATCAAACACAATCCCTTTCTGACCCTAATCATACGATTATTAAAAATTGTACTGAAACAGGAATCCTTCTCTATAATATGTCTACGGGACATGTAGATTACTCAGAATTAGACAGGAATAGAGTAGGTATAATCATTCAAAATTCATCACGGTTACATGTAATGAAAAATTTGATTAAAAATTCAGAGGTTCTTGGAGTACAAGTAACAACGTCTTCAACCTGGTATAATAATGAAAATATCTATAAGAATAATGCTCAAGACTATAAACATTTTGCCTTTAGCACTGAGGAAGCTCAAAGTGAAGAATACACACCGTTACTAAAGGTACATCCAACTTGCTTTATAGATAAAGTAACGCACACAGGTAATTTAGGAGAAGTTAATTTCAATACTATTAACGAAAAACTTGTTCATAGTCTTCAAGCTAATTCATTCGTTAAAAAGGGTCAAAAGTTAAAAGTAATCATCAACGGTACATTTCTCGGACCTGGAGTCAAAACAGTCAGAATCCGGTTAGGTAATGAATTAATTGCTTCCTTTCCGTCTATAAAAGATTCTAAAAGTAATTTTGCATTAGAATGTGATCTTTTTGTTGTGAATTCTATTAATTTGAAAGTCGTGGGAAAATGGACAGAAGGTAATGTGGCTTTTAATACCCTATTCTCAGATCGAAAAACTGCATCTCTTGCTACAAACCAAAACTTGATTGCTACAGGAGAATTGTCTGATAAAAAAGGGTATATAATTATTGAATCTTTTGAAGTACGAGAGATAGCATGATGACCCATTGGCATTAAAAATAAAATACACGATAATTTATGATTGTTATCGTAATATAACAAAAAGGGAGAATGTCTAAATTAACACCAGAGTAACTAAAATTCATTATTCGACAAAAATATTTTAATCATTCTCCTGAATTCTAACAATAATTTTATTATAAATATGAAAAAATAGAGATATTAAAACGAAAGGGGTTGTATGATTTGATACATCTTAAGGATCCTTTATGTTTTAAAGAATCTATCACCATTTCTTTGGAGGCACTTTCGGGAATGGGTATATATGAGCATCTGCGAGATATTGTTGATACCATTCCTAGTACCGTCAACAGGATGTGCTTGGGCACCTCAAGGGATATAGAAGAAAGTTTAGGTAGCTGCATTGATAAATTTAAAGAGACCAAAACCTACCATTATTTGAGAGAGGACTTCAAAAACGCCCTATACGACATTGAAATCCAACTGAATAAAAAGGTTTCATAACACAATAAAACTGTTTAGGGAGATTCCTATTCAGTTTTTTTGCTGTTGTTTGATCTAATTTAAGCCGTGCTTTCAATTCAGTTTGAACTCGTAGCTTTTCATCTTCTGGTATTTGCAAGTAAAAAGTACAGTCTATTTTGGTGCCTTGTCCGGTAATCTTCATCTGTTCGACGTTATTTCCAACAGTTTTATAGTTCTTTTGGATATCGACCATTTGCTTGAAGGTTAGGTTTGTTTTATTGTTGGTTCCGATCTCGTTAAAGATTTCTGGAAAGTTGAGCTTGAAAGGCTTGTATCACTTGGCGTTGTCTTGTGTTACGGCCAAACTTGAGGATTCTCCTTTACGCATTCTTACGAATGGTAATGCTTTCTCACCATTTAACGTGATTTCACCGACTGGGAAATGAACATTTAATAACTGAAGTCCAGTGTGTGGTTCACTGTTACTCCGCCTATTTCATCGACAATATCCTTAACCCCTTCCATGTTTACCTTCATATAATAATCATTCGGGATATCAAGGAAGTTTTCAACGGTATCCATTGCAATTTCAACGCCACTAAAAGTGAGAGCATGATTGATTTTATCGTTAAATTCTTATCCAACGATTTCTGTGCGTGTATCACGAGGAATGCTTAGCGATTTTGCAGGTTTTGAATTCGGATTCACCGTTAGTACCATAATTGTATCGGTACGGCCTTTATCGTATGTAAGGTATAAATCATTCTCGACGATCACCGTGCAGAGATATTAAAGGAAATTCTTATTGCTGTTTAATAAACTAATTAATTTGATATAATCAAATGTTTTACATACAGTCTACAAATGTAAATTTAAGAATGCCAAGAATACGAGAGGCATTTAATAATCGACAAAAAAATTCTTGAAGACAACTAAAAAAGTCGTTTTTAAAGAAGGTTTAAGCCTTTAATCAAACGTTTGATTAGTAAGACCTGTTGTCATATTATGGTTAGTACTGTCTTTTTTTGTATTATTAGATTAAAATATTTATAGGATAATAGAATTAGAGAGAGGAGTCGCTAATGAAGAAACTGAGAACAATCTTTTTAATCGGAATTCTTTTACTTGGTTTATTGCCAATGAAAATGGTAGCCGAAGCTAGTATGGTAGAACCAAAGTTACAAGTAAAACTGGTAAACTATTTAGGGAACCAAACGAGTATTTCCTTACGTGTTTCAGGAAGTTACTCTTTAGATGGTACATCGACCAAACTTTCTAGTGTCAAGACCTATAGTGTAAAGGCTGAGCAGTCGAAGATAAGCCTTTATGATGGAAGCACGAAGCTTATTACAGCGGAAGATGTCTCGATCACGCCAGAAAATGAAAAGTACACGGCCTCTATCAATAGTCGTGAATATCATGGGAGCTTTAATTTTATTGTTGAAAATGGTTACGTAAGACCGATTAACAATATTTATTTAGAGGAATACTTAAAATCTGTCGTTCCTGCAGAGATGTATGCCTCATGGAATAAAGAGGCTCTAAAAGTACAGGCTGTTGCAGCGAGAACCTATGCCTATTACCGTTTGGGTAAAGTTATTAATGATACAACTTCTTACCAAGTATATGGCGGAGCAGATATGTTACATCCTAATTCCACAGCTGCTGTGCTAGAGACTGCAGGGGAGATCGTTACTTATAATGGGCGTGCGATCGACGCGTTATTTTCTGCATCCAATGGCGGGATGTCAGAAAGTAATTACAACGAATTCGGTAGTCCGGCACTACCCTATTTTCCTATTCAAAGAGATGATTTTGATAAAAAGCTAGCTTGGGAGACCAGCATACAAAAGCAGCAAATTAATTTAACCGGGTTAGATCTTAAAAACCCAAATTTATGGTGGAATAGTACTAGCGAAAAGGATAGTGACTTTACAGCTAAAATTAAATCTTGGCTCAATCAAAATGGTTATAGTAATAAACAAATAAAGATTGTTAACATCACAAATCTATCATTCTATGACAAAACTGAAAGTGGTCGCGTACAACGAGGAGACCTGGGGTTTCAATTTCTTGTAAAGGACAGGTTAGATTCGACTGGAAAACTCCAGCTTCTGAATGGAGATATGACCAATGTTATTGCTGATCGGATCCGTTCATACATTGGAACGAGTGTAATGAGGAGCACCTTAATTACAGAAGTGATCAATACAAGCTCCGCCTTTTCCTTTTCCGGTTTAGGTTTTGGCCATGGTGTTGGGTTGAGTCAACATGGTGCGAATAATCGGGTTAATGCGGGGCACCGCTACCACGATATTTTAGCTTTTTATTATCCAGGTACAAAGCTTGTCAAGCAATATGAGTTACACCAAGAGGCGCCTGTTTATCCACCTGTTAAGGTCCAATTAAACGGGTATGATTTTAACACGGGATACTCTATAGGCGGTCACACGTATGTAAATTGGAATGCATTAAAAATGTTCGCTATCCCCTATACGTATCAAGGGGACGGGGTATTTTTGATTGAAGGTCGTACCGTCAAGGCTAAGTCTATTGATGGGGCCTGGTATATCAATTGGTACTCTATGTCACCAGGTAAAATAACGGCTGAAAAAATAACAGGTGGATATAACTTTATTTATACTACGCCTACCAAAATCCAGCTCAATGGGGTTGACTTTGCTGAAGGAGGATATTTCCACAACGGGACAACCTATATCAATTGGAATGCGTTGAAAACGTTAAAAATCCCATACATCTATAAAGGAAGCGGAGTATTTGTTATTGAAGGGCGTTCTGTAAAAGCAAAGGCATTTAACGGAGACTGGTACATCGAATGGAAAGAGCTGTCACCGGGGAGAATAACGGCTGAAAAAATCTCAGGTGGATATAACTTTACCTACACCAATCCTATTAAAATCCAGCTCAACGGCATTGACTTTGCTAAGGGAGGACACGCCCTTTACGGTGCAACGTATATCCATTGGACGGCCCTGCAGACGCTGAAGATTCCATATAGTGATAAAGGAAACGGAGTATTTGTTATTGAGGGCCGTACCGTTCAGGCTGTAGCAGTTAACGGAGAATGGTATATTAACTGGTACTCTATGTCACCAGGGAAAATAACGTACGAAAAAATAACAGGTGGATACAACTTTACCTACACCAATCCTATTAAAATCCAGTTCAACGGGATTGACTTTGCTAAGGGAGGACACGCACTGTATGGTGCAACGCATATCCATTGGACGGCCCTGCAGACGCTGAAGATTCCATATAGTGATAAAGGAAAGGGAGTATTTGTTATTGAGGGCCGTACCATTCAGGCTGTAGCAGTTAACGGAGAATGGTATATTAACTGGTACTCTATGTCACCAGGGAAAATAACGTACGAAAAAATAACAGGTGGATATAACTTTATTTACAAACCATAGGTATAAGGAACTTTTAAAGAGGGTGCACCCAAAGTAATTGGGTGCACCCTCTTTTTCTGGTCTACATCATATAAAAAGAGCTTGGAAATTGATGTGACCCCGAAAAGTTAGAGTTTTATATTAAGCAGCTAATTGGCTGGTATGGATACGGTATTGAACCGGACTCATGCCTGCCAATTTTTGCTTTATGCGCTTGTTATTATAATAATTGATATATTCTTCAATTCTCTTTTTTAATTCCTCAAAAGAGCACAGTGGTTCCCCATAATACATTTCTTGTTTTAGTAATCCGAAAAAGTTCTCCATGGGCGAATTATCTAAACAGTTTCCTTTTCGTGACATGCTCTGAAACACCTTGTATTCCTTGAGCTTTTTTACCCATTTATTATGTTGATAATGCCACCCTTGATCAGAATGTACAGTTGTTCTAAACTTTGAATCTTTTACAATTTCTAGAGCTTCCTCGAGAGGCTTGAGCGCTAATTCTAAGGTTGGGCGCATACTTATCCCATATGATAGAATTTCGCCGTTGAACATATCCATAATTGGATTTAAATACAGCTTTAAACCGTCTAAACACTTGAATTCCGTAATATCTGTTGTTAATTTTTGATGACACACAGTTGTGTGAAAGCGACGATTGATACGGTTCTCGGCAACAGTTCCAGTCGTTCCTTTATATGAACTGTACTTGCGTGATTTTAATCTGAATTTATCTCCCTTGAGCCCGCGCTTATTCATAATGCGTTGAACCTTCTTATGATTCGCTTTTATTCCACGGTTTCTCAATTCTAAATGAACACGACGATAACCGTAATTTCCTTTATGTTCTTCGAAAATCGATTGAATAATTTCCTCCAATTCCTGGTCTGGATTTTCCTTCTTCATGTTCTTAATATGATAATGGTAGGAGGATTCGGGAATGCCGACTACTTGTAAAACATCCTTTAATTTGAAGGTTTCTTTGAGTTCAAATGATAACGCTGCTTGTGCTTTTCGAGATAGCCCTTCGGATCCATCTGAAAAGCTCGCAACTTTTTTAAGTATTCTACCTCTAAACGTAGAAGTTCGTTTTCTCTTTCTAACTTTTGTTCATATGTCATTTCTTTTGGTTCAGTGTTTTTTTGGGTCTTTGCTTTATCAGACATAGGAGGCCGTCCTTTAAGTTTATTCAGGCCTTCAACACCACCCTCAAGAAACGCTTTCTTCCATGAAGTTATTAAGGGAGGATTCGTTAACCCAAAATGGAGGGCTGTTTCCGTTTCAGAAGAACCTGTTCTCTTCATAAAGCTTAATACATCAAGCTTGAATTGAACAGAATAAGTTTCCTTATGTTTCTTCTTCATTAACCCTTCAGCTCCGAATTTCTCGTAAACTTTAACCCACCTCTTAAGTTGAGCGCTGCTTTTCATCCCATACTTCTCAGCTAAAGGGTTATATCCCAATTTACCCTCTTGATACTCTCTGACCAACATTAACTTGAATTTTCCACCATATTTTGCCATAAAAAAACACCCCGAAAGCTAGATTTCACTCTAACTTTCGGGGTGCATCTCAAATGTCCAAGCTCTTTTGTATTAGTTTTGTGCTGTTGTCTGATCTAATTCAAGTTGTGCTTTCAATTCAGTTTGAACACGTAGCTTTTCCTCTTCTGGTATTTGCAGATAATAAATGCCATCAATCTTGGTGCCTTGACCGGTAATCTTCATCTGTTCGATGTTGTTTCCGGCAGTTTTATAGTTCTTTTGGATATCAACCATTTGCTCAAAGGTTAGATTTGTTTTAATGTTGGTTCCGATGGCGCTAAAGATTTCAGGGAAGTTCGTGAGGCTTGAAAGGCTTGCCCCTTCTTTGATAACGGCTTGAATCACTTGGCGCTGTCTTGTGTTACGGCCAAAGTCTCCTTGAGGATCTTCTTTACGCATCCTTACGAAAGGTAATGCTTCCTCACCGTTTAACGTGATTTCACCGACTGGAAAATGAACATTTTGATAACTGAAGTCCAGTGTGTTGTTCACTGTTACTCCTCCAACCGCATCGACAATATCCTTAAACCCTTCCATATTTACCTTCATATAATAATCAATCGGGATATCAAGGAAGTTTTCAACGGTATCCATAGCCATTTCGACGCCGCCAAATGCGTGTGCATGGTTGATTTTATCCTCAAAACCTTTACCAACAATTTCAGTACGTGTATCACGTGGTATACTCAGCAATTTAGCAGAGTTTGTATTTGGATTAACAGTTAAGACGATAATCGTATCTGTACGCCCTTTATCACCCTTTGAATCAACGCCAAGCATTAAAACAGAGAATGGGTCTGCATCTTCTTCAACCAAGGTTACAGGTTCCTCACGCTTTTCCGATTGCTTGCGCTCAATCGGTTCATGCATTGTATTGACCGCTGTTTTGAAAGAATTATATACAGTAAAACCATAAGCTCCTGCTCCAATCAACAGTACAAGGAGTATGATACCAGTGACTTTTAGCCATTTCTTGCTCTTTTTAGCTGTTGATCTCATATTTTTTCCTCCGAAAATTTTACAAATTTTGACCCTAGAAGATAGAATACCAAAAAAACAGGAAAATAGATAGATGAAAGTTGTGGATAAAATATGGAATAATGAACCTTTAAAAGGCGATTTTCTACAATATTCTTTAAATTAAACTCTATTTCTACAAAATTGGACTGGAAATGTATTTACATTTGACTAGTAATTTATTAAAATACTAAATTAAGAGAGAATTTGAAGGGGGACATTTGAAAGTGACTGCTAATGCAAAAGGCAATAGCTCGAAACAAGCTGATTTTACTAGAATTGTGAAAAAGGCTTACGACAAGGGTGTTAACGAGAACGGCATGACCCTTGAAAAAATCATGGAAGAATTAAAAGCTGATTTAAAAAATATGATGATTAGCTAAAAAGGTTCGCTCATCTATTTTATAAAAAACAGTTATTTATATAAGATAAAATCATCTAGGACGGTGACATATTGATCGATTTTGACCAATTGCCCAAATCCATTAAGAAATCTTTACGTTATATCAATCAAGATATAAAATCGATAGAGAAGTTAGAAAAGCTGGAGAAAACATTGCAAATCTACATCAAGAAACGAAAGCTTCAGTTGAAAAATGAAAATTGTTAAGAATAAATAAGTAAGCATGCTCTATCGCAGGGCTTCCTTATTTATTTACAAAATAGTCAACAAGGAACTGTGCCCAGATTTGGTAGCCTAGTTCGTTGGGGCCACTTTCTCCGTTTAAATAATTGTTTAATTCTGGATTATTACTTGCTGGCCATGCAGTCCAATGGTCAAGATAGGTGATGTTGTTTGCTGCAGCATATTCCTTTAAAGATTCCACCTGATCAGAATAATACTTCGGAAGATAGATTGGATACGATGGCTGCAGGATAAAGGTAGTGTCTGGGTTTGTAGCCTTAATCTCCGCAATCATTTTCGTTAAATTTTCCAATGTAACATCTATTTTAACTTTGTTGTTATCGTTCAGCAAAAACGGCTCAATGACCACGACCTGTGCTTTCTCAGTTGCTAACTCCAGCTGCTTATTTTCTAAAACGATATCCTTTGATGTCTGTTCGTATGTATGTATAGCTGTAGTAATATGTTCACTTCCGTAATTTTCCGTTAATCGTTGAGTGACTTCTGCCTCCCATTGATTTGCGGTTGTCCCGACAAAGAGGATTTTAAAGGGCTGCTCACTTTCCAAGGCTTGCTTAAATGACTGCTTAGCAGTTTCGGGCCAATTCGCCGCAAGGGCCAAGTATTGATCAAAGTTCACTTCATTGGACTCCTGTGAATCCTGCTGTTGGACTACTGGTGTCGATGCGACTGCATTGGCGGCTGTCTCCTTATTCCAATGGATATGACCATACACAAGCACACTTAAACATACTAACCCCCAAAGGCCTGTGAAAAAATACTTCATCCATATACCCCCATACTTAATAGATTTTTCCTATTCATTATAGCAAACTATCGAAGATATGATTAATTCCACCCGCAAAAAATCTACATTTTTTAACAAAATCCCAAAAAACCAGGTATTTTTTATCAAATACCAGGTTTCCTCTGAAGTGGTATGTGATTTTGGTATGATTATAAGTGTGATGAAATGTGAAGGATGTAGCTTTTGGTTACGTAATTAACGGAGGAATTTGCGAATGAATCCAATTAAAGTGTTATTAGCAGATGATAATCTAGCTTCACTCGAGATTATGAAATACTTCATCAGCGACCTGCCAGATTTTCAGCTAGTCGGGCAGTGTGAGAACGGCGAAGAACTGGTGGAGAAGGTGATGGTAAAGAAACCGGATCTTGTTCTGACAGATATTAATATGCCAAAGAAAAATGGGGTAAAGGCAATAAGAGAATGTCTGTCGTTTTGTCCCAATGTGAAGGTTATTTTTATTACTGGGTATGATGAGTTTGCAGTTGAGGCTTTTGAAATTGCAGCGGTTGATTATATTGTCAAACC